>CAZWBW010000115.1:0-6223 GCA_964632355.1 uncultured Anaerolineaceae bacterium | reverse complement strand
CGGCTCCGAGCAGATGGGTAAGCAGGGCCTCCTCGGCTCCCGTGGGGACCCAGCTACCAGCCTTGAAGGCCGCGTCGGCTCGTACATGATGCCCGCCGTCTTCGGTATGGCCGGCATGGAGCACAGCCGCGAATACGGCACCAAGCAGGAGCACTTCGCGCTCGCGAGCGTGAAGAACCACTGGCACAGCACCATGAACCCGCTGGCGCAGTACCAGAAGGAATCTCCGCTCGACGAAGTGCTCAACAGCCGCATGATCGCCTACCCCAACACGCTCCTCATGTGTTGCCCGACGGGCGACGGCGCCGCGGCTGCGATCCTCACCTCGATGGACAAGGCCCGCCAGTTCACCACCCAGCCCATCAAGGTGGCGGCATCGGTCCTCACGAGCGACCCGTACACCCCGCGTGACCTCACGCTGCCCGACATCAACACCCTGACCCGCAACGCCGCGAAGATCGCCTATGAGACCGCCGGCGTCGGCCCCGAGGACCTCGACCAGGTCGAGCTCCACGACTGCTTCGCCACTGCTGAGCTCCTCCACTACGAGAACCTCGGCCTCTGCGGCGACGGCGAGGCGGCCGCGCACGTGGCCAGCGGTGCTCCGTGGCTCGGGAACAAGATCCCGACCAAGTACGAGGAGGACGTCGCTCCCTTCGTCGACAAGACCTACCAGCCGAAGTCGAAGGCGGTCGTCAACGCCTCCGGCGGTCTGCTCTCGAAGGGTCACCCGCTCGGCGCGACTGGCGTCGCCAACATCGCCGAGATCGTCTTCCACCTCCGCGGCCAGGCCGGCGATCGCCAGGTCGAGAACTCCAAGGTCGGTCTCGCCCACGTCATCGGCCTCTGCTCGGCCTGCACCATCCACATCCTCCAGAAGTAGTCTTCGCTACCCCTGGAACCATCAGCGGGCGGTCTTTCAAGGGCCGCCCGCTTCTTTTTCTTCAGTCACTGTCCCGCCAGCGAGAATCCACTGCTAACGCATCCCTTCCCGTGACATCGCGCCTAACCCACGCCAGTCGTACCCTCGCCGGGTGGCGAAGCGTGCCTTCGATGTCATCATCACGTTACTAATCGCTCCCCTCGCCGCGCTCATCGCCGGCATCATGGCCCTGGTCCTTGCCATCGAACTGCGCGGGAACCCCATCTTCGTCCAGGAGCGGATCGGCCTGCACGGAAAACCCTTCCGCATGTACAAGCTGCGCACGATGCGCCACGCCGAACCCGGCGAAGAGAAGTCCTACGAGATCCGCGATTGGTCCACCTTCGTGTTCGACCCACCCGGCGAGCGGAACCCGCGCATCACCCGCTGTGGCGCCTTCGCCCGCAAGTTCTCGATCGACGAAATCCCCAACCTCATCAACGTCCTCAAGGGCGAGATGAGCCTTGTCGGGCCCCGACCCGAGATTCCCGAGATCGTCGCCCAGTACCCCGAGGCCTACCATCGCCGCCATAGCGTTCTCCCCGGGATTGCTGGTCCTGCACAGGTTAGTGGCCGATCGGATTTGCCCTACGACGAAATCCTTCAATACGATCTCGCGTACGTGGATCACCATTCGGTCCTGACCGATATCAAGATCCTGCTGAAGACGGCGCTCGTTGTCGTTACAGGGAGCGGCGCGCGATGAGCCAAAGCGAGCCGCGTTATTCCCCGCGCCCCGATCGTTTCCTCGCTCGTCTTCTCCCAGGCGATCCGCTCGGCACGGCCATCGCGATGCTGCTCGACGCATCCGTCGTCGTCGCCGCTTACGTGGCCGCCCTTCTTCTCCGGTTCGACGCTGATGTCCCGCGCGACAACATCGAGTTCGCCGCCAAGGTCCTGCCGTTCATCGTCCTCGCGTTCGTTGTCGCCAACCTGCTCTTTGGCGTCTACCGGACGATGTGGACCTACGCCAGCGTCGGCGACATCCTCGCGCTGTTTCGGCCCGTCGTTACCGTCACCATCGGCCTGTTCGCCGGGAACGCCCTTCTCCAGGAACGCCATCTCCCCCTGTCCGTCATCCTCATCGCCGGCGTCCTCATCTATCCCGGCATGGCGATGGTTAAGATGCGTGCGCGGCTGCTCCTGCGGCTTCCGTGGGCGTCAGTCGCGTCTCGCCGTCTCCTGATCGTGGGTGCGGGGCGCAACGGTCAGCTCCTCGCGCGCGAAGTCCAGAACTCCCCGGAACTCAACCTCCAACCCATCGGCTTCGTCGACGACGACCCAAAGAAGCACCACACCCGCGTGCATGGGCTTCGCGTCCTTGGCCCCGTGACCCAGCTCGGCGAAATCGTCCAGCGCCACGACGTCGAAATGGTCGCGATCGCGATTCAGAACCCGCCTGGCGCGTTCGTTCGCTCCGTGCTGGGTGTCTGCCAGTCACTGAACGTCCCGGTGCGCATCGTCCCCGGCGTGGACCACTGGGTCATGGGGAAGGGCCAGGACACCCTCCGCGACATTACGCTCGACGACCTCCTCGGCCGCGACCCCGTCGAGGTGGACTACGCGCGCTGCTCCCAGTCGGTGAAGGACCGCATCGTGCTGGTCACAGGCGCCGCGGGCTCCATCGGCTCGGAGCTCTGCCGGCAGGTGCTGACCTTCCACCCGCGCGAGCTCCACATGCTCGATAACAACGAGAGCGGGCTTCACGACCTCTCGCTCGAGCTCGCCAACATCTCACCGGAGACCATCATCAAGCTCTGGGTCGCCAACGTCGCCGACGAGAAGAAGGTGGACCGCATCGTCGGGGAAGTCCGGCCCCACCTCATCTACCACGCCGCAGCGCTGAAGCACGTGCCCCTCATGGAGGTCCACCCGGACGAAGCCTTCCGTACCAACGTCCTCGGCACCTACTACGTGGCGCGCGCGGCGCGAACCTACGGTACCGAACGTTTCGTCCTCATCTCCACCGACAAGGCCGTTCGCCCGAGCTCCATCATGGGCGCCACCAAGCGCATCGCAGAGCTGCTCGTGCTCGCGCTCGCCCGCGAAAGCGACTCAACGCAATTCGCCGCGGTTCGCTTCGGCAACGTCATGGGCAGCCGCGGCTCCGTCGTCCCCACCTTTATGCGCCAGATCGAGCGCGGTGGCCCTGTGACGGTCATGCACCCCGACATGATGCGCTACTTCATCAGCATCCCCGAGGCCGTAAGCCTCGTGATCCAGGCCGGCGCCTTCGGAGGCCACGGCAACATCTACATGCTCGACATGGGCGAGGAGATCAATATCCTCGAACTCGCCGAGCGCATGATTCGCCTGCGCGGCCTCCGCCCCGGGACCGACATCGAAGTCGTGTTCACCGGCCCTCGCCCCGGCGAAAAGCTCCGCGAAGAGCTCGTCGCCGACTTCGAACGCATGGAACGAACCGAACACGAAAAGGTCATGCGGCTTACCGCCTCCGTCGACGTCACCGAACCCGAGATCACGCGCCTCATTGGCGAAATCGAGGCGGTGCTCTGGGACGATAAGGACGAGCTTCGCCGCCGCATCCATCTCGTCGCCCGCCGCTACTCGCGCGAGGCAGAAGCCGATGTAGCGGCCGATGCCAGCCAGGAGCCGGCCACCTCATGAGCAATTACCGAGTGCACCCGAGCGCCGAAGTCAGCCCCGACGCGACCATCGGCGAGGGCGCCAGCATCTGGCACCACGCCCAGGTCCGCGAAGGTGCCACGATCGGCGCCGGCAGCATCATCGGCAAGGGCGTCTACGTCGGTAGCGGCGTCAGCGTCGGCGCGAACTGCAAGGTCCAGAACTACTCCTGCGTCTACGAAGGCACCACGCTCGATGACGGCGTGTTCGTCGGACCCGAGGTCGTGTTCACCAACGACCGGTACCCACGCGCCATCAACCCCGACGGCACCCTCAAGAGCGCCAGCGACTGGGATTGCGAAGGCGCACACGTTCGCTACGGTGCCGCCGTTGGTGCGCGTTCAGTTGTGCTCCCCGGCCTCACAATTGGCCGCTGGGCGCTCGTCGCTGCCGGTTCGGTCGTAACCCGGGATGTCCCGGACCACGCGCTGGTCGCGGGTAATCCCGCCCGGCAGGTGGGTTGGGCCTGTGTCTGCGCTCGCCGCCTCGACGAATCGTTGGTGTGCCCCGGGTGTGGCCGCAAGTACCATCAGGTCGATGGCGCACTCGCCCCCGTCGAATCGGACAACTGAATCCCGGAAAGGATCTGCCATGACTGCGGGCAATCGCCCCTTCATCCCCGTTGCCAGGCCGCTCGTCGCCGAAGAGGAGAAGCGCGCCGTCCTCGAAGTCCTCGATAGCGGTCAGCTCGCCCAGGGCTCCCGGACCGAGGAGTTCGAGCGCGCGTTCGCCGAGTACATCGGCACCCGGCACGCCGTCGCGGTGAACAGCGGCACGGCGGCCCTAATCGTTGCCCTCCAGGCGGCCGGCGTTCGCCCCGGCGACGAAGTCATCACCACGCCGTTCAGCTTCATCGCCACCGCGACGAGCATCATCGCCTGTGGCGCGAAGCCCGTGTTCGCCGACGTCGACCCCTTCGACCTGAACCTCGACCCCAACCGCGTGGAAGACCTCATCACCGACCGCACCCGGGCCATCATGCCGGTCCACCTCTACGGTCATCCCGCACGTATCGAGGAGATCCAGGAGCTCTGCAAGGACAACGACCTCGCGCTTATCGAAGACGCCGCCCAGGCCCATGGCGCCGAGCACAAAGGGAGGCGCGTCGGGTCCTTCGGCGTCGGGTGCTTCAGCTTCTACCCCACGAAGAATATGACCACTGGCGAAGGCGGCATCATCACCACCAACGACGACGACGTCGCCCGCATGGCCCGGATTATTCGCAACCACGGCCAGGAGCGCCGGTACTACCACGAATACTTCGGTCTGAACTGGCGCATGACCGATCTCGCGGCCGCCATTGGCCTCGTCCAGCTCTCCCACCTCGAAGCCTGGAACGAGGCTCGCATCGCCAACGCTGCGGCGCTCTCCTCGAAGATCACCGCCGCCGAAACGCCTCGTGTTCGTGAAGGCGACCGGCATGTGTTCCACCAGTACACCATCCGTGTCGCGAACGACCGCGATGGCGTCCAGGCGCGCCTCCAGGAGGCGGGCGTCGGCAGCGCTGTCCACTACCCGGTACCGATTCACCGCCAGCAGGTAATGCAGGAGCTCGGGTTCGGCGAAGCCGATGTCCCGATGGCCGAAGCCGCTGCCGCATCGGTGCTCAGCCTTCCCGTGCACCCCTCGCTCACGCCCGAGGACATCGATTACATCGCCGAGACCGTGAACAGGGTGGCGAGAAGCTGACTCGACGGCGAAACCGGACAGCAGGTGTCCGCAAGGACATCGACACTGCACGGGAGATGCCGAAAATTGCGACGGCTCCCGTTGATATCGCTGCGTGGCTCGCGAGCCTCGGCTACGAATCCGACGAGGCTCGCACCACTGCTCGCGCTGTGCTCGAACGTGAGGGGCTGACGAACCCGCGGAAGCGCGGTATGGCCCCCGAGAAGTTGAGCCGCGCCCGGGCTGCGCTGGAAGCGCACCTGCGGCCACTGTGCGACTCCTGCGCCGCGAATCTGCGCCGACCCGATACTCGAGCCGTCGTTCGCACAACCCAGCCGTATTGCGAAACCTGCGCTGGCTCGAACAACCGGCGCGCCGCCGAAGCGCTGATCAAAGCTTGCCTGCAGTCCGGCGTGACCCGCCTGCTCATCGTCGGCGGAACCGGCGTGACGCATCGCGAACTCCAGTCCCTGCTCGAAGATTCCGGGCTCGAACTACGCTGCATCGACGGCGCCGAACGCAATCCGACGAAGCGCGACGCAGCCGCTGACCTCGCCTGGGCCCAGTTCATGGTCATCTGGGGCTCCACGCCGCTGCCCCACCGCGTCTCGGAGGCGTACACCGGGCAACGCCCATCGAACCTCCGATCCATCACCGTTCGCCGCCGCGGCATCGAAGCCCTCTGCCACGAAATCATCACCAGCCTGCGCGGCGGCCGGCGCTGAGCACTGCCTAACCCCGTCTGTCCCCACGGCTTTTCCCTTCCTGCCTTCCGCCGTAACCTCCAACCAATGCCGCCAGACCTTCGTGCTGCTGTCATTGGCCTCGGTTCGATGGGCGCCAACCACGCCCGCGTCCTATCGGACACTGAGGGCATCGAACTCGTTGGCGTGGCCGACTCGGATCCGGCGCGGGTGGCGAAGGTTGTCGGCGGGCGAAACATCCCGGGCTTTCCTGGCGTCACGCGCCTCCTCGCCGAGATGCAGC
>CAZWBW010000114.1:0-7975 GCA_964632355.1 uncultured Anaerolineaceae bacterium | reverse complement strand
CCCGCCACGGTCTACAACGATGGTACCGTGACACGGTGTTATTGGCTATCGCCGGGAGCCAAACCGTAGCCTCGGAACTCCATGGGATGACGCTTCACAGAGGGCGATAGCGACTCTTCGTCCCGAGACGGTACCAGCAAAGACGAACCAGCAGCCTAGTACTTCGAAACGTTAATTTCGTGCATCTCGCCCGTGACCATGTAGATCACGCGCTCACAGATGTTCGTGCACCGGTCGGCGATGCGCTCGAGGTTGTGCGACGTCCACAGCAGGTACGTGTTCCGCTCGATCGTCGCCGGGTCCTCGATCATCGAACGCGTCACGTCCTCGTAGATGCGGTCCTGCAGGCGGTCTACCTCGTCGTCCGCCTCGCAGATGCGGCGCGCCTCATCGGCGTCGCGTTCGATGTACGCCTTCAGGCTATCCCGCAGCATCGCCACGGCCCGGTCGGCCATCGAAGGCAGCAGCCCCAGCCGCCGCGGCAGCGGCTCATCGCCAAGCATCATGTTGATGCGGGCGATACCTTCAGCGTGGTCCGCGATGCGCTCCAGGTCTGTGATGATGAAGAGCATCGAGACGAGCCCGCGCAGGTCGGTCGCCATCGGTTGCTGCGACGCGATCACGAAGATGCACTTCTCCTCGATCTCGAACCGCTTGGCGTTGATCCGCTGGTCGTCGTCGATGATCTTCTGCGACCACTGCACATCGCCGTCGCGCAGCGCCTCCATCGCGTCGAGCAGCGCTTTTTCGGCCATCGAACCGAGCACGAGGACTTCGTCCTCGAGCGATTCGATCTCTTTGTGGAACATTACGCGGGTCATTTCGGTGCCCTTAGCCGAACCGGCCGCTGATGTAATCCTCGGTCCGTTTGTCCTGTGGATTCGTAAACAGACGTTCTGTCTTTCCGAACTCCACCAACTGACCCGTCACCCGCTCGTCAGAGAGCATGAAGGCGGTGTAGTCGGAGACTCGCGCTGCTTGCTGCATATTATGCGTCACGATCACGATCGTGTAGTCCTTTACGAGTTCCCGCATCAGGTCCTCGATTTTCAGCGTCGCGATCGGATCGAGCGCCGAGCACGGCTCATCCATCAGGATGACGTCAGGTTCGTTCGCAATCGCACGTGCGATACACAGGCGCTGCTGCTGCCCACCCGAAAGTGCAAGCCCCGACTTTTTCAGGTTGTCCTTCACCTCTTCCCACAGCGCTGCGCGCCGCAAGCACCGTTCGACGAGCTCGTTCGCATTCCCGCGGAAGCCGTTCACCTTCGCGCCGAACATCACGTTGTCGAAAATCGACTTCGGGAACGGGTTCGGCTTCTGGAACACCATGCCGATGCGGCGCCGAACTTCCACGGGGTCGACGTCCGGGTCGTACACGTTCGCACCGCGGTATTCCACGCTCCCTTCGATCCGCACCCCCGGGATGAGGTCGTTCATCCGGTTAATCGAACGCAGCAGCGTGCTCTTCCCGCACCCGGAAGGCCCGATGAGCGCCGTCACCTTGTTCCGCGGGATCTCCAGCGACACGTTCGTCAGCGCCTGCTTGGTCCCATACCACAGGTTTAGGTTGCGGATGCTGATCGCCGACGGCTCGTCCGGCGTGACGACGGTCCCTTCGCGGCCCGCGGCCTCCGGGATGGTGCGGTCGACCGTCTCGTCTTCGGTCACTGCGGGGTCCTGCCGAACTTCGATTCGTGGGTTGGCCATGGGAGCTCCTGCCTGCATCGCACCTACTGCCGGCGGAACCGCTCGCGGATAAGCGCCGCGGCAAGGTTCAGCGCGAGGATGAAGACCATCATCACGATGATTCCGCTGGCGGCGAGCGCCCGGAAGTCTTCGTTCGGGATGGTCGTCCAGTTGTAGATCTGGATGGGGACGATGGTGAAGTCGTCGAAGAACGTCTGCGGGTCGAAGGCGATGAACCCGGCCGCGCCGATCATGATGAGCGCCGCCGTTTCACCCGCAGCCCGTGAGATTGCCAGGATTGTTCCGGTCATGATTCCTGGCATCGCCGCAGGCAACACGTGATGCCAGACCGTCTGCCAACGCGTCGCTCCCAGCGCGAGGGAGCCGTCGCGAATGCTCGGCGGAACCTGCCGAATCGCCTCGACGGATGCGATAACCGTCATGGGCAGAATCATGATAGCAAGTGTGAGGGCGCCGGCGATGATGCTCGGCCCCAGCGACAGCAGCCGCACGAATACCGCAAGCCCCAGGATGCCGTAGATGATGCTCGGAACCCCCGCGAGGTTCGCCAGGTTCAGTTCGATAAGCGTCAGCAACCGGTTCCGCGGTGCGAATTCGGTGATGTAGATCGCGGTCCCAATCGCGATCGGGATCGCGATGAACACCGTCGTGCCCATCACCCACAGCGTCCCCAGGATGCCCGCGCGGAGGCCTGCCCTGTCGGCGAAGCGCGACGGGTAGTTCGTCAGGAAATCCCAATCGAGCGGGCCTAGTCCCTGCCGGCCGGTGTCGTACGCCAGGAATACCAGCACCACCACGCCGATGAGCGTCGCGCCGAAAAACACATACCGCGACAGTCCCGAGGCCAGCTGCCGCCTCGCGAGCTGCCCCGTCGCCCGGAGATTGACCGGCTGGTCGCGCACCGTCATTCGTACGACTCCTTGAACCTTCGAATGACCACCTGGGCCGCCACGTTGAGCAGGAACGTGAACAGGAACAGCGTCGTCCCAACCGCGAAGAGCGACGAGTACTGGATCGTGCCGCGTGCCGCGTCGCCGAGGCCCACCTGGAGCATGTACCCGGTCATCGTCTGCACCGTGGCGAGCGGGTTCAGCGTCAGGTTCGGCGTCGAACCCGCCGCGACCGCCACGATCATCGTCTCGCCGATGACCCGCGCGATAGCCAGCAGCACGGACGCGATGATGCCCGAAAGCGCGGCAGGAACTACCACCCGCAGCGCCACCTCGAGTCGCGTCGCGCCAAGCCCATACGCCGCCTCCCGGAGGTCGCGCGGCACGTTCGCCATCGCGTCCTCCGAAACCGAAGCGATGGTCGGGAGGATCATCACCGCCATCACGAGGCTGGCCCCCAGCGCGTTGAAGAACGGGACCCGGTCCTCCCCGAGCAGCGGCCGCAGCACGTCCTGCGTGATGAAGGTGAGCGCGAAGAACGCGTACACCACCGTCGGAACACCGGCCAGCGCTTCGAGGATCGGTTTCAGGATCTTGCGGGTCCGCGGATGCGCGTATTCGCTCAGGTAGATCGCCGCCCCGAGCCCGAGCGGCAGCGCGAACACCATCGACCACAGCACGATGTTCAGCGTCCCCGCGACCAGCTCCCAGATGCCGTACGAGAAGTTCGGCGGAATCAGCGCCTGCCATTCCGTCCCGAACACGAAGTCGGTGAACGCGACCTCCTGGAAGAACGTGACCGTTTCGCCGAACAGTGTGAACACAATCAGCGCGGTCACCACGAACGAGGTCAGCGCGCACACCGTCAGTGCCCCGACGATGATCGACTCCAGCGGCCGTTTCAATGGCCGCTTTCGCAGCTGTGCGCTGAGCTCTTCGGCGGACGGGCTCATGCTGGTCATGGGCTACCCTGTCGTCCTCTTCGTCGAATGTCGCCGAAGCGAGAATAACGACGGTTTCTGCTCCGGCAACAACGATTCAGGCGTTTGTGGATTCCCATGCGGCGGGTCGATACTCCCGCCGCATGGGCTGAGGGGGACCTCCTAGTTCGCGAACTGCTCCAGCTTCGCCAGCTGCGCGTTCCGCGTGTCGTCGCTCATCGGCACATAGCCCACGTCCCGGACCAGTTCGTCGCTGTTCTCGAGGGTGAATCGGAGGAACCCGAGTACTTCCGGCCGCTCCTGCAGGATCCCCTCGCCGGAGTACATGAAGATCGGCCGCGACAGCGGTACGTACTTCCCTTCGAGCGCGTTCTCGAGTGTCGGCGCCACGCACCCGGCGCCTTCGTGGTCGATCGCCACCGCGTTGAGCCGGTCGCCGGCTTCCTGGTAGTAGGCGAACCCGAAGTACCCGATTGCGTACCGGTCGCTTTGCACGCCCTGGGCGAGCACGTTGTCGTCCTCCGAAGGCGTCCCGTCGGAGCGGTGGCTGTTGGAATCGTCGACGCTTTCGATGACCTCGACGAAGTAATCGAACGTGCCCGAATCGGCGCCCGGGTAGTAGAACGTGATCTTTTCGTCCGGCCACGAGGGGTCGATATCGCTCCAGCGCTGTGCCCCGCCGTCCTTGAACGCCAGTGCGAGCTGCTCCGTCGTCATGCACTTCGCCCAGTCGTTGTCCGGGTGCACCACGACGGTCAGCGCATCAATGGCGACCTGCAGTTCCACCGGTTCGATGCCGTTCGCCCGGCAGGCCTCCGCTTCGCTTTCCTTGATCGGCCGCGAGGCGTTGCTCACCTGGGTCTCGCCGCGGCAGAACTTCTCGAACCCGCCACCCGTGCCCGAGAACGCCACCGTGACCTGTACACCCTGCGCCGCCAACGCGAACTCCTCGGCCGCCGCCTGTGCGATGGGGTACACCGTCGACGAGCCATCGACGCGCACCTGCCCGCTCAGCGAGCCGTAGTCGTTCCCTTCCCCCGGGTTTCGTGCCGCGGTGGTGGCAGGCGCCGTTCCCTGTGTCGCGGTCGCGCCGGCGTCGTCATCGTCACCGCCGCAGGCCACGGCGATGAGCGAAATCCCCGCTACCGCTCCCAAGAGCATTGCGGGCGCCCGGCCAAACAGAGTGAATCGCATACGGTCGTCCTTTCCTCCTGGAGCACTCACGTGCCTTCCGGGAGCGACCGTACGGCCGGGCGATTAACGCGGGTTTAACGGCTGCAGCGCCCCTGCGAGGGCGGTACGCGGATACCCCGAACGGAAAGACGCCTGAACATAAGGCCAGATGGTTTACGTCCCGTTTGCAGTCAGCTTGCCTGTCTCTTACTCGCGACTCCCATACTCGCTGACGAACGGTGGGTGGAACGACGGCCACACCCGCCAGGACACCCCTCTGCGCCGGGGTCGCGTGGTTCCCCTCCCCTTACCGATGGGTAGCGGTCCGTGTGATCCCCGGCGCATACTTGGATCCGGCGTCCCAGTACTGCTGAGGTCCGCTCCCTCCATGGCGCAAAAAATCCTTGTCGTAGACGACGAACAGAACATCCGCGAACTCGCCACGCTCTACCTCGAGAAGGAGGGCTTCACCGTCGAGACGGCCTCGAACGGGCACGAAGCGCTCGCCCGCTTCGGCGAGGTCAAGCCCGCCATGGTCATCCTCGACGTGATGATGCCCGGCATGACCGGGTTCGACGTCTGCCGCGAACTCCGCCGCGAGCACGACGTCCCCATCCTCATGCTCACCGCACGCAGCGACGACGTCGACAAAATCGTCGGCCTCGAACTCGGCGCCGACGACTATATGACCAAGCCCTTCAACCCCCGGGAGATGGTCGCCCGCGTCAAGGCGATCCTCCGACGGTTCGAAGGCGGCCGGAAGCCCCAGAACGTTATCACCGTCAAGAACCTCTCGGTCGACAAGGCGCGGCGCGAGGCCCGTATCGGCAACGACCTGATCCAGCTCCGAACCAAGGAGTTCGACCTGCTCGTCGGCCTAGTCGAAAACCCCGGCATCGCGCTGACCCGCGAACAGCTACTCGAAACCGTCTGGGGATACGACTATCCCGGTGAGACGCGCACGGTCGACGTGCACGTCCAGCACCTTCGCTCGAAGTTGGCCGGGGCACAGGTCTCGATCGAAACCCTTCGCGGGGTCGGGTACAAACTCGTCGAAGTCGACAACGACTCCTGACCCTCCGGCCGGGGGTCCTACCTATGGCCAGCCTGCAGGTTCGGCTCTTCCTGAGCTTCATCGTCATCATCGGGGTTACCCTCGGGCTGACCGCGCTGAGCCTCTTTCTCCTGCTTGGCGGCTACCGCAACTCCATCTCCTACGGCAACCTCGAAGACGTTGCCCTCCTCATCAACCAGCAGGCCATCCACGAAGTCGACTCCGCCGAGGCGCCCGCCCCCAACGTCCCGACGCCCGAGTCTCAGACCACGAGCGCCCCGGGGGATTCCCCTGCCGCGTCCACTCCCGAGCCGGAACAGGGCGAACTCCTCCTTCGCCTCCGCGGCTTCCTGAACCAGCGCGACCAGGGTGGGTTCGTCGGCGACACCTCGGTCGCTATCGTCGACGCCCAGGGCCGGGTGCTCGACTACTCCAGCAACACCGACCTGACGGAGGCGTTCGTCGACGACTTCGCCCTCGGCGATCCCACCGCCGCCGATGGCGGTATCCGCCAGTGCCGCCTCACCGTCCCCGGTCGTCCCGATCTGCTCTGTGTGAGCGTTCCGCTCAGCCCGCGGCTGCTCGAAGCCTTCCCGAACACGCCCGTCGCAGCGATCGTGGTCGCCCAGCCCGCGACCAGCCTCGGGGAAGTGCTCGGCGACCTCATGCCGCGGCTGCTGTTCTCCGGCCTTATCGGCGTGGCTGCTGCGCTCATCCTCGGCTTCGTCCTCTCGCAGAGCGTTGCCGCTCCGCTCCGCAACATCGCCCGGGCTGCGCGCAGTGTCGCCCGCGGCAACTATCGCCAGCGTGTGCCCGCGACCGGTCCCCGCGAAGTTCGTGACCTCGCCGCGAACTTCAACCGTATGACCGAGGAGGTACAGCGCTCGCAGCAGACCCTCCGCGACTTCCTCGCCAACATTTCCCACGAACTCAAGACGCCGCTCACTTCGATCCGCGGCTTCAGCGGGGCCATCCTTGACGGCACGATCGACGACCCCGCCGGCATCGAACGGTCGGCCCGCATCATCAACAACGAATCGAACCGCGTCCTCCGCCTCGTGCAGGAACTGCTCGACCTCTCCCGCATCGAAAGCGGGCAGGTGCTCATGCGGCAGGAGGATGTGGACCTTACCGAGCTCTTCCAGCACCTGGGCGAAGTCTTCGCCCTCCGTGCCGAGGAATCCGGCATCGAATTCGAAGTGGTCCCGGGCGCGCGTTCGCACGTGCGCGGCGATTTCGACCGGCTCGAACAGGTGCTGAACAACCTCGTCGACAACGCCTTCCGCCACACGCCGGCCGGCGGGCGCGTCCGGCTTTCGTCTCGCGACGCCCAGTCCGGCATCGTCCAGGTGACGGTGAGCGATACCGGCGGCGGCGTCCCGCCCGAGGACGTGCCGCACCTCTTCGAGCGCTTCTACCGATCCCGCAACGGCAACGGCAAAGGCCACGGGCTCGGCCTGGCGATCTCCCGCGAAATTGTTCGCGCCCACGGCGGCGACATCTGGGTCACGACCGAACAGGGCCGCGGGACGGCGTTCGTCTTCACGCTACCGGCAGTTACTGCGCGGCGTACCGCGAAAGCGAGCACCAGCCGGCGCTAAACCTCCGCCAGCGATGCCTCGAGCAGCTCGTACACCTGCGCCCGCGTGTACCAGGGATCCGTCCCGTTGAACGCCACCCAGCCGTGGTGAATCACCGCCAGCTGCCACGCCCAGAACGCCCGGAACCACGCCATGCCCGTCAGCGGCCGGCCGGACGCCATCCCGTACGCCTGGACGAACGGCTGCGTCTCTGCGGGGCCGAACGGCGCGCCCTTCAGGTGCGCCAGCGCGACAAGTTGCCCGACATCCGATCGGCAATCACCGATCCGCGCCTGCTCCCAGTCCACCACGCCGACCACCTGCCCCGCGCGGAACAGGTAGTTGAACACGTTGATGTCGCCCTGGCAGAGGCGCAGTTCGCCGTCGCCCGGCGCCGTCTCGCGAAGGTGTTCGTGTGCCCGTTCGAGGAACCGGTCACCCTCCGGAACGAACGACGCCATCCGTTTCGCAACCGCCTCCACTTCCCGGAGGCACCCCTCGCGGGGCTCCGGTGGGATGTCCAGCACCTCCTCGATCCCCGCCGACTGCCAGTCCACGTCGTGGATCGCCGCGACCATCGACACGGACGCGCCGAAATCGGCGGCGGCGCCCGCCTCGCCCATGTGC
>CAZWBW010000113.1:0-8097 GCA_964632355.1 uncultured Anaerolineaceae bacterium | reverse complement strand
TGCCCGGCAAGCAGATGGCCATCGACGCCGACCTCAACGCCGGGCTCATCGACGAAGCGCAGGCCCGCGCCCGCCGCCGCGCCATCGCCGAAGAGGCCGACTTCTACGGCGCGATGGACGGCGCCAGCAAGTTCGTCAAGGGCGATGCGATCGCCGGCATCGTCATCATCATCGTCAACATCATCGGCGGCCTCACAGTCGGAATGGTTCAGCAGGGTGTGCCCGCTGGTGAGGCGCTCAATAAGTACGCGCTCCTCACCGTCGGCGACGGCCTCGTGGCCCAGGTCCCGGCCCTCCTCATCTCCACCGCGACCGGCATCGTGGTCACCCGCGCTGCGGGGACCAGCAACCTCGGCGCGCAGATGTTCGACCAGCTCTCCGGGCAGGCGCGGCCGCTGCTCATCTCTGGCGCGGCGCTGGCTGCGTTCGGCATGCTGCCCGGCCTCCCGAAGCTCCCGTTCATCGTCGTCGCCGGGCTGGTGGCAGGCAGCGGGTTCGTCATCAAGCGCACCCAGGAGGCCGAAGCGCTCGCGGCCGCCGAGGTCCCGATCGAACTGCCAGGCGAAGCCGAACAGCTCGGGCCGCAGCAGGTCATCCAGATGATGTCCGTCGACCCGATCGAGGTGGAGGTGGGCTACGGCCTCATCCCCATCGTCGACGAGCAGTCGGGTGGCGGCCTGCTGCGCCGTATCACCATGATTCGCCGCCAGCTCGCGCTCGAACTCGGCCTGGTGTTGCCGACCGTTCGCGTTCGCGACAACCTGGCCCACCCGCCGAACACCTACGTCGTGAAGCTGCGCGGTGTCGAAATCGCGCGCGGCACGCTCCAGCCCGGCCAGTACCTCGCGATGGACCCGGGCACCGCCGAGGGCGACATCCCTGGCATCGAAACCCGCGAACCTGCGTTCGGCCTGCCGGCCAAGTGGATTGTCGCGAACCAAAAGGAGCGCGCCGAACTGCTCGGCTACACGGTGGTCGATGCCGAGTCGGTGCTTGCCACCCACCTGACGGAGCTGGTGAAGCGCTTCGCTCCCGACCTGCTCAGCCGCCAGGACGTGCAGAACCTGCTCGAGAACCTGCGGCAGGAGTACCCGGCGCTCGTCGAAGAGCTCGTGCCGACCACGCTCACCGTCGGCGAAGTACAGGAGGTGCTCCAGAACCTGCTCGCCGAGCGTGTCTCGATTCGCGACCTGGTCACCATCTGCGAGGCGCTCGCCACCCACGGCCGGGTCACCCGCGATATCGATCTGCTCACTGAATACGCCCGAGCAGCACTCGCCCGGCAGATTAGCCGCCAGCACGCGGACGAAAGCGGCACCATCCACGTCATCACGGTCGGCCCGCGCACGGAGGAGGAGATCGCCACCTCCATCCAGCAGGGCGAACGCGGGAGCACCATCGCAATGCCCCCGTGGCAGCTCCAGCGGCTCCTCGCTGCTGTCAGCGCCGAAGTCGAGCGCGTCGCCTCGGCCGGCCGCGATCCGATCATCCTCTGCTCGTCACGCATCCGGCTGGCGCTCCGGCGCCTGCTCGAACGCCGGCTGCCCAACGTCACCGTCCTCTCCTTCGCGGAGATCACGCCACAAACGGCCGTCGAAGCGGCCGGGAACATCGAGGTGAACGTCGATGGAAACGAAGCGATTCATCGGTAGCGACCTGCGCCGGCTCTATGCGCGGGTTCGCGACGAGTTCGGGCCCGACGCCATCATCGTTCGGACTCGCAGCCTTACCCGCGACGGCGCCGAGCCCCTGGTCGAATTGGTCGCCGCGCCGCCGCACGCCGAACACGAGCTCTCGCTCGAGTTCCAGTGGCGGCTACTCGAAGGCGCCGTCAGCAGGCTCCAGTACATCGACCCACACGCTACCGTCGGCGACCTCGAAGACATGCTCGCCCGCGAGGAGGCGGCCGTCGACGGCGCCGAGGACGCCCCGGCGGACCCGCTGACCGGCGACTGGTTCGAAGGCTTCGTGGCGGGCGACGTCCCGGCGCAGCCACCGGCCCAGGCCCGCGAGCCGGAGCTCGTCCGGTTGCCTGCGCCGCGCCCGGTCCCGTTCGGCCCACTCGAGGCAATCGAAGACGAACCGCCACCCCCGAACGACTGGGCTTCCCGGCCGCGCCCGGCGATCCCGGTGTTCGAACGTGTGCCGCGGCCCGCTCTCGGCCGTTCCCCATCGCTTCGTGACCGGCTCACCGAGGCGGGGCTGTCACAGCCCGCAGCGGACGCCGTCGTTCGCCTTGCCCGGCGCGAATCGGACCCGGTGCGCGCGCTCGCAATGGCCCTCGATGCCCGCGAAGCCACCTACCCGGACGAATCGCAGACGGCGCTTATCACCATCGACGGGCCCGCACAGGCCGGGCGAACCAGCGCGCTCCTACGCATGGCGCTCGACTGTGCGGATGCGGGCCGCGAAGCCATCCTCGTCGCGGCCGACACGAGCCGCGAATCCGCGCGCGCCGAACTCCACGCCGGCGGGCGCCGGCTCCGCATCCCCGTCGTCGACGCCGCGAGCCCGGGGGAACTGCGGCTGCTCGCCGCGCGGTCGAACCCGGGCGCCTGTCTCTTCGTCGACACGCCCGCCGGGCTCTTCGAGCCGCCGCGCACCACGGCGGTGCACTACAGCTACCTGGCGCTACCCGCCGGCCGGGGTCGCGAGGAGTTCGAACACGAGCTCGAGCCGTTCCTCGGCAGCCGGTTCGCGGGCTGCGTCATCACCGAAGTGGACCGTGCTACCGACCTGTCACCCGTGATCTCCACGGTTGTCAGCCTGGGCCTCGGGGTCGCCTTCCTAAGCTCAGGAACAGACATAACAACCGGGGTCCGGGTGCCGGACTCTATCGAGCTCGCATCAGGGATCTTCCAGAGAACGTCAGGGGTCAGGACCAATGGGCGCCTTGTCGCAAGCGCGTGAGAATCCGTACCGGGCCCAGGGTCTGCTCCCGGGCCTTCCCCTTCGGATCCAGGTGCAGACAGGAGACGGTGTGGAGACCCTGGCTACCCGTGTCGAAGACGTGAACGATGAGCGGCTTGTCGTGCTCGTCCCGATGCAGCGGCTCCGCCAGCGCCCCCTGCCCCCCAGCGCTGTTGTCCGCTGCGAATACTTCTTTCGCGGGCGGCGCTGGCGCTTCGCAACCGAAGTGCGCGGCACCTCCGCCGACGGGCAACACCAGCTCCTGGCCATCCCCGCCGGGATCGAAGACAGCGACCGCCGCAGCTACTTCCGCCTGAGCACCGCGCTCCAGCCGATCTCGGTGTACCGCCTGGTGCTCGATCGCGAATCCCTGGAGGCGGACCCCGAGACGTCGCTCGCCTGCACGGTCGTCGACCTGAGCGAAGGCGGCGTCTGCCTGAGTTCGAAGACGCGTGCCACCGTGGGCGACTGGCTCGGCATTCACCTCGACCTGCCCCTGTGCGGCGAAATCAAGGCGCGCATGCGCGTCGTCGCCGTTGATCCACCTCCGCCCGGGAACCGGAACTACCGCATTCACTGCGTCTTCTCCGATATCTCGCGAGCGGACCGCGACAGGATTGCGCGCTTCCTGATGCGCCGGCAGCTCGAGATGCGCCGGAGGGGCCAGCTATGAGCCCGGTGCCGCCCTTCGTGGTGGTGCGCTACGGAATCTACTTCGCTGTCGCCGTCGCCGTTGTGAGTGCATGGCTCGGCCAGCGGGCGGGGTTCTCGTTCGACCTCGTCATGCTGCGCGCCGTGTTCGTGTTCGTGCTGTTCGCCGTCCTGGCAATTGGTGCCGAAGCGGTGCTGAACGTCGGCCTTCCGGAGCCGCAGTCACCGCCAGACCCGGACTCCGAGGACGAGCAACCGGATGAGGACGGTAACGATGAGTAACGCCCTGAGGAGGGACCCCTATGGCGCTTGCCAGTGAGGCGCGAGCCGTCCCGGCCGATCGCGAAGCCGCGCTCCGCCAGTACGCGCCGCTTGTGAAGTACGTGGTCGGCCGCCTTGCTATCGGCCTGCCGTCCATCCTCGACTACGAGGACATCCTGAGCTACGGCACCATCGGCCTCATCGAGGCGCTCGACCGCTTCGACGACACCAAGGGCGTCAAGTTCGAAACCTACGCGATCAGCCGCATCCGCGGCTCGATCATCGATGCGCTCCGGTCGCTCGACCGGCTGCCCCGGTCCGTTCGCCAAAAGGTGAAGAAGCTCGACCAGGTCACCCGCGAACTGACCGCGCAGCTCGGCCGCGAACCCACCGACCAGGAGCTGGCTCGCGCCATGGGCATGACCCGTGAGCAGTACGACGCCATGCTCATCGATTCGAGCTGGGTCACCGTCTCGCTCGACGGGCTTGTCGACCGCACCGACGACGAGGGCTCCGGGTACACCGAGTTGCCTCCCGACCCGAACGAGGAGGACTTCACCCTCCGCATGGAGAAGGCGCAGATGGTGGAGGCGCTCGCGTCCGCCATCAAGACGCTGCCCGAGCGGGAGCTCCTTATTGTCAGCCTCTACTACAAGGACGAGATGACGATGAAGGAGATCGCCCAGATCCTCGACATCTCCGAATCGCGCGTGTGCCAGCTCCACGGGCGGGCACTGAGCCGCTTGCGGGCACGGCTCGAACGCGAACGGGCGGCCTAGGAGGAGCAACATGACCGACGCCATCGCGCTTCTCGCCGTCTCGCAGCTCATTTGCCTCGGCGCGCTTACCTACCTCTACGCCGAAGTTCAGCGCCTGCGCCGGGCGGTCCGCAGTTCCGCGGCGCCCGCCGCGACCCCGGTCCGCCAGCTGCCCGCGCCGCGGCCAGCGCAGAGTGGCACGCGCGCGGCGGCTACCCCGGTTCGCCAGGTCCCGGTCGACGTTTCGGCGCTCGCCCGGCGGCTCAACCGCAGCGAAGACGAAGTGCGCCTCATGCTGCGGCGCCAGGGGGTGGTTCGGTGATGCGCTACGCCTGGATTGCCGCGTTCGTCGCCTTCCTGGCCATTGGAGCCGGCCCGCTCGCCTCGCAGGCCCGGGCGAACGGCGTGCCGCAGCTCGTGAAACTCACCTACCTGGAAGGCATCTCGAACTTCGGGCCGGAAGACGCCGAGGGTGTCCTCGAGTTCAGCTTCGCTGAGGCATATGCCCGTGTGGAGGTGAAGAACCTGCCGCCAACCGAAGGCGTGAGCTACGAAGGCTGGATGATCGCGCCCGATGGGAGCGGCTTCTGGATCGGCGAAATCCCCGTGGAACCGTCCGGCGTTGGCGCCTACGAAACGCGCCTCATCGGGCTGACACGCTACGACTACAACCTCTTCGTGATCGCGGCGCGAACTGCCGATAGCCCCGTGGATAGGGTCCCCGAGACGCGCTCTATAGCAGGTCGCTTCGCCGTGATTGGGGATGACCCCGATGGAGGACCGGGCGCCGACATCAGACCTTCGGTGCTGCCGGAAACCGGCCAGGCGTCCCCCGGCCTCCCGTGGGGACGAATCATCTCGACCGCTGCCGTGATGGTTGGCACAGCCATCGTCTTCATCGGCATGCGGCGACGAAAGGGAGCGGCATGATCAAGGGACTCTACTCCGCCTTCTCGGCGATGGGTGCGGCCTGGCAGTACCAGGACGTGCTGGCGAACAACATCGCCAATGCCAACACCGTCGGCTACAAGCGCGAGGTCGCCGCGAAGCAGTCGTTCGCCGACGTGCTCATCTCGCGGCAGTCCGCCATTCCCGCACCGCTCCCGGCGCGCATCGCGGCCGTGGTCGGACAGGTCGGTACGGGGAGCTTCGTCGCCGAGTTCAGCACCGACTTCTCCGCCGGCGCCTTCCAACCCACCGGCAACGAGCTCGACCTCGCGACCGACCGCGGGTTCTTCGCCGTCCAGTCGCCCGAAGGCCAGGTCTACTACACCCGCGATGGCCGCTTCGGCCGCGACGCCAACGGTGACCTTGTGACGGCGAACGGCTACCACGTGCTCGACGTGAACGGTCAGCGCATCAACTTGCCTGCCGGCCCGGTCGATATCAACGCCGATGGCGTCATCACCAGCCGCGGGCAGTTCGTGGCGCAGCTCCAGGTGGTCGACTTCACCCCGGCGCAACTGCAGCGCTCCGGTGAGGCCTACTTCGAGCTCGTCGACCCCGCGACAGCTGGCGTCCCGGTTCCCGGTGGCGTTCGGCAGGGCTATCTCGAGCGCTCGAACTCCAGCCTGGTCGAAGAAATGACCAGCATGCTCACCGTCCACCGCGCCTACCAGGCCAACCAGACGGTGTTCGCCACGCTCGACCGCACCCTCGACCAGGCGACAACGCAGCTCGCCAGCTTCGGACGGTAATCCCATGCCAAGCATCCTGAGCGCCGCAGCCAGCGGCATGATCCACAACCAGGCAATCATCGATGTTGTCGGCAACAACGTCGCGAACGTGAATACCGCGGGATTCAAGCGCGCCCGCCCGCTCAACCAGGGCGCCCCGGAGCCCGCACTCCCGCTCCGGGGAGGACGCCTGGGCGTCGCCCAGGCCACGAGCGACATCATGTTCGCGCGGGGCGCTCTCCAGCGAACCGACAACCCGCTGCACTTTGTTCTCGCCGATGCCGACACGTTCTTCGCCGTCCGCAATCTCGACGGCAGTGTCGTATACACCCGTGTCGGTGCGCTCGATGTCGATGCCGAGGGCAACATCGTCGCTCTCGGCGGGCGCCAGCTGGAGCCCCCGGTCGCACTCCCGGACGGCCACCGCGAGCCCGCAATCGATGCATCGGGCGCCATCACCGCCGTGGACGAAAGCGGCCAGCCGCAGACGATCGGCCAGCTCACCCTGGTCCGGTTCGCGAACCCGCAGGGCCTCGAACAGATTGGCGACGGGCTCTACCGCGAGACCGCGAACAGTGGCGCACCGACCGTCGTCGAACCGGGAAGCGGTGAGTTCGCTGGCCTGCTGCCCGGCTTCCTCGAAGGCTCCAACGTCGAGCTCGCCGAGGAGTTCACCACGATGCTGATCGCTCAGCGCGCCTACCAGGCGTCGCTCAAGTCCTTCCAGGTCGGGGACGAAATGCTCGCCCTCGCGACCAACCTGACCCGCTAGGAGGTACTCGACGATGACGCGGATCGATAACGTCAACCCACTCATCACGAACCAGGCCGGCCAGGGCGAGGGTGCCGCCAGCGTTGCAGGCGCGGATCGCCGGGGCGCTGGCGCCGAACCCGGCGATGCCCGCCACCTTGATCGGGTCACCCTCTCCGACCGTGGCCGCATCGTGGCCGCGACAGCCCACGCCGTCGCTGCCTCCCCCGAGGTTCGCTCGAGGCACGTGGCCGCGCTCAAGGAGGCCATCGCCAACGGGACCTACGAGGTCGACGCATACCTGATTGCCACGCGCCTGGCCGCGACCGGCACCTTCGATTAGCCATGAGCACACAGGTCGACCTCCTCGAACAGCTCCTCAACGTCCTGCTCGACCAGGAGCGCTCGCTCACGGAACTGGTAAACCTCGCGTTCGCCGAACAGCGCGCGATCATCCACTCCGACTACGACGCGATGAACACCGTGGGCGAACGCATGCTCGCCGTCGCGAACGAGATCGATGCGCTCGATACCGTTCGCGAGGAGATAACGTCACGTCTTGGTCACTTCGAATCGCTCGCTGACCTTGTGCCGCTTGCCGATAGTCTCGGCGTGGAAGGGGTTGGCGAGGCGCGTGAACGGCTGCTCGCGCAGGCAGAACGCCTCCGCGAAGCACAGGAAGAGAACGCCCGGCTCATCCTGAACGCGGTCAGGCTCCGCGAGCGGTGGCTCTCCCTGCTGGCGGGCCTCTCGTCGCCCACCTACGGTTCGGCCGGCCGCCAGGAGCTGCACCAGGCGCGCGGCATCGTATCCCGCAGCGCGTAGGAGAACGATGGGACTCTCAATCGGACTCGATACCGCGGTCAAAGCGCTTCGTGCGCACCAGCTCGCGGTCGATATCGCCGCCCACAACATCGCCAACGCAAACACACCCGGGTTCTCGCGCCAGCGGGTGCTCCTGCGACCCATCGGCTTCGACGCTGTCGATAGCTGGGGCGGTGGGCTGCTCGGACGGCCCGGCCTCGGCGTCGACGCCTCCGACGTCCAGCGCGTCCGCGACGTGTTCCTGGACTACCAGCAGCGCAACGCC
>CAZWBW010000112.1:0-8106 GCA_964632355.1 uncultured Anaerolineaceae bacterium | reverse complement strand
TCCGCGAGGGTGGCCGCACCGTCGGCGCTGGCGTCGTCACCAAGATCCACGAGTAAGCACGGCCCCGGACTAGGAAGGAAAGGCAATGGCCAAGGCCAAGGGCGACCGCATCATCATCCACCTCGCGTGTACTGAGTGCCGCGAGCGAAACTACACGACCCAGAAGAACCGCCGGAACGACCCGGACCGGCTTGAGCTGAACAAGTTCTGCCGCCGCTGCCGGAGCCGGCGGCTCCATCGGGAGACACGGTAGAGCGGATGGCACGACAACCGCGACGCCGCGTAAGCACCGCACCTTCTTCGCCCCCTGCGGGCGAGGCGAGCGCGCGGCGCGCCCGCGAGAACCTGCCGCGGCCCAAGCCCGCGGCCACGAGCCGCCCGGCTGCCCCGGGACAGGCTCCCGCTAAGCCGCGGCGTAACCCGTTCGGCTTCCTTGCTCGTCTGCAGCCACGCTTTGTTGCGGACGTGATCGCCGAACTCAAAAAGGTGACCTGGCCGACGTGGTCCGAAACCCGCTACCTGACAGTGGTCGTGGCCATTGTGGCGCTCGCCGTGGGCTTCCTCCTCGGCGGTGTCGACCTCTTCTTCGGCTGGGTCATCGAGAAGCTGTTCTTCTAGCCTATGACGAATGAGCCGAACGCCTACACCGCACTCGAAGGAGTCAAGCCGGAACCGGAAGCGGAAGCACCGAAGCGCCGGCGACGGACGAAGGACGAGGACTTCGCCGAACAGGAGCAGCTGACCGACGAAGAGATCAACGCGCCCGGCCGCAAGTGGTACTTCGTCCACACGTACAGCGGGCACGAGAACAAGGTCCGCCACGCTATTAAGACGACCGTCGAGCAGATGGACGCGAAGGACAAAGTCTTTCACGTCGTGGTGCCGACGGAAGACGAGATCGAGATCCGTGACGGGCAGCGGCGGACTGTGAAGCGCAAGCTCTATCCGGGCTACGTGCTCGTTCAGACGATCGAGCTGAAGGAAGGCGACCCGGATTCCGACGAAGCCTGGCACATGATCCGGAACACGAGCGGCGTCACCGGTTTCGTGAGCTCCGGTACGCGGCCGGTACCGCTGTCGCAGGAGGAGGTCGCGCACATCCTCCGGGCGATGCGGATGGAACAGCCGCGGGTGCGTGTGGGCTTCCAGCCGGGCCAGAACGTGCGCATCGTCGATGGCCCGTTCGAAGACTTTGTCGGGACTGTGGACGAGAT
The DNA here is from genome assembly GCA_964632355.1 of uncultured Anaerolineaceae bacterium. Taxonomy (GTDB): domain Bacteria; phylum Chloroflexota; class Dehalococcoidia; order Tepidiformales; family Tepidiformaceae; genus JALOAP01. Next base: position 6,892 of record CAZWBW010000112.1, on the reverse strand, counting down.
CAACACGGAGAAGGGCAAGGTCCGGGTGCTCGTCAACATGTTCGGGCGTGAAACGCCGGTGGAGCTCGACTTCCTGCAGGTGGAGCGCCTCTAGAACCGTTTCCTGTTCGAGTGGTGCGGGGTGGCCAGTACTGGCCACCCCGTTTCGTTGTCCGCAAGCACGATCCGGTTGACCCACCGGGAGACGGTGGCGATACTTCGAACATCTGTGCGAAACGAACAGGAGCGCGCGGGTATGCTGACCAGCCGGAGCGGGTTCGATGGCTAAGCCGCGGCCACGGTACCCGGTGCCGGCTGTTCGGCCGATCCCGCCCGATTTGGTGGCCCGGCGTGTGGTGGCCGAACTCTCGGAGAAGCCGACCGAGACCATCGTGCGGCATGTCGAGGCGCGGCCAGCGCGGTTCGCCGACTGGCCGCCTGAGCTCGACGCGCGGCTCGTCGAGGCCCTGAAGTCGAGGGGCATCGAACGGCCGTACGTGCACCAGGCGCAGGCCATCGAGCACGCATTAGCCGGGCGGAACACGGTCGTCGTCACTCCGACCGCAAGCGGGAAGACGCTCTGCTACAACGCACCGGTGCTCTCGACCATCCTCCGTGACCCGTCGGCGCGGGCGCTCTACCTGTTCCCGACGAAGGCGCTGGCACAAGACCAGCTCGAGGAGTTACACGGGCTGATTACGGCGCTGGGTGCTGACATCGGCACGTTCACCTACGACGGGGACACGCCAGCCGATGCGCGGCGAGCGGTTCGCACGGCGGGGCACATCGTGCTGACGAACCCGGACATGCTGCACACGGGCGTGCTGCCGCACCACACGAAGTGGAACCGGCTGTTCGAGAGCCTCGAGTACGTGGTGATCGACGAGCTGCACACCTACCGCGGCGTGTTCGGCAGCCACGTGGCGAACGTGATACGGCGTCTTCGCCGCATCTGCCAGTTCTACGGCTCCGACCCCACGTTCATCCTCTGTTCGGCGACGATCGCGAACCCGCAGGAGCTCGCACAGGCGCTCGTGGGCGACGACGTCGAGCTCGTCGACGACAACGGCGCCCCTCAGGGCGAGCGGATGATCGTCGTGTACAACCCGCCGGTCGTGAACCGCGAACTCGGCATCCGGCAATCGGCGCTGAAGGCGGCGCGGGACATCGCCGCGAAGCTCATCCTCTCGGGCGTGCAGACAATCGTGTTTGCGCCGAGCCGGGTACGGGTCGAGCTGCTCCTCACGTATCTGCGGGACGCGCTGCGAAACAAGCCCGGTGAGCCGGAGCGTATCGCCGGGTATCGCGGCGGGTACCTGCCGAACGAGCGCCGCGCCATCGAACGGGGACTTCGGGAAGGCACCGTCCGGGGTGTGGTCGCGACAAACGCGCTGGAGCTCGGCATCGACATCGGCGGGATGGGTGCGAGCGTGGTGATGGGGTACCCGGGTTCGCTGGCGAGCCTGTGGCAGCAGTTCGGGCGCGCGGGGCGGCGCCACGAAACGTCACTTTCGGTGCTGGTCGCCTCGTCGAACCCACTCGACCAGTACGTCTGCGCGCATCCCGATTTCCTCTTCGAACGGAGCGTCGAACGCGCGCTCATCGACCCGGACAACCTGATGATCCTGGCGAGCCACCTGAAGTGCGCGGCGTTCGAACTGCCTTTCACGGTTGGCGAAGTCTTCGGCCCGCACACCGAGGAATTCCTCGAGCTGCTGTACGAGGAGGGGGTGCTCCAGCGCGCCGGGAACCGCTACCACTGGATGAGCGAGGCGTACCCGGCCGAGCAGGTAAGCCTTCGCACAGCGAGCACCGACAACTTCGTGATCATCGAACAGGGGCCGGTTCCGCGGGTGATCGGCGAATGCGACCGGCCGAGCGCGCCGCTGCTCATCCACGAGGACGCCATCTACATCCACCGCGGGCAGCAGTACCAGGTCGAGTACCTCGACTGGGACGACAAGAAGGCGTACGTGACGCCGGTTTCGGTGGATTACTACACCGATGCGCAGCTTGCGGTGGAACTCAAGGTGCTGGAGGAGTTCCGCCGGGAGGAGGCACGGGCCGGCACGCACCAGATGGGCGAGGTGGCGATCACGTTCCTCGCGACCATCTTCAAGAAAGTGAAGCTCCACACGCACGAGAACGTGGGCTGGGGCAAGATCGCCATCCCCGAGGAGAACCTGCACACCACCGCCTATTGGATAGGCTTCGGCGAGCAGGCGACGAAGGGACTGGGGCGGGAGGAAATAGCCGCCGGGATCGCCGGGGTGGCGAACCTGATGCGGAACCTGGCGCCCGTGTACTGCCTCTGTGACCCGCGCGACATCGGCTCGGAGGCGCAGGTGCGTGCGACGCTGACCCAGCAACCCACCGTGTTCCTCTACGACATCGTCCCGGGCGGCATTGGGCTGGCGGAGAAGCTGTTCGAGGTGCGGGAAGACCTGGTCGAGGCGTCGCTGGCGCTGCTCCTGGCGTGCGATTGCCCGAACGGCTGCCCTTCGTGCGTGGGCCCACAGGTCGAGCCGCACAGCCCGGCGAAACGGGCGGCGAAACTCCTGCTGGAGCGGCTCTGAGATCGAGTGCCCTGAGGGAGGGCGTTCGGTAGGATCAGACGCAATGGAACCAGTGACGAAGCCCGGGATCGAGATCCACGAGGAGACCGACCAGGCATACGAGCCGCTGTACCACCTCATCCTGCTCGACGACCAGTACCACAGCTACGCCTACGTGATCCGGATGCTCGGGGACATCTTCGGGTACTCGGTCGAGAAGTCGTTCGCGATCGCCTGTGTTGTCGACAGCGCGGGCCAGGCGATCGTTATGACAGGTAGCCGCGACGAGGTTCGCGCGAAACAGGACGCCATCCACGCGTACGGGCCGGATCCCACGGTCGCCGGCTGCCAGGGGAGCATGTCGGCGATCATTGAGCCGGCCAGCTGAGTCCCGGCTGAACAGCGCGTGGGCGGGGTACGGCTACTTCACCTCGCCCAGGCGCCCGGTTTTGACGTCGTAGACGAAGCCACGGACGGGGATGTCCTGGCGCACGATCTTCGATTCCCGGTAGACGGCGAGGTCTTCGCGCACCGACGCTTCAACGTCGTTGAACGGCAGGAAGGCGATGTGGTCGGCGTTGCCGCTGAGCTCGACGCGGATCTTCCGGCGGAGATCGTCGTCGGTGAAGGTGAGCATTCCGCAGTCGGTGTGGTGAATAACGGCGACCTCTTCGGTCCCGAGGAGGAGCTGGCTGATTGCGAGACTGCGGAGCGCCTCGACGACCCGCCCGCCTGCGTTGCGGATGACATGGGCGTCGCCCTCCTCGAGCCCCAGCGCCTGAGCCGGGGCGATTCGAGCGTCCATACAAACCACGACGGCGAGCTTTCGGCCCGGCGGCATCGGAAGGTTGCCCTTGGTGAAGTTGGCGGCGTACTGAACGTTGGCTGCCAGGGTTTCGTCGATGACGGTCATGACCGCGCCCCCAAAGTTGAGTTTGTTGAGTGTAAATCTCAATGAGTTCCGACAACAGGGGGTGCGGCGAACGGCCCTTTACGGTCCGAGCGCGCAGGTCTCGGTATCCACGAGGAGGGCGCAGGCGACCAGCGTGGCTTTCGGGAGGGTTTCACCGGACGGAGGATCGCTCCATACCTCGCTGTGCGCTTCGTTCACACGGAGGTGGAGCACCGCGCCGTCCATCTCCGTGCGGCCGTTCGGCACCGCCTCGGCGATACCAAACGCGCGCGACTCGCGGCGCTGACCGTCGAGCGTGAAGAAGGGGACGATGCGGGCCGCCTCAGCCGCTACGCGCGTAACTTCGCTCCCGCTGCGCAGGTCGCTCATCGCTGGCGAGCCGCGGCCACAGCCGCCACCACCCATGCGATAGAACCCGAGCACCTCGACGCGCATCCGGTCGATACCGGCGAGCGGGCTGTCGAAGGTGACGATGCTGGCGATGTGTTCGCGCGCCCATTCGGGTTCGCTCGCAGCGAGGTAGGCTGCTACGAGGCCGCCCATGGAGTGGGCGACGATAGTCACGCGCGACGGGGCGAGGCCGTCGATGAGGGCCTTGAGCCGGTCGGCGCTCCCACCGTCGATGCTTTCGCACGTGTCGCCCCACTCGTAGGCGGGAGCAGCGCCATCGATACCCGCCGAGCCATCGCAGTACTCGCCGGAGTAGCTGAAGTACACGAAGTGGCTGTCGTCGATGTGAAGCTGGCCGAGGAATGCTTCGTCGGCGGCGAAATGTGCGGCGAGCCAGGCAGGCGCCCGGTCGAGGAAGCGGTCGCCGTCCGGGCAGCGGCTCTCGCTGTTCATGCCCTGGATGAACACGACCTTCCGCGGAATAACCTCGACGGTGGCGCGAGAACTCGCGGCGCCGGTTGCGCTCTCGGCGCGAACGTGGAGTTCGTGACTGCTGGCGGACGCGTACCGGTGAACGACCCGGAACCTCCCATCGGGGCCGACCGACACCGGCTCGGATGTGCCGTCGCCGAAGTCCGCCGTGACGGTGGGGGTGCTCCCGTCCGGGGTGCGCACCTGACCTTCGGCTTCGAACACGTAGCCCTGGTGGGCTTCGAAGCTGGATGCCAGCACGATCTCGGGTGGCGGAATCGGTGTGGGCGTCGGGGGCGCCGTTGGCGACGGCGTCTCCCACGGGAGCTGCGATGTCCGGTCCTCAGCCGAACCACAGCTCACCGCGATAAGCGCGACCGCTGCGAAGACAACGGCGGCGAAGCTGCGGAACGTGGTGGCGCGGGTAGCGGGGGGCGGCATCGGCGGTTATGGTAGCAACGACCCTGGCGAGGGAACGAAAAAGGGGCGAGTTCATCTCGCCCCTTCGTTCTCGCAGTCGAATCGGCTACCACCACCACGACGTGCGGTAGATGTAGTCGGTGTAGCCCCAGCCAGTCGAGAAGCGGGTCCAGAGCCGCACATACAGGGTCCGGCCGTCGCGCGGCATGTTGTAGACCGTGAGCGAGCGGTTCGTCCCGGTCGAAAGGCCGAGGATGTTGTTCGAGCCCGGGCGGGTACCAACGTACAGGAAGTACTCTTGCGCGCCGCTCCCGGCGGACCAGGTGAACGTCGCAACGCCACCGCGGATGGTGGAACCCGGGACCGGGCTGATCATCGAAGCCTTCGCGATCGGCGCCTGCGTAGGAGGTGGCGGAGGTGCGGTCGGGGTTGGAGTCGGAGGCGGCGGCGTGGGAGTGGGCGGCGGAGGAGTGGGTGTCGGCTGCGGGTTCGAAACACCGCCACCACCGCTGGTACCGTCGTCGACGAGCCCGAACGGCGTGACCCAGTACCAGCCGTAGGTGGAGCCGGGCACGTACGCGCGGGCGATCCCGATCATCCGGTAGGAGCCGTTGAGCATGTTCTGGTTGTGGCCGGGCGAAGCCTTCCACGCGTCAAACGCTTCCTGGGCGGTGTCGCGCACCGTGCCGGCCGCGAGGTTTTCGCCTGCGCCACCCGGGTACCCGCAATCCTGCGCTCGTGTGGACGGCGAACGCCCCAGAGAGTCGGTGTGGGCGAAGTAGTTCTTCTGCCCGAGGTCGAGGGCCATCCACGCAGCAGCACGATTGAGGTTCGTCGAGACGGTCAGCGGCTGGAGGCCGTTCTGGGCACGGTAGTTATTGATGAGCTGGAGGAACCGGGCTTCTTCGGCGTCGAGGGCGACATCGGAATCGGCGACGGTACAGTTCGTGAGCGCCGAAACCGTTGGGGCTGGTTGCGACGCAACGGCCAGGAGAGCGGTCAGGACCGCCGCGAGCCCTGCCGCGGAGAGGTGGAGCAAGATTCGAGGTCGTTGCATGGACACTCCGTGGGACAAGGTTTGTCGTGTGGTTTTCCCTGCCCCTCATTCGACGGCACCTCATGCATAGGCGGTGGGTAAGCGTGTAAACCAGCGGCAAATTGTCCCCCTAGGGGCTAGAGCTTTACGAAGGAAGTGCGAATCGAGAGCCGGATTCCCCCTCGGGGAGTGGGCCAAATTGTGGTGGTCGCGAACCCACCGGAGCGCCCTGCTAAGCTGCGAGGGTGACGTTTCTCAACATGGATCAGCTGCCGGAACTGAGGGACCCAATCGTCGTGGTGGCATTCGAAGGGTGGAACGATGCCGCGAACGCCGCGACCGACGCCGCGCGATTCGTGGTTCGCCGTATGGGGGCGCGCAAGTTCGCGAGCATCGACTCTGAACGCTTCTACGACTTCCGGGAGACGCGGCCGAACGTGCAGCTCACGCTGACCGGCGAACGCGAAGTGGAGTGGCCTCAGAACGACTTCTACTACGCCCGGAATCCGAACGGGCCGCACGACATCGTCGTGTCCGTGGGTGTCGAGCCGTCACTCGCGTGGCGGACGTTCGCGGAAACGCACCTTTCCCTCTACCGGCAGCTCGGCGTGAAGCTGGTGGTGGCGCTCGGGGCGCTGCTGGCCGACGTGCCGCATACTCGGCCCACGCGGGTGACCGGGACCGCGCTCGATCCTGAGGTCGCATCGCGGCTGAACCTGGCGGCTTCGCGATACGAGGGGCCGACGGGCATCGTTGGCGTGCTGCACGAGTTCTTGCGGCGCTCGAACGTGCCTGCGGCCAGCCTATGGGCCAACGTGCCGCACTACATCACGACGAGTTCGAACCCGATGGCGACGGCAGCACTGCTGCAGCGGCTGCAGGAGGTGCTCGACCTCACGTTCGACCTGACGGAGCTCGAAGGGGCGTCACGCCGGTTCGTGCAGGAGGTCGACAGCGCACTGGGCACGAACCCCGAAGTGGCCGACTACGTGCGGAGGCTCGAAGAGGCGGCCGATAACCCGGACGAGGATCCGCCCGACCGCGAGGGCGAACTGCCACCGAGCGCGGACGTCATCCTCGATGTGGAGGAATTTCTGCGGAACCAGAGGGATGAGGACTGAGGGGGAG
>CAZWBW010000111.1:0-8165 GCA_964632355.1 uncultured Anaerolineaceae bacterium | reverse complement strand
GACGATCTGCGGCAGGTCGACCAGTGCGGAGGGAGCCGAGGTGGCCGACGCGGAAGATTTTGCCCTGGAGCTTGCCCTGGCCGCCACCAAGGACAACGCCGAACTCTTCGCGGGCGCGCCTGGCGATGGCAGTGCCATCGACACCCTCGGGCCACCACACAGCTGTGACGGTGTTCGACGCGAAGCGTTCGTCGACCGGGACGAGCTTCAGGCCGAGATCCTTCACCCGGTTGCGGGTGTACTCGGCGATGGCCGCATGGCGGGAGAAGATGGCCTCGAGGCCTTCGGCGCGCATGAGTTCGAACGCCTTATCGAGCGCGAAGTAGATGGACATGGCCGGGGTCCAGGGGTTCTGGCCCTTGGCAAGGGATTCGCGGGCCTTCGCGGCGTCGAAGTAGAAGCGCGGCATCTTCGCTTCGGCGTTCGCGGCCCAGGCCCGCTCGCTCATATAGACGAAGGCGAGGCCGGGCGGGACCATCCAGCCCTTCTGCGAGCCACTGACAACCACATCGAGGTCCCATTGCTCGACGGGGCAGGCGATGGAGCTCATGCTGCTGACGGCGTCAACGAGGATGTGCTTGTCGCGCGCGCGAACTTCGCTGGCGATGTCCTCGAGCGGGTTGGTCACGCCGGTGCTCGTCTCGTTGTGGGTGACCGTCACGGCCTTGACGTCGGGGTTGGCGTCGAGGAGGCGGCCGACTTCGGCGGGGTCGGCGGCTTCGCCCCATTCGAGGGTGTACTCGACAATCTCGGCGCCGTAGGCCTTGGCGATGTTGCGGAAGCGGTCGCCGAAGGAGCCGATGGAGACGGCGAGGACCTTATCTCCGGGGCTGAGGGTGTTCACGATGGCCATCTCGAGTCCGCCGGTGCCGGACGTAGTCACTGACAGCACGTCGGAGGACGTCTGGAACATCCAGTTCAGGCCATCGGTGACGCGGCGGAGGATCTGAGCGAACTCAGGGCCGCGATGGTTCATCATCTGTTGGGCACCCGCCTGCAGGACCTCCTCAGGGCAGGGGGTCGGGCCGGGGATACGAAGGTTGACCACGCAGGGACTCCAAAGGGGATTGAAATTATCGTCACCCTACCCGGGATGGGGGTCAACCGGCAGGGCTATACGCGGTAGTGGTCGTAGAATCCGGGCGATGAGCAACGAGGCGTTGCGGCGGATTCCGAGTGTGGAAGCCGTGCTGGCAGCGATGCGCGCGGGTGGCGACGGGATCGCGCATCCGATCGCACTCGAGGCGGCGCGGGCGGCCGTGGCGGAGGTCCGCGAGCGAGCACGGGCCGGCGAGGATGTCCCGGCCATCGACGCCGTGGCGGCGCGCGCCATTGAGTTCGCGCACGCGGCCGGGCGGCCGTCGCTGCGCCGGGTGATCAACGCGACCGGGGTATTGCTGCAGACGAACCTTGGGCGGGCGCCGCTAAGCGAACGGGCGCTGGCGGCCATGGCGGAGGTGGCGCGGGGCTACAGCAACCTCGAGTACGAGCTCGAGGAAGGGGCTCGCGGGAGCCGACACACGCACGTTCGCAGCCTCATTCGCAAGACGACAGGCGCCGAGGACGGCCTCGTGGTGAACAACAACGCCGCCGCGCTGTATATGGTGCTGCAGGTGTTCGCGCAGGGCCGGGAGGTCGTTGTCTCGCGCGGGCAGGCGGTCGAGATTGGTGGGGGCTTTCGAATCCCGGATGTGCTGCGGCAGAGCGGCACCCGGCTGGTCGAGGTGGGCACGACGAACCGGACGTACGCGCGCGACTACGCCAGTGCGTGCACAGAGGAAACCGCCGCGCTGCTGCGGGTCCACGCGTCGAACTTCCGGGTCGTGGGGTTCGCGACAGAGCCGAGCATCGATGAACTCGTAGCAGTGGCGCGGGAGAAGGGCGTACTCGTGTTCGACGACCTGGGCAGCGGCTGCCTGGTGGACACGAGCCGCTACGGGATGGCGCGAGAGCCGATGGTGCAGGAGAGCATCGCCGCCGGGGTCGATCTCGCCCTGTTCTCGGGAGACAAGCTGCTCGGCGGGCCGCAGTGCGGGGTGATCGCAGGGAAGGCGGCACTGGTCGAACAGCTCCGGAGGCACCCACTGGCACGGGCGCTCCGGGTGGACAAGCTGACCATCGCGGCGCTGAACGCGACGCTGGCGAGCTACGCGGAGGGGCGCGAGGAGGAGGAAGTGCCCCTCTGGCGGATGGTCAGCGCGAACCTGGACTGGATTCGCGAACGGGCGGAACGGTGGGCGCAAGCGGCCGGCGAAGCGGGTAGCGTGGTTTCGAGCCGGTCGATGGTTGGCGGCGGTTCGTTGCCGGGCGAGGGTGTGCCGACATGGTGCGCTGCGATCGGCGGCGAGGGAGTGGAGGAGCTCGCGCGGGATCTACGAGCGCGGGAACCAGCTATCATTGGTCGTCTTCACGAGGGTCAACTCCATCTCGACCCGCGTGCGGTAGATCCGGCCGACGATGAACTGGTCGCAGACGCGATACGTGAGCTTATGGCGGGACGGGGCCGTGCCGGGAACGGATAACGCGTCTGCTTGCCATGTTACGTTGCCCACTCTCCAGCCGGGACGTATATTCCATACGTTACGGATTTCACAACCGATCCGTGCAGGCTCTCAATGACACTGGAAATTCCTGAGGTAGTTATCAACCGACTCCCGATATATGCCCGGGCGCTTTCTGCGCTCGCAGCCGAGGGCGAGACGGTAGTGAGCTCCCAGGCGTTAGGTGAGCGGCTCGATGTCACGCCTGCACAAATCCGGAAGGACCTGAGTTACTTCGGACGCTTTGGCAAGCAGGGCCGCGGGTACAACGTCCAGAGCCTGCTGGCCAAGCTGCGCGAGATCCTCGGCCTGGACCGCAAGTGGCGCGTGGCGCTGGTGGGCGTCGGGCGGCTGGGCCAGGCGATTGCGGAGTACGGGGGATTCGAACCCCAGGGCTTCCAGATCGTGGCGGTGTTCGACAGCGACCCCGAACTCGTCGGCACGAAGGTCGGGAACCAGACGGTGATGCATTCGGACGGGCTGGAGACGTTCCTGCGGCAGAACCCGGTGGACATCGGGATTGTTGCGGTGCCTGCGAAGGCCGCGCAGGAGGTCGTGAACCGGCTCGTGAACGCGGGGATTCGCGCCATCCTGAACTACGCACCGATGACGCCACAGGTTCCGCGCGAAGTGACGATTCGCCACATCGACCCGGTGTTGGCGATGCAGAGCATGACGTTCTACATCAAGCAGCGCGACGTCCCTAGCGCGAAGTAGCGATGTCCGGGTGGCCGGCGCAGGCCGTCGACCGGATACGCGGTGCGTTTGAAGCAGCACGAGACGATGCGCGCGCGGCCGGCATGCGCCGGTACATGCGCGACCAGTTCCCGTTCCTTGGCATTGCGACGCCAGAGCGGCGGCGCCTGTTGCGTGAGGCGATACGGGAGCTCGGACGGCCGAACGAGGACGAGTTGCTCGCCGCGGCGCGGGCCTTGTGGGAGCTCCCGGAGCGCGAGTACCAGTACGCCGCCGCCGACCTGCTGATTCGCCACGAAGGCGTCCTTTCGGCAGGCGCGTTGCCGGCCATCCGCGAGCTCATACAGGCCAAAGCGTGGTGGGACACGGTAGACGCGCTGGCGACGAGGGTTGTGGGACCGCTGGTGCTTCGCCACTCGGAGCTCGTCGCGGAAATGGATGGGTGGAGCGGCAGCGACGATCTGTGGCTCGCGCGGTCCGCGATTTTGCACCAGCTGACGTACAAGGCGAAGACCGACGAGCAGCGGCTCGTTGCGTACTGCCGGAAGCGGGCGAGCGACCGGGATTTCTTCATCCGGAAGGCGATCGGGTGGGCACTGCGGGAGTACTCGAAGACGGCGCCGGACCCCGTCCTGGCGTTCGTGCGGGCGCACGAACACGACCTCTCGCCGCTTTCGAAGCGGGAGGCGTTGCTGCGCATCGAACGCGCGAAACGCGCGAACGAGGCGCCCCGCGGCTAGCGCTGTTCCGGGGTCGGGAAGAGACCGACGAGGTTCTCCTCCTCGGTCGGGAGGCTACGCTTGATGACGTCGAGGTGGTCGAGGGCGATCCCGGCGCCGATGGCGACACATTCGAGCGGGTTGTCGGCAACGTAGCAGGGTACGCCCGTCTCCTGCGTGAGGAGTTCGTCGATGTGGCGCAGCATAGCGCCGCCGCCCGTGAGCACGATGCCGCGGTCGATGACGTCGGCGGCGAGCTCGGGCGGGGTCTTTTCGAGCACCGCCCGAACGGTGTGCACGATGGTCCCGAGGCAGTCCTGGATCGACTGTGCGACCTCGACGCTGCTGAGCGTGATGGTCTTCGGGAGGCCGGAGAGCTGGTCGCGGCCGCGAACCTGCGTGGTCAGGCCCTCGTCGATGGGTAGGGCGGAGCCGATGGAGATCTTGATGTCCTCGGCGGTCTTCTCGCCGATGATGAGGTTATGTCGTCTTCGAACGTAGGAGACGATGGCTTCGTCGATGCGGTCGCCGGCCATGCGGACCGATTCGCTGACGACGATACCGATCTCGGTAGTCCCACCGCCGATGTTGACGACCATGTTGCCCCGGGCCGTGCCGATCGGGATCCGCGCGCCGATGGCGGCCGCTAGCGGTTCAGGAACGAGGTGCGCGGGCTTCCGTGCGCCGGCTTGTTCGGCGGCATCGCGTACAGCGCGCTGCTCCACGCTGGTGACGCCGGCGGGAACGGTGACCATGATTTCCGGCCGGATGATGTTAAAGCGCCCGGTGATCAGCCCGATGAAGTACCGGAGCATCGCTTCGGTGGTCAGGTAATCGGCGATCACGCCATCGCGCATCGGGCGGATGACGCTGATCGAGCCGGGAGTGCGACCTTGCATCGCGCGGGCTTCGTTCCCGACGGCGACGATTGCGTTGTCTCGGTTGTGGCGGGCGACGACCGACGGTTCGTTGACAACGATGCCCTGGCCTTTGACATAGACCAGGATATTGGCGGTTCCGAGGTCGATGCCGGCCTTCTTGGATGCGAGGAAATCGAAGTTCATGCAGTGCGCTCCACGTCCACGCCGAGCGCGCGGAGCTTCGCATCGAGACGCTCGTATCCGCGGTCCAGGTGGTGGATCTCTTCGACAACGGTGGTGCCCTGAGCAACGAGGGCCGCGAGCATTACCGCGGCGCCAGCGCGGACATCGAGGGCGCGAACGCGGGCGCCATGGAGGGGCGTCGGTCCGCTGACGATAGCGGAGGAGCCAGTGCTCACGATTTCTGCGCCCATCTTTCGCAACTCGCCGACATAGAGCATGCGGTTGTCGAATACCCGTTCATGAATGATCGAGACTCCGTGGGCCTGCGTCAAAAGGGCGGCCATCGGGGCGTGAAGGTCGGTTGCCAGTCCCGGGTAGGGCAGGGCCTGGAAGCTGACGGCGCGGAGCTTGTCGTCGCGGGCAACACGAACGACGCCGGGACTCTCATGCTCGACGCGAACGCCGGCGGCGGTGAGCTTCATCCAGACGGCGTCCATGACCTCGACGGGAGCACCTTCGAGGCGAACGTCGCCGCCCGTCATCGCGGCGGCGATGGCGTACGTCCCGGCCTCGATGCGGTCGGACATAACGCGGAACTCGGTGCCGTGGAGAGACTCGACGCCGTCGATCTCGAGAATCTGGTTGCCGATGCCGCTGATGCGCGCACCCATGGCGTTGAGCAAGTGTGCGAGCTGCTGGACTTCGGGTTCGGTGGCGGCGTTGACGATGGTCGTGTGCCCCTTCGCCAGGGTGGCAGCCATCATCACGTTCTGCGTGCCGGACACGGACGGGTAGTCCAGGAAGATCCGGGCGCCCTGCAGCGAGCCCGGGCCGTTCGGCGCGCGGGCAACGAATCGTTCGCCTTCGCGGGTCACGGTGGCGCCCATGGCCTCGAAACCGGACAGGTGGACGTCGATAGGCCGCTGGCCAATGACGTCGCCGCCGGGAGGGACGGAGGCTGCATACCCGTAGCGGGCGAGCATAGGCCCCATGACCTGGAAGGACGCGCGGTTCTCGGTGATGAGCTCGGAGGGGGCTTCGCACGTGGCGACACCACGGCCGCTGAGGCGGAAGGTGTTTGCGTCGAGGCGCTCGACGGTAGCTCCGAGGCTCTTCAGGAGTTCGCTGAGTGACCAGGCGTCGCGGATATCAGGGACGTTCGTGAGCAAAAGGTCGTCGTCGGTGAGGAGAGAGGCACACATGAACGCCAGCGCGGCGTTCTTCGCGCCGGAGATCTGTACGGTGCCGCGGAGGACGGCTCCGCCCTGGACGACATAGCGCTCGGTCCTGGTCCGTGTAGCTGTCATGCGAGGCACAGGATAGGGGGTGGGCGCGGATCGGGCCATTACGAGGGAAAGCGGGACTGGAATTTGGGCTTTGCTCAGGCTCTGGACGGTGAAGCCTGCGTTATGGAGAGAAGATTGCCGGCGGGATCCTTGAACCAGGCGATGCGAGTACCGGTAGGGAGGGTGCACACGCCAAGTTCATTGTGCTCGAAGGCATCGTAACGCTCGAAGATTACGCCGCGATCGGCGAGGGTGCGAGCGGCGGCATCCACATCGGAGACGCGCCAGCCAAGGACGGTGTAGGGGGCAGCGCGCACTTCTTCGACTTTCGAGACACGGAGCTCGGTCCCGGCAGCGTCGAACACGAGGGCAAACGGTTCGTCGGCGAGAAGCGGAAGGCCGAGAACGCCTTCGTAGAAGGCGCGGGCGCTCGCAGGGCGGTGGCAGCGAACGCGGTGAGGGGCTGGCGGGCGAGCATGGGCTATTGTAGGCCCGCGGGGAAGGCCCGCGGTCAGACGAGGAAATGGAAACGGCCCGCTCGAGGCGGGCCGTTCGGTTCGGAGCCGGTGCGGCTTAGACGCGGGGTCGAGCCGCTGCTGCGCCGCGGCGGCGCCGTTCGGCGACGCGGAGGCGGAGCAGGGAGCGCTGGAGCGCAGCCTGGGCGCGAGCCAGGTCGATATCCCGCCGTTGCTGCTCGCGGGCAAGGCGGATGCGTTCTTCCGCGCGGGCGCGAGCGGCCTCGGCGCGAGCGATGTCGATTTCCTCAGCGGCCTCGGCAGCATCGGCGAGCACCGTCACGCGGTCGTTGCGGACCTCCATGAAGCCGCCGGTAATGGCGAACGGCTCTTCTTCGTTGCCGCGGCGAAAGATGAGTTCGCCGGGCTCGAGGATGGTCATGAGCGCCGCGTGGTGCGGCAGGATCGCGAGCTGCCCCTGACTGCCGGGGGCGATGAGGACGTCGATCCCGTGCTCCGTGCGGACGACGCGCTCGGCCGTCACGATTTCGACAGTAAGGGGCATTCGGATTAACCCTCCGCCAGCCTCTGGCCCTTTTCGACGGCCGAGTCGATGTTTCCGACCATGTAGAAAGCCTGCTCGGGGAGGCCGTCGTGCTTGCCTTCAAGGATTTCCTTGAAGCCGCGGACGGTCTCGCGGACAGGCACGTACTGGCCGGGGTTACCGGTGAACTGCTCGGCGACGAAGAAGGGCTGGGTGAGGAAGCGCTGAATCTTCCGGGCCCGGGCCACGGTGAGCTTGTCTTCGTCGGAGAGTTCGTCCATGCCGAGAATCGCGATGATGTCCTGCAGGTCCTTGTAGCGCTGGAGCACAGCCTGGACGCCGCGAGCGACGTCGTAGTGCTCCTGGCCGACGACGCGGGGTTCGAGCGCGCGAGAGAAGGACGCGAGCGGGTCCATCGCGGGGAAGAGACCCTGCTCAGCCAGCGAGCGCTCGAGGGCGACGACAGCGTCGAGGTGACCGAAGGTGGTGGCGACGCCGGGGTCGGTGTAGTCGTCGGCGGGGACGTAAATGGCCTGGAAGGACGTAATGGAGCCCTTCTTGGTGGAGGTAATGCGCTCTTCGAGGTCACCCATTTCGGTGGCCAGCGTGGGCTGGTAACCAACCGCGGAGGGCATGCGGCCGAGGAGCGCGGACACTTCCATACCAGCGAGGGTGTAGCGGTAGATGTTGTCGACGAAGAACAGGACGTCGCGGCCTTCTTCGTCGCGGAAGTACTCGGCCATGGTGAGACCGGTGAGCGCGACGCGGAGGCGCACACCCGGGGGCTCGTTCATCTGGCCGAAGACCATGGCCATCTTGGGAAGGACGCCGGAGTCCTTCATCTCGTGCCAGAGGTCGTTACCTTCGCGGGAGCGTTCGCCC
>CAZWBW010000110.1:0-8279 GCA_964632355.1 uncultured Anaerolineaceae bacterium | reverse complement strand
CACGACGGGCATCAGTTGGGCCCCCTCTATGCTCGTCGCCGAGTACATGGGCCTGAAGAACGTGCACTACACCGACAGCACCAGCACTGGCGGCTCGGCGTTCGTGATCATGGTCGAACATGCACTCGCCGCGGTTCGCGCGGGAATGTGCGAGGTGGCGCTCATCGCCCACGGCGAATCCGGCTATTCGGACCGGAAAAGGCCGGTGCCCAATGCCTATGCTCAGGACCCCACACTTCCCGAAGGACAGTTCGAGACGCCGTTCGGCGTGGCGTCGATGCCCAGCATCTATGCACTCGCGGCCGCTCGGCACATGCACCAGTACGGCACAACCAGCGAGCAGCTCGCACAGATCGCCGTCTCGACGAGGCAGTGGGCGATGAAGAACCCGAAGGCCTTCTCGCGCGATCCGCTCACCATCGAGGACGTGCTGGCATCACCGTGGATCGCCTGGCCGCTCCACCGGCTCGACTGCTGCCTCGTGACCGACGCGGCGGGTGCGGTCATCGTGACCACTCCCGAACGCGCTCGCGACCTGAAGAAGAAGCCGGTCTGGGTCCTTGGTTCGGGCGAGGCGCACACACACAACAGTATGCTGCAGATGCCCGACTTGACCTGGACGGCGGCGCGCCTCTCCGGCGAGCGCGCGTACCGGATGGCCGGTCTTGGCCCATCGGACATGGATGTGCTGCAACTCTACGACTCGTTCACCTACACCGTCCTGGTGACGCTCGAGTCGCTCGGCTTCTGCAAGCCCGGCGAAGGCGGCGCGTTCGTAGAGGACGGGAAGCTTGGCCCGGGCGGCAGCCTTCCGACCAACACCAGCGGCGGTGGCCTTTCCTATACACACCCAGGGATGTTTGGAATCTTTACGCTTATCGAGGGTGTCCGCCAGCTCCGCGGCGAAGCGGGTGAGCGACAGGTTCCGAATGCCCGCACCGCGCTTTGTAATGGCACCGGTGGCGTACTTTCGTCGACGGGAACGGTCATCCTGGGTGCAGACTGAACCTGTAGAGGCCCATAGCACCGGGGGACGCGGTTCTTCGTACTTGGTGAACGGCAAGCGGACAAATCCTTCAGCCGGGGACGCCTGGGTGCGGTGTGCCATGACTCTTGGGAACGGCGAGCACATCCCTCGGGCTGTCCCCCCGGCTGGTCGGGGAGCTCGCCGGGCTCATCAAGAACGTCGTAGAAGAGTTCAAGACCGCCGTCCTTCTCGTCGAACAAAACGCATCCGTGGCGCTCGGCGTGGCCAACCGCGGCTACGTCCTGCAGTCCGGCCGCATTGAACTCGCCGGCTCCTCCGACGAAATCCGCCAGTCCCTCGCCCGCGAAAACCTCTACATGCGCGCACAGGCCAACGCCAGCGCTTGACGCCGCCCCCGATCCCCCGGGCACAGCGCACTAAGCGGGAGCTCATGCTCCCGCTTTCCCTTTTCTTGGTCATACCGACCCGCCCGGGCGGATGACCTGTGCAATCTCCGAGTGTTGCGGCTCAGTCCCCCGTGCGGATGAGCCCGCGCTCCGCGAGTTCGCGGATCTGCGCGTCGGAGAGGCCCACTTCGCGCAGCACGGCTTCCGTGTCGGCGCCGAGCCGCGGGGACGCACGTTCCGCCCGCAGCGGCGTCTCCGACAGTGCCACGGGAGGCGCGACCACTGTCATGCCCCCGACCGCGTCATGTTCGAGCCGCACGAGAACGTCGTTCGCCCATGCCTGCTCATCGTCGAGCAGCTCCTCGCGCATGCGCACGGGGGAGGCCGGCACGCCAGCAGCCTGGAGCTCCTCCACCCACGCAGCCGTGGACCGGGTGCGAAACCGTTCTTCCACGGCGGTCGCGACAGCCTCGTTGTGTGCGGCGGCATCGTCGGGAAGCCAGCCCGGTTCTTCGACCCACCGGTCCCGCACACCGAGCACCTCGAGCAGCCTCCGCTGGTTCTGGCGTCCCAGGGCGGACACCGCGATGACGCCGTCGCCAGTACGGAAGAACCCGTAGTACGCCCGGCTCACCGAATGCGGCTGCAGCGCTCGCTTCACAGCCAGCACCTCCTCCCACGAGGCGCCATTCGCAAGGAGGTCGGTGGCGCGGCGAAGGTACTCGTGGCGCCACTCGTCGATCACGTCGACGTGGTTCACCGTGTTGTTCTGCACCACAAGCGCGGCGTGGAGGAGCGAAACGTCCACCCGCTGGCCGCGCCCCGTCCGCTCGCGGTGGTACAGCGCAGTGGCCACCCCGAACGCCAGCAGCAGCGCTGCCGTGTAGTCGACGATCGGGTTCTCGAGATCAACCGGACCGTCAGAACCCACCGGCGCGAGCCCGGAATACGCGACCATCATCAGGTCCATCCCCGGGCGCTCCGCCATCGGCCCGCGCCGCCCGAACGCGGTGTTCTCCGCGTAGATGAGCCGCGGGTTCCGGCTCGAAAGCGAATCCCAGTCCAGCCCCAGCTTCTCCGACTGCCCGGGACGGAAGTTGCACACCACTACATCAGCGGAAGCTGCGAGCTCCTGCACCGCGCGACGGACCTCCGCGTCGCCCAGGTCGACACTCAGGGAGCGCTTCCCGCGGTTCTTGTTCAGGTACTGTCGCCCCTCGAACGGGATAATCGCGCCGTTCCGCCGTGTTTCGTCGCCTTCGAGCGGCTCGACTTTGACCACGTCGGCGCCGCCGTCCGCGAGGAGCTGGCAGCAGTATGGCGCTGCGATGAAGCGGCCGAATTCGACGACCTTGAGCCCGGCGAACGGGCCGGGAGACGGTGCAGCGCTCATGTGGCGGACCTCCGAGGTGTCTCTGCTGGCCGCTCCACCCGGAGCGCTTCGGCCTCCTCGGGTGGCAGCCATTCGAGGTTGATGGCGAATTCGCGAAACGCGCGGACGACGTTCGGCTCCCAGCCCCCTTCGCGCGACACCGCCATGAACGTGCGGCGCGGCGGCCGAGCCAGCCGGAACACCCCGAGCGACGGGTCGTCGTCGCGAACGGCGTAGCGCGAGACGATGCCCACGCCCGCCCCGGCCCGGACCGCGTTCTTGATCCCTTCCAGCGTGCCGAGACTCAGCTTGAAATCGGGGCCCTCCTCGACGTCCGCAAACCACTCCTCGGTCATCACACGGATGAGCGCCCCGCTGAACGGCGCATCCGGTGGTGCCGAAAAGGCAATGAACGGCTCGGTCGCCACCGTTCGGGCCGCGATGCGGCGGCCGGACTTCACGAATCGGTGGCCGGGAGGGGCAATGCCCACGAGCTCGTCCTGGACGAACGGCGTCTTCGTGAGTCCCTCGCGTGGCACCGGGTCACTGTGGAACCCGAGGTCGAATCGGCGGTCCAACACCGACCGGTCCACCTCGTCGACGGTCCCGAGGACGGCCACCCGAATCGCGATGTCCGGGTAGCGCCGCTGGAAGGCCACGGCGATTCGTGGAAGCAGGAACTCCCCGGCAGTCGAACCGGCAGCGATGCTCACCGTCCCGCCCGAAAGCGATTCGTCGTCCCGGAGGCGCTGGAAGAGCTCGGCCTCCTCCTGCTCGAGCTTTTTCGCGTATTCGTAGACAAACCGGCCGTGCTGCGTGAGGACCACACGCTTGCCGTGCTGCTCGACCAGCTTCGTGCCGAAGGTGGCCTCGAGCTGCCGGACGTGCTGGTAGATGCCCGGTTGCGAGAGGAAGAGCCGCTGCGCTGCATGGGTGTAATTCCCGAGCTCAGCGACGGCCAGGAAGCTCCGAAGCTGGTGTGTTGGAACAATCACGCTCGCATATCCCTGTGGCGCACATCATTTCGCCTGGCAAGAGCCGCCGTCAACGTCCTTCGACCGAAGGCACCCGCATCGGGCGACTTCGACAGCCAGCTTGCCCATCGCCGCGCCCGCATGATTATTGTGCAGTGCAAGCATATCCATCGTGATTATTAAGTGGCGTTGGAATTCGGCGTCGAATACAGTGGCCCCGCCTCGTATGGGCGAGCATTCGCGGTAGGAGAAGTGAGTGGCCAAACTCCCCCTCGAAGGCTTTGTCGTTATCGATTGCTCGACCGTCCTTGCCGGGCCGTTGGCAGCGACCCACCTCGCTGATTTCGGCGCCGACGTCATCAAGGTCGAACTGCCCGGCCAACCGGGCGGGCTTACGGCATTGCGCCTTCATGAAGAGCGAAACAAACGCTCCATCACCATCGACCTGCGGAAGGAGCGGGGGCAAGAACTGCTCCTCCAGCTCGCGGAAAAGGCCGATGCGCTTATCGAGAACTTCCGCCCGGGCACGTTCGAAAAGTGGAACCTGGCGCCCGAACGGCTCCTCGAACGCAACCCGCGGCTCATCGTTCACCGGTTGAGCGCCTACGGGCAGACCGGCCCCTGGCGCGAACGCGGTGCCTACGACCGGCAGGCACAAGCGGTCTCTGGCGCCACCTACGCCACCGGTTTCCCCGATAGCGAACCCGTGCGCAGCGGCTTCGCCACCGCCGACTACATTGCGGGGATCTGGGGCGCCTTCAGCATCATCCTGGCCGCCTATTGGCGCGACACCCGGGACGGCACCGGCCAGGTCTCCGACCTCGCGCTGTTCGAACCGATCCTCCGGTCCACCGAGGCCTCCATCACGAACTACAGCCTGAACGGCGTGATCCGCGAACGGGCGGGCAACCACAACCCGGGTGTCGTACCCGGGTCCAACTTCAAGACGGCCGACGGCATCACCGTTGCGATCAACGCCAACAACGACCGTCAGTGGGCGCGGCTTGCGCGCGCCATCGGCAAGCCAGAGCTCGCTGAAGCGCCGGAGTACCGGATGCCAGCACGGCTCGAGAAGGTCGACGAGATCTACGCCCTCCTGAGCGCGTGGGTTGGCGCACGAACGTACGACGAGGTCGATGCCGCGCTTGCTGAGGCTGCGGTCCCCTGTGCGCCGGTGCTCAACGCGAAGCAGATCGCCGAGCACCCGATGTTCCGCGAACGCGGTTCCCTGGTCGACGTACCGGTGGATGGCCGCGAAGTCACGATGGTCGCCCCGCTGCCGCACTTTTCCGCAACACCGGGACAGATCCGGCATGCCGGCCCGGTTCCCGGCGCGCACACCGAGGAGATCCTCCGGGACTTCCTGGGCCTAAACGAGGAACAGATCGCCGACCTCCGCCGCGAGGGCGTCATCGGGAAGGAGGGCGGATGACCAAACCTGCCAGCGCACCTGGACCTCGCCTCTCCGAGTTCGCCGCGTAGAGGGCCGGGAGCAGGGAGAGGCACACGCCGAACACCAGCTTCAGGGAGGGAGTCATGACTCAGAGCAGTTGGGAAATCTTCAAGGGCAGGCTCACCAGGCGCCGCCTGCTCGCGGGAGCCACGGCAGCGACCGCTGGCCTGGCTTCGGTCGCACTCGTGGGGTGCGGCGACGACGATGACGACGATTCGAACGGCGGCACCACACCCGGAGCCACCTCGACCGCCGAGAACGGGAACGGTCAGTCCGGCGGCGAACCGAAGAAGGGCGGGACGTTCACCATCGCGTCCGTCACTGACTTCAACATGGCCACCGGCTATCCGTTCGTGTTCGCTGCCGAGAACCCGGCGCTCAACTACCTTCCCGTCGAATCGGTCGTGCGCTACCGCGACAGCCTCGAACCGGAGCTGGTGCTCGCCGAACGGTACGAATTCAACGACGACATGAGCGGCCTGGTCGTCACGCTCAAGCCGGACCTCGAATTCCACAACGGCGCCCCAGTGACGGCCGACGACCTGCTCTTCGGTCTGCAACTCATCCAGAACCCCGCCGATTACGGCGTGACTGGTGCGCTGCAGCTCGCGACCTTCGGCCGGCTCGTCACGGAGGCGAACAAGCTGAGCGACCGCGAAGTCGAGTTCAAGTTCGACCGCCCGCGCCCGAACATGGGCGACTTCTTCGCCCAGCTCAACGTCATTCACGCCGCCTCGTTCGAAGACATCAAGGCTGGCCGCGCGGTCAACGGCACCGGCCCGTATAAGTTCGTTTCGTGGACGCCGGGCCAGTCCGCCCGCTTCGAGCCATTCGAGAACTGGCACGACAGCGGGAACGACGGCGGGCCATACCTCGATGCCGTGCAGGTACAGTTCTTCGGCGACAGCGATGCCATGGGCCTCGCCTACGAAAGCGGTGAGGTCGACCTCATCTGGGGCGCCCCGGCCTCACTGGCCGTCAACTACCGGGACAAGGGCCTCACGTACCGGGCGCCGAAGACCGGCCTTACCTACCTGGGCATGAACGTGACGAACCCGATGCTGGAGGACAGCCGCGTCCGCCGCGCTATCTTCCTTGCGCTCGACCGCGATCGGTTCGTCGAAGAGTTCGGCGAAGGGTTCGGCGAAGTTACCGTGCAGCCCTGGCCGAGCACCTCCCCTGCACACGACCCAGCGCTCGATGCCGCGTTCTACGACCCGGACGAGGCCCGGAAGCTGCTGTCGGAGGCGGGCTTCACCCAGTCGGCGCCCCTCAACTTCCACCACCGGACGACCAACGAGTACACCCGGATGGCGGAGATCATCCAGTCGAACCTGTCGGATATCGGGATCCAGGTGAACCTCATCCCGACCGATCCGACCGCCTTCCTCGGCCTGCTTCGCGATCGCCAGTTCGACGGCCTCTGGGTCACGGCGCACTCGTTCTCGCATATGGCGCCGCTGACTAACTTCCAGCAGACGTACCCGTACCAGGTGCCGAACATCAGCTACTACGAGAGCCCGACCTACCTCGATATTATCTCGAAGCTGGAGGGCCTCGACCCGAACAGCGAAGAAGCGAAGGAACAGTACCGCCGCTTCAACGAACTCTGGCTCGAAGACCCGTGGCTTGCCCCGGTCCTCGAGGCGGCACGCCTCGACCTGGTCTCCGAACGGGTCCGCGGGTACGGCGAGTACTTCGTTGTCCCGTCGCAGGGGCCGGTGTTCTCGAAGGTCTGGCTCGACGGATAACACGAAACGGAGGGCACGGGCGTCCCAGGACGGCCGCGGAGAAGGAGCATGCTCGCGTACGTGACCAGCCGCCTGCTGCAGGCGATCCCGGTGCTGCTGATCAGCAGTTTCGCCGTGTTCCTGGTGCTCCGGCTTGTGCCCGGCGACCCCGCCGAGGCTATCGCCGGGCAGGATGCCACGCCGGAACAGGTCGACCAGATCCGCGAGCAGCTCGGACTGAACGACTCGATCGTCGTCCAGTACGTTCGCTGGCTCGGCGACCTCTCACGGGCCGATCTCGGAGTCTCCACTCGGACCGGGCAGGACGTGAGCCGACTGCTGGGCCTTTCGCTCCCGGCAACCATCGAACTCGCCGTGGCCTCCTACCTGCTCGCCGTCGTCATCGGCATACCGCTCGGAGTGATCGCGGGTGTGAACCCGCGGTCACTCTGGGACTGGGTCCTCTCCGGGTACACCATCGGCACGCTCGGTATCCCGAACTTCCTGCTCGGCATCCTCTTGCTCTGGGCGTTCGCTGTGCAGGTGGACTGGTTCCCCGTTTCGGGGCGCGTTTCGTTCTTTGACGATCCCCTGTCGTCGATCCACCATCTCGCGCTGCCCGCGGTGGCGCTGGGCACCGGCCTCGCGGCTGTTCTTGCGCGCTACACCCGCACCACGGTGATCGAAGCGATGCGGCAGGACTACATCCGCACCGCACGCGCGAAGGGGCTGCGCGAGTTCCATGTAGTGGTTCGGCACGCGCTCCGCAACTCGCTCCTGCCGGTCGTGACCATCATGGCCCTGCAAATCGGACAGGTGCTGGCAGGTGCCGTCGTCATCGAACGCGTGTTCACCCGGCCGGGACTCGGGCGCCTGGTCGTGGACGCGATCATGAATCGCGACTACATGATCGTGCAGAGCACGCTCGTCATTCTCGTTCTGATCTTCATCGTGGTGAACCTGCTCGCCGACGTGGCCTACGGGTTCCTCGATCCGAGGGTGCGCCACGCATGAGTGCCGTTCCCACGCCTCTGGTCTACAGCAGCCGTCGCAAGAAGCTCACCCAGGAGTCGATGTTCTGGGGCAGCCTCGACCGGCTGATCCGCAATCCCCAGGGGTTCGTCGGCCTTACCGGCCTGCTGGTCCTGGTGCTCGCGGCCGTCTTCGCCGATGTCATCGCCTGGCACGATCCGCTCGATCAGAGCGCGTCCGGCCGCTTCCTTCCGCCCTCACTCGATCACCCGTTTGGCACAGAAGAACTCCGGCGCGACCTGTTCGCGCGCACCCTGTTCGGCCTGCGTGCCTCGCTCGCCGTCAGCATGATCTCCGTCATCGTCGGTGCCACGGTCGGGGTCTGCATCGGCTTCATCGCCGGC
>CAZWBW010000109.1:8371-8642 GCA_964632355.1 uncultured Anaerolineaceae bacterium | reverse complement strand
ATCGACATCCAGGCGGCACGCCTGATGACGATTCACACGGCGAAGGTGATCGACCGCGGCGGCGACGCCCGGACCGACATCTCGGCGATCAAGATCTTCGTCCCGGCGGCGCACGAGCGCGTGGTCGACCGGGCGATCCAGGTCCATGGTGCGATGGGCGTCTCGGGCGACACCCCGCTCGCCGGGATGTACACGGGAGCGCGGACGCTGCGGATCGCTGATGGTCCGGACGAGGTGCACCGGATCGTCATCGCCAAGAACGTGCTCAAGA
>CAZWBW010000109.1:7963-8361 GCA_964632355.1 uncultured Anaerolineaceae bacterium | reverse complement strand
CTGGGACTTCGGCGCGTACTAACGCGAAACAGCATTTCGAGCGCGCGAAGGGGAGGCAGTGCCTCCCCTTCGTTGTTCCGGGCGTAAGCAGGGGGCTACCGGCGGCGGCGCGGCCAGGTCACGAGTTCGTAGCTGTGGGAAATCCACGGGTGGACGATCTCCCATTCGACCTCGTTCGTCACCGCCGCGGTGACCCAGCCGTACCGGCCGACGTAGGCCGCAACCGAAACGAACGGGAGGAGCAACGCGGCCTCGCTCTCCCCGGGAGTGAGTTTGAGGGTGAGCGTCGTCGCGCCCTCGTCCCGCTGGCCGAGCATGAGGAAGATCTTCCCCTTCGCGTTCTTGTAGACAGGGTGGTCCGGCTCCCAGGGAGAGTCTTCCCAGGCGCCTTCGAGGGA
>CAZWBW010000109.1:0-7953 GCA_964632355.1 uncultured Anaerolineaceae bacterium | reverse complement strand
GAGAGGGCGAGGTCGCGGGCCTGCTGCAGGTAGGGCACGATGCCATACCATACAGCGCGATGACCGAGCCCAAGACCACACCGGGTACCCTGCCTTCTCCAATCGCCATCGACGGTCCGGCCGCTTCTGGCAAGACCACGCTCGGGAGAGCCCTGGCCGAACGATTCGGCTACCGCTTCCTCGACACCGGCCTGATGTACCGGGCGTTCACGCTCGCCGCACTGCGAAATGGTGCGCGGCCGGACGACGAGGCCGCCTGCGTCGCACTTGCGGAACGACTGAACCTGACGGTGGACGCCACCACGGACACGCGGATCCTGCTCGATGGGAAGGATGTGACGGCTGAGCTCCGCGCGCCCGAGGTGGAGGCGAACGTGAGCGCTTACAGCGCTATCGCCGGGGTGCGAACGGCGCTCGTGAAGCTGCAGCGGACGCTCGCGGAAGGCGGGCGGTGGGTGCTCGCCGGGCGCGACATCGGCACCGTAGTGCTTCCCGGCGCGCCGCTGAAATTCTACCTCGAAGCGTCTCCGGAGGCGCGCGCGGAACGGCGTGCCCGGCAAGCACGCGAGTGGGGGCAGACGCAGACTCCGGAGCAATCGCAGGGCGACATCATCGCGCGCGACCAGATAGACAGCACACGGAAGACGAGCCCGCTGGAACCCGCGGCCGACGCGATCCGCATCGACACAACGAACCTGACACTCGAGCAGGTGCTGCAGCGGGCATTCTCGGAGGTCGAGGCACGGGCTGGATCAGCATCAGCGACACGCGAACAAGCGCCGCCAGCGGCGGCGATGCAACCGGCGCAGAGTGCTGGCCGCCAGTCGCGGCAATCGGAAGCGAAATGTGACGGGGGAACCGTCGCGCGACTACTGGCGCCAATTCGGAAACGGCTGCAGTGGTCGACGTTCGTGCCGCCGTTCTACTGGTTCTGTGTGCACGGGCTCCGCGTGATCCTGTGGGTGCTGGGGCGGTGGAAGGCACCGGGGCGGGAGCACATCCCGGCCTCCGGGCCGCTGATCGTGGTTTCGAACCACCTGAACAACGCCGACCCGCCGATCCTTGCCTCGGGCATCGCGAAACGGCGCATCCACTTCATGGCGAAGATCGAGCTCTTCAGGATGCCGTTCGGGATCATCGTGCGGCTGTACGGCGCGTTCCCGGTCCGGCGGTTCGACGCGGACATGGCGGCGATGCTGCATGCCGAGCGGTTGCTGAAGCGCGGCGAGGTCATCGGGATGTTCCCTGAAGGAACGCGAAGCCGCAGCGGGAAGCTGGGGAAGCCGCACCCGGGCACGGCGGTCATCGCGCTGCGCACCGGGGCGCCTGTCCTGCCGTGCGCGATCGTCGGTACGGAGCAGCTTCGAAATCCGCTCAACGTGCTGCGCAAGCCGCGGATCGAGGTACGCATCGGGGAGCCGATCCAGGTAGAGGCGGTGCGGCGTCCAACGGAAGAGCAGGTGAGCGAACTCACCAACCGCATCTTCGACGCCATTCGCGCGTTGCTACCGGCGCAATACCTCGACGCCTATACTGATCCTGATGGTGGAAATTCTTCGCGCCAGTGAAATGGGCTTCTGCATGGGCGTGCGGCGCGCCGTCCAGATAATGCAGGAGGAAGCCCGGCCCGATCGCCCGGTGTTCAGCGTCGGCGAAATCGTGCACAACCCGCATGTGGTGCGGGCGCTCGACGCGAGCGGCGTACGCCAGCTTCCGGGCCCGGACGAGATCGATGGCGATGTCGGCGCGGCCACGGCTGCGGCAGTGAAGGAAGGGCGGGTAGCGATCACTGCGCACGGCGTGGGCCAGCGCGTCCTCCAGCAGCTCGAGGCGAGCGGGCTGGAGATCGTGGACACGACTTGCCCGATTGTGACGCGCGCGCAGCGGTACGGGCAGAAGTTCGTGCGCGAGGGCTACCACGTGCTGATCTTCGGCGACCCGGGGCACAAAGAGGTTCGCGGCATCGTTGGCTGGGCCACCGATACGGACGGAACCCCGCGGGCGACCATCGTCGAGAGCGCGGACCTGGACCACCTTCGCGAAGTGATCGAGAACTTCCCGGGCGGCTTCCCGAACAAGATTGGGCTGATGGCGCAGACCACCCACAAGATGGAGGACTTCGCGCGGTTCGTTTCGAACCTGATGCTGCTGCAGCGCGACCACAACTTTGAGCTGCACGTGGTGAACACGCTCTGCCACGCGACCACGGGCCAGCAGGAGGCCGCCGCCGCGCTCGCCCGGCAGGTCGACGTGATGGTGGTGGTCGGCGGGAAGAAGAGCGCGAACACGCGCCATCTGAAGGAAGTGTGCGAGGAGCAGGGAACGCCTGCGCACCACATCGAGGGGCCCGACGAACTCGACGTGGCGTGGTTCGACGGCGTGGAGCGCATCGGGTTGACGGCCGGCGCGTCCACCCCGGACTACTCGATCGACCAGGTCGAGGCGCGGCTCCGGGAGTTGCTGAAGATCTGATGCGCGAACCCGCGCCCGCGCTTATCTCCGGTGTCCGCCCGGGGTCGCTCGCCGAAGAAGCCGGGATCGAACCCGGCGATAGCGTCATCTCGCTCGACGGGCGGGTGCTGCGGGACGTGGTGGACTACCAGTTCTACCAGGCCGAGCCCGAGATCGAGCTCCACATCCGAAAAGCGAACGGCCTCGAAGAGCTCATCATCTTCGAGAAGGACATCGACGAAGACCTCGGGATCGAATTCGAACGGCCGACCTGGGACGACGTCATCCTCTGCAACAACAACTGTTTCTTCTGTTTCCTGAAGGGCCTGCCCAAAGGGATGCGGAAGACGCTGTACATGAAGGATGACGACTACCGGCTGAGCTTCCTGCACGGCAACTTCGTCACGCTGACGAACCTGACGGAAGACGACTGGAAGCGGCTGGAGGAGCAGCGGCTGAGCCCGCTGAACGTCTCGGTGCACGCGACGGAGCTCGAACTTCGGCGCAAGATGCTTTCGAACCCGACAGCGCCGGACGTGCTGGAACAGCTGCGGCGGCTCGGGGAGTTGGGTCTCCAGGCGCACACCCAAATCGTGCTCTGCCCCGGCGTGAACGACGGCGAGCACCTCGACCGGAGCATCGCAGACCTCGGAGCGCTGTACCCGACGGTGCAGACTGTGTCGGTGGTGCCAGTGGGGGCGAGTCCGAAGCTCGAGGAGTGGGCGCGGGAACGGGACGGCATCGAGCTGGTGCGCCCGGCGAAGGAGTACGCGTCGGAACTGGTGGCGCAGGTGACACGGTGGCAGAAGCGGCTCCGGAAGGAGCAGGGCGCCGCCATCGTGCAGTGCAGCGACGAGTACTACGTGCACGCGGGCGTGGAGGTGCCGCCCGCCAGCTGGTACGCCGGGTTCCCGCAGTATGAGAACGGCATTGGCATGATCCGCACGATGCTGGAGGACTGGAAGCGCACGCGCCGGAAGCTGCAGAAGCTCGGTCCGCAGGCGCTGGCAGGCCGGTACATCGTCGTTGGCTGCGGGACGTTGATCGGCGGGCGGCTCAAGGAGATCGCCGCGGAGTTCGAAGAACTCTCTGGCGCGCGCATCGAGGTGCGCCCGGTGACGAACACCGTCTTCGGCGAGCGCGTCAACGTGAGCGGACTGGTATGCGGTGCGGACTTCGTGCGCGAGCTCGCAGGGCTCAACCCTGACTGCTATGTCCTGCCGCGGCCGAGCCTCGACTATTTCGGGCGGCACTTCCTCGACAGCCGCACGATCGAGGAAGTGGAGCGAGAGCTGGGGGCTCCGGTGACCTTCGCGACGCAGTGGAGCGAGGTGTTGCGGATCCTGCAGCACGGTCCGGTGCGACCGACGCGGAACGCTGCACCGAACGGTGCGTTCTGGGCAACTGATGCGGGCTAAGTTGCTGCTAAGTTGCCTGCTAGGATGGAGCTATGCCTCGCATCCGTGTTGAACCGATCGGTATCGAAATCGAGGCCCCAATAAACGAAACCGTGATGGATGCAGTCAGCGCGCACGGATACTACTGGCCGCAGGGATGCCCCCGAAACGGCGAGTGCACGAACTGCGCGATGGAGATCGTGTCGGGGCTTGGGCGCGTGAGCGCAATGGGCCGGTGGGAACGGGCGAACCTGCTGCGGCAACGCGGCCCGCGTTCTATCGAGGACCCGCGGCTGCGGCTGGCATGCCAGGCGCGCGTATTGGGCGATGTTGTGGTGTACAAGCGAGGTGTTGAACCTGAATAGCCGCCGGTGCAGCAGGAGTCAGCAAGGCCAACATGAGGCTCCGATAGATCGGTGTCGCAGACGCCGGCTGGTAACGGAGATTTACCGTTCCGGAGTCGATACGAAAGGCCGGGGTTCGTACATCGGGCGGAATTCGGTTTACTATCGAAATCATAATAGTGGCGCCCAGGCGCCCTACGTGGAGTGACGGAAAATTGGAACTCGCGCAACTTGAGGCGTTTCTGCAGGTGGCGCACCACCGCTCGTTTAGCCGGGCGGCAGAAGCCCTCTTCCTGACACAGCCATCGGTGACGGCACGAATCCAGTCTCTGGAACGCGAACTCGGCGAGCGGCTGTTCGAACGGACTGGCCGGAGCGTGACCCTGACAGACGCCGGTCACGCATTCATGCCGCATGCGCAACGCGCGCTGACGGCGGTACAGGAAGGCACCGACGCCATCGAAGCGGTGCGGCACGGCGATGTCGGTAGCCTTCGGATCGGAGCGAGCGCCAGCATCGCGACGTACGTGCTGCCGGGCATCCTTGCCCACTTCCGCCAGGAACGGCCGCGCGTCCACGTTCACCTGAATACCGGTACCACCGAGGACGTCATCGAGCGGCTGCTTGCCGGTGAGTTGCACGTCGCGATCACGCGGCTGACGCAACACCCCGAGATCGAGTCGCTGCACCTGTACAACGACGACCTGGCGCTGGTAGTAGCCCCGAATCACCCGTTTGCCGACCGGGCGAGGGTGACGATCGCGGAGGCAGGGCGTGAACCGTTCCTGTTCTTCGAACGGAGCTCGAGCTACCACAGCCTGATCTACAGCATGTTCCTCCGCGTAGGCGTGGTCCCCGAGTCGGTGATGGAACTCGACTCGATGGAGACGACGAAGCACATGGTCCAGGCGGGCCTGGGCATCGCGATTCTCCCGGTGGTGTCGGTCGAGCGCGAAGTGCAGGCCGGCACGCTCAAGCGGGTCGAGATTCGCGACATGGAACAGCCGGCTCAGCGCGAGGTTGGTGTGCACGTACTGCGCAACCGGGCCATGGCTCCGCCACTGCGGGACTTCCTGCGGCTGCTCACGGCGGAGTACGGGATTGCGAACCCGTTCGATAGCCACCGGGGCGTGGAAGAAGTCCCCGCGTAGACCTTTTCGACCAGTTGTCATGACCGCCCGGCCCCGTTCGATCGAGAACGGGGCCGGCGATAGCATGAAGCCCGGGAGATTCGTGCAGCATGATTTCGAGCATCATCCTCGCGGCGGGACAATCGACACGGATGAACCGGCAGCCGAAGGCGCTGCTGGACTGGGGCGGTCAGCCACTCATTCGATACCAGGTACAGCAACTGCTCGACGCGGGCGTCGATGAGGTGGTCGTTGTACTGGGGTTCCGCGGCGACGAGATCCACCGCCAGATCAAGGACCTGCCCTGCCGTGTGATGCTCAACGCCCGGTACTGGGCGGGCCGCGCCGCTTCGCTTCGCATCGGCGCGAAGGCAGTGAACCGCGACGCGGATGCCATCGTCATCTGCAACGTCGATCAGCCGCGGCCGGCCGACATCATTCGCAAGCTCATCGAAGCGCATACGCCGGAGGCGGTGGCGACGCGGCCCTCGTTCGAAGGCCACCACGGCCACCCGATCGTGGTGTCGGGAAAGCTTCGCGAGGAGCTGATGACGGCAGACGACGAAACGGAAGGCCTTCGTGGCGTGTTGGACCGGCATCGCGACGCCATCGCCGAAGTGGAGATGGACGCGATCTGCGGCATCGATGTGAACACGCAGGAAGATTACGAGAAGGCGCTGCAAACGTTCGGTTTGGCACACTAAGGCCCGTGCTGATGCCACAGCCCGGGCGGCTCCGGGCGATCATCTTCGACCTGGATGAGACGCTCCTCGCGCGAGAGGCTGCATGGCGGCATGCGCTCGAGGAGGCGCTGATCGTCGTGTGCGGCGAACGGATCGACACCGGGCCGCTGGCGGACGAATACCGCTTGCGGCCGTGGCGACATGCGCTGAGCGTGGTCTTGCGCGACCGGTCGCAGATCGACACGTGTGAAGCGCTCTGCCGCGAGCTCTTCTCGCGCAGCGCCATGAAGAAGCTACTGATCCACGAGGGTCTCGGGATGGCGCTGGATGTGCTGCGCGGGGCGCGGGTCGAGATGGGGGCGATTTCGCGCGAGCCGCACGGGGTGGCGCTCAAGCAGGTGCAATCGACGGGACTCGACCGCTTCCTGGCCGTGCTCTCGGCGCAGCCCGAAGGGGAAGCGTGGGATCCTCTCGCCCGGTTCGAGGAATGCCGGCAATTCCTGGAGTACCCGGCGGAAGCGTGTGCGTTCGTCTCGCACGACGCGGGAGATCTCCGGGCGGTATCGCGTGAAGGCGCGGAGTGCTATGTGGCCGGGTGGGCAAACGCAAACAGCGGCGAATTCCCGGCACTTTCAGCGCCTTCGGAACTCGCCGCTGTAGCGGGAGTTGGAAAGTCCTAAGCGGCCACGGTCTGCGGACGCGGCTCGACCAGCTTGTGGCAGCCGGGGCAGTACGTCTTTTCGCGCGCCGACAGGAACTGCAACTCGCAGGCGGGGCAGACAACAATGCGTCGGTTCAACGAGATGCTCCTCTCAGGGTGCTAATTACAGATTCATCCACCGGCATGCGGAAAGGTAGGGCCATTGGTATATCTTTGGCGCAACAGCCATAGTCTCAGGCTATGCATGTAAGCCAGCAGTCAATAGATACCCATCGCCTCGCTCGATAGGTGCGGCAAATCTACGCTGGGGTTCGCAGAAAGGAGGATGGAGATGGGGATGATCGTCACGACCACAGGGAGCGTCGAAGGGCAGCCGATTGCCGCGTACCTCGGGGTGGTTGCGGGGGAGGCGATCCTCGGCGTGAACGTGTTCAAGGACTTCACCGCGGGCTTTCGCAACATCGTGGGCGGCCGGGCTGGGAAGTACGAGGAGGAGCTCCGGAAGGGCCGCGCACTGGCGCTCCAGGAGCTGGAAGCCCGCGCGGCCGAGCTGGGCGCCGACGCCGTGGTTGGGGTGCGGCTGGACTACGAGACGGTCATGGGGCAGATGCTCATGATCACCGCCTCGGGGACGGCGGTGAAGCTCTCCTGAGCGGCACCGGCGAACGTACCTAGATGCCCCTGAAATAGTACGTTTCTTTGGAAACAGGTAGTCTCTATGGGAACACACCAAACGGAGACTCCAGTGGCAGCAACGAAAGTCGGCATCAACGGGTTCGGCCGGATCGGTCGCCAGGTCCTGAAGTCTATTACCGACCGCTATCAGGGCGAACTGGAGGTCGTCGCCATCAACGACCTTGTTGCCCCTGAGATCAACGCGAACCTGCTGAAGTACGACAGCAACTACGGCACCTGGGAACGGGAGATTCGCGTCGCGGACGGCGGCATCACCATCGATGGGCGTCTCGTCCGCGTGTTTTCCGAGCGCGACCCCGGGGCAATTCCGTGGGGCGAAGTAGGCGCCGAAATCGTGGTCGAGTCGACCGGCCTGTTCACCGACGCGACGAAGGCAGCCGCCCACAAGCGGGACACCGTCAAGAAGGTCATCATCAGCGCGCCGGCGAAAAATGAGGACGTCACCGTGGTCCTTGGCGTGAATGCCGAGAAGTACGACCCGGCGAAGCACAACATCATCTCGAACGCGAGCTGCACCACGAACGGCCTCGCGCCTGTGGTGAAGGTACTGGTCGACAATCTTGGCTTCGTCAAGGGCCAGATGACGACCAT
>CAZWBW010000108.1:0-8654 GCA_964632355.1 uncultured Anaerolineaceae bacterium | reverse complement strand
TCCCTAATGGAGACGGTTGTTTTCGGGAAGCGCGTGGTCGAGGACCTGTCGCGCGGAAGCGACTGGCCGGAACCGGATGGCGTGGCCGTACCGGTCCGGGATCCCGGCGGGGATGCCCCTTCGCACGAGACCATCCAGCAACTGATGTGGTCGTGCGCCGGGATCGAACGGACCGGCGAGGAGCTCGCGTCGGCGCTGCGCGAAGCCGAGAGCTGGCCACGTGGCCCCGAACCCACCGACCGCGCCGGGTACGAGCGCCGCCAGATGTCGGTGCTGGCGCGGCTCATGCTGCGGGCAGCGCTGCTTCGCGAGGAGAGCCGCGGAGCGCACTACCGAAGGGACTTCCCGGAGCGGGACGACGAACACTGGAAACGAAGGCAGGTATTTCGCCGTGCAGATTGAACCCCCGCCACAGGAGATCATTCGCGAGGTCGTCAGACGCGCGCTGGAGGAGGATTGCGCGTTCGACGACGCAACGACGCTCGCCACGGTGGGAGAAGACCTGGTGGGCCGTGCGCGGTTCGTCGCGCGGCAGGCGGGTGTGGCGGCGGGTTTCCCTGTGGCGGCGGAGGTGTTCCGCCAGATCGACGAACGGGTTCGGCTCGAACAACTCGTGCCGGAAGGCGAGCAGTTCGAGGCAGGCCAGACGCTGGCGGTCGCCGAAGGACCGGTGCGGGCGTTGCTGCAGGGCGAACGAGTGGCACTGAACTTCGTGCAGCGGCTTGCGGCGACCGCAACGATAACCCGCCAGTACGTCGAAGCGGTGGCCGTGACGCGCGCACAAATCCTGGACACGCGAAAAACCACACCGGGGCTCAGGGACCTGGAGAAGTACGCGGTGCGGTGTGGCGGCGGGACGAACCACCGGCGCGACCTCTCGGCGATGGCGATGATTAAGGACAACCACCGCGAAGCACTGGCGCGCGAGGGCCGTTCGCTGGCGGACGGCGTCGCGGCCATCCGGGCGCGAAAGCCGGGCATCGCGGTCGAGGTAGAGGTCGATAGCCTGGACGAACTCGACGCGGCGCTCGAAGGCAAGCCGGAATGGATCCTGTTGGACAACATGCCGCCGGCGGAGATGGCCGAAGCCGTACGGCGGGTAGCCGGCCGGGCGAAGGTCGAAGCAAGCGGCGGCATCACGCTCGAAACGGTGCGCGCGGCCGCCGAATCCGGGATCGACGCGATTTCTATCGGCGCGCTGACACACAGCGCGGCCGCGCTGGACATTTCGCTGGAACTGGAGTTCCAGGGAGCGGGCGAACGGGGCACCCACTGAAAACGGTGCGATAGGCCGCGCCGGGGCGCCGCGGGCGGTTTCCAGGGGAGAGGAGGGCGCCCCGCGCGGTAGTTCCAGCTAACGCTGGCGCGCGGCCGCCATCTGTGACGGGAGTCACGTCGGATGCGCCTACCCGGGCGAATCGGGCGAAGGTCTGATAACGCGCCGGCCAGGGGAGATTCGCTACGAGGCGTGGCCTTTTTCGCGCAGGTAGCGAAGCAGGCCATCGCGCCAGTGCCGAAGCGCCGGGGCTCGCGTGCTGCCGAGCACGCTGTACATCGGGCGTTCGAGCGGCGCGCCGAATTCGGCGGTCGTCACCGGTGCGAAGTCGGGGGTGAGTCCGCAGGCCTCGAAGATGGCGGCGGCGAATTCGTACCAGCTACACCCCTCGGCGGCTGCCAGGTGCACGACGCCGCGAGCGCCGTCTTTCACGAGGGGGAGCAGCGCCTCGGAAATCTCGGCGGTGTTCGTGGGGGCAGTCACCTGGTCGGAGACGACGCGAACGGGCTTCCCTTCGTTCGCGAGGCGGAGCATGGTCTCGACGAAGTTGCCGCCCTTCCCGGCCGATCCAGCGAGCCCGTACAGGCCGGAGACGCGCACGATAAGCGTTTCGGGGTTCGACTGGCGGACGATGTCCTCGGTGGCGATCTTGGCGGCGCCGTACACGTTCACGGCGCGCCGGGCATCGTCTTCGAGGTAGGGCGTGCGCTTCGTGCCGTCGAACACATAGTCGGTGCTGAGTTGGACCATCGCCGCGCCGACAGCTGCCGCCGCTTTGGCGACGTTCCGGCCGCCGACGGCGTTCACACGGAAGGCGGTTTCCGGGTCTTCCTCGCAGAGGGGGAGGTTGTGGAATGCCGTCGTATTGATGACGACGTCCGGTTTCGCACCTTCGATGAGGCGCGAGACGGCGGCCGCATCAGTTACGTCGGCATCGGCGCGGGCCGCCGCGACGAGTTCGACCGAGGGGTCGCGCCAGAGCCGCCGGATGTCGGACCCAAGCTGACCGTTCGCACCCAGTAACAGGACCCTCATGGCGCGCATCCTACGCCGGGGCGGGGCGCGCTGCGAGGGTCAGAGGAGGTTGCGGTAGAGGTCGACGTGGCTGGTCTTGAAGACCATCGTCTCGCGTGCCTTCCTTCGCAGGGTGGCGAAGGCGGAGTCGGTCTGGACGAGCTCTTCGAACCGCTCGAGCTCAGCGAAGGAGTCGAATTCAGCGACGAGCAGAATGCCGGCGGTGCGGCCTGTAACGGACGACCACACGCTCGTGGTCGCGTCGATGCCGCGCTGCTTCTGGTACTCGAGCGCCTCGGAGATGGCCATCACAAACTGGTGGTGCCGGCCCGGCTGAACTTCGCCGCTGAGCTGCCGCATGAACTTCCGGGGAGCGGTTGCGTCCTCGCTCGAGTAGAGCCCTTCGGAGTGGTAGGAGAGCCGGTGGATGGAGACGTCCGACGCTTCGAACACCATTTCGCTGCGAACGGCCCGGCGAACGACGGCGAAGCTGGCATCCTGCGCCGCCATCTCGGTGAAGCGCTCGAGGTCGTTCATGGTGTTGAAGTCGGAAACGATGAGGACGCCGTTGGTCTGGCCGGTCATGGCGCCCCAGATGCTGGTTCGTGCCCGAATACCGCGGTCTGTCTGGTGGTCGCGGGCTTCCCGCATCGCCTCAAGGAAGGATGCTGTTCTTCCCTGTTCGATAATGCCACTGAAGACTCGACGGTACATCGCAACTCCGGGCCCGATGTCGGCGTTATCTCGCCGCCTGGGCGCGCCGGTAGTGTACCAGAGGGTGAAGTGATGAGCCGGGGAGCCTCGGGGGTGTTCGAGGCTCCCCGCAACGAACGGCTACCGGGAGAACATCCCGGCGAGCTCGTCTTCGAAGAAGAACTTCTCTTCGCCGAACGCCGGGCGAAGCTCGTCGAGCCATGTCGCCTCTTCGTCGTATTCGGCGAAGAACGGGCGCCCGACCCAATCGGGGTTTCGCCCCTGCAGGAAGTTGAGCGCAAGGACGCGCTGGCCAGCGACATCGGCCGGGCCGAGGACGCAGACCTTGCCGGGATCCGCGGACATGCTCGGGCCGCGGACGGTCCGGGCGAGCCCGGGCACGCGCTTGTAGGCGTCGCGAAAGATTTCCCAGGCGCGGACAAGCGGCACATCGAAGTAGTGCTTCGCGCCGGTGTCTCGCGCGACGAACATGTAATACGGGATGGCGCCCAGGCGCACCTGGGCGGACCACATCTCCATCCACACGTCGGGGTCGTCGTTGATGTTCTTCATCAGCGGCGACTGCGTGCGGACCTGGGCGCCGGTTTCGCGAATGCGTTCGATGGCTTCGCGGGCTGCCGGCGTGGAGAGCTCACGCGGGTGGTTGATGTGCGCCATGATGGCGAGGTGGAGCCCCGCGCGGGTCACGCGGCGGAAGAGTTCGAGCAGCCCTTTGCCCTCTTCGCCGAGGAAGCGGTACGGCCAGTAGGCCATCGCCTTGGAGCCGATGCGGATGGTCGTAAGGTTGGGCAGGTCGGCCTCAATCAGCGTGTCGATATACGCCGCAAGCCGGTCGGTGCGCATCACGAGGGGATCGCCGCCGGTGAAGAGCACGTTGGACGCCTCGGGGTGTTCACGCAGGTACGCGACGAGGAGCTCTGCTTCGCGCATGGCGAACTTCAGGCCGTCCATCCCGACGAACTGGGGCCAACGGAAACAGAACGTGCAGTAGGCGTGACAGGTCTGACCGTTGCTGGGGAAGAACAGCACGGTTTCGGGGTACTTGTGCTGGAGGCCCTGGAGCCGGGCGCCTTCGAGCGTAGGAACGTTATGTTCGAGCTGGCCGGCGGGGTGTGGGTTGAGCGACCGGCGGATGCGGTCGACCGTCTCGTCGATCTGGCTGCTCGGGGCGCCGTCACGAACAAGCCGTGCGACGGCTTCGAAGTCAGCCGGCTTGAGCATGTCAGCCTGGGGGAAGTTCAGGATGAAGATGGGGTCGTTGGGGACGGCGTCCCAGTCGATGAGTTGGTCGACGACGTAGTTGTTGGTCTTGAACGGCAGAACCCGAGCGACGACGTCGATTGCGAAGCGCTGCTCTTCGGTCAGGCGCTCAATCTGGGGAATCTGGCGATAGTTATGCGCCGAGAAGGCGCGGTACTGCGCGGGGGGCCCGCTGATCCGCGGGCGACTCATCAAAGCGGTCATTGGTTACCCTCCTGCCTCCAACTCAGGAGGCCTGTCTGGTCTGACGGCGAGTCGACTGGCGACCGTAGGAACGGCTGCTGGATGGGTCAGCGTCGAAGGAGCGCTTCGCGCCGCAGCGGCGGCACTCGCCTTCAACGGTCCCATCGAGAGGCTGTGAAAGGAGCCAGTGATGGACACACTCGGAGTTCTGACGGGAGCTTCCCGGCACAAAAAACCTCCTTCTGACGGCACGCAGCGGCCGGGACGTGAGCCCGCGCTCTCCCAAGGCGGGCGAAGAAGCTCTTAGGGGGCGAATGCGAGAGTGGGGCTACCAGTCAGGGCCCGTTTCGCTCCGGGCAGGGACGAGGCGCAGGGGCTCCCACGGACGCGACACTGCAACGATGCGGGACCACCGGGAATGGCGCGCGACGTATGAGACGAGCCGGGCAGCAGACGACAGGATCACGCGTGGGCGTGTATGTCGATTGGAGACACGCGGAGTCATCCGTCCTACCTCCTGGCGTTGCTCAGGCCATTACGGCCGGGAAACGGTTGGAGGCAGGTCTGCCTCCCGAACGTCTACGAGGTTAGCTGTCGGGTTCGGCGTCGGAAGTCGCCGTGCGCGCCTGCGCATTTACCCCAGTGATGGATCCCCCGTTCCCGGTGTTCCCGGGATTCGACACTTCCACCGTATCACACTTTTCGGGAACTTTGTTAAACGACTGTAAGCGAAGACACATCTCCTCGTAATCGCGGGAGCGAACGCGGGCGGCGAGCCGCGTATAATCCGCCCCATGACGCTTTGGGTTGGGTACTTCACATTCAAACCGGGCACCAATGTGCTCCAGGGAATGGCCGCGTTCGAGCGTCGAAAGACCTTCAAACACCCCCACCAGGCCCGCGTACTGGGCGAATACTGGGTGAATGCGCCCGCCGACAAGCCGCAGGTCGTGCTCATCTGGGAGGCAGAAGACGAAGCGGCGGGCGATTACTACGAGGCAGCCTGGGGCGACATCTTCGATATCACGATCGCACAGGCGACCGAACCAGTGACGGAGATCCCCGACTCGCTACCGGATTCGATTCGCCAACAACTGGCGTGACTACTGCCGGGGGCGCTGCAACCAGCGCTCTTTCTGTTCCGTTCGAACGGCCTCGTTCGTGACGCGATACCGCGCGAGAAAGTCCTTCGCGAAGTCGTCGAAGGTACCGGCACCAATCGCTTCGCGCATCCGTTCCACCAGGCGCACCAGGAACCGTACGTTATGGATAGTTGCCAGCCGGTACCCGAGTAGCTCGTCGTTTCGGAACAGATGATGCACGTAGGCTGCACTGAACCGGGTGCAGGAAAGACAGTCGCAATCCGGATCGACGGGGCCCGGTTCGCGCCGGAAGCGTGAGTTCCGGATGTTGACTCGGCCGTCGAGCGTGAAGAGCGCACCGTTCCGCCCGAGGCGGGTGGGGAGCACGCAATCGAACATGTCGACGCCTCGCCAGACAGCGTTCACGAGGTCTTCCGGGCTGCCGACGCCCATAAGGTAGCGGGGGCGATCGACGGGGAGTTCGCTGCAGACCACCTCGGTCATCGCCCACATCTCGGCCTTGGTCTCGCCGACGGAGAGCCCGCCGATGCTGTAGCCCGGCGCGCCCATCGCAGCGAGTTCCCGTGCGTGCCAACGACGGAGGGTTTCGTGGGTGCCGCCCTGCACGATGCCAAACACCGGGAGGCCGGGGGCGGCGTTGCGGGAGCGTTCGTACCAGCGCAACGTGCGTTCGGCGGCCTCGCGGGCGGCGGACAGCGGCGCGGTGCCTTCAACGACATGGTCGAGCGGCATGGCGATATCGACCCCGAGCGCCTGCTGCACCTCCATCGCTACCTCCGGGCTGTAGAAGTGCTCGGAGCCGTCGATGTGGGAACGGAAGCGCACACCGGATTCGTCGACACGGCGCAGGCCGGCGAGGCTGAATACCTGGAACCCGCCGCTATCGGAGAGGATGGGCCGGTGCCAGTCCATGAACCGGTGGACGCCGCCAAGTTCCTGCACGAGGTCGTGACCCGGGCGCAGGTAGAGGTGGTAGGCGTTCACCAGCAGGATTTCGGCGCCGGTGGCGGCGACCTCCTCGGGAAGCAGCGTCTTCACATTCGCGAGCGTGCCGACGGGCATGAACACCGGGGTCTGTACGCGGCCATGCGCGGTCTCGATGACGCCGAGGCGTGGCGCTACCGGCGAACCGGGGTCGTGACAGAGTTCGAACGAAAAGGTCATGACAGGACGGTGCTTACGGCCTCGCGGACAACCTCGGGGGGAACGCCATCGCGAACGACGGCACGCCCAACGCCTTCGAGCAGTACCCATCGGACCGTCCCGCCGCGCACCTTTTTGTCGGAGAGCGTAGCTTCGAGCACGGCGTCGACGCTGACTCCAGGGGCCGACTCGGGGAGGCCGTACGCGCGTAGCAGGCGCTGCTGGCGATCGAGTTCTTCGGCGCTCAAGAGGCCGAGTTCTACAGACATGATACCGGCCGCGCGCATACCGACCGCGACGGCTTCGCCGTGGAGATAGGTGTCGTAGCCGGTGACCGCTTCGATGGCATGGCCGACAGTATGGCCGTAGTTGAGCAACGTCCGGCGGCCGGACTCGCGCTCGTCTTCGGACACAATGGCGGCCTTGATGGCGACGCTGCGGGCGATCAGGTCCGGCGGGACGACAGTGCGGGCCTTGTCGGCACGCTGTTCAAGGTCGTAGACGAGGCCTTCGTCGAGTATGAGGCCGTGCTTGATGACTTCGGCCCATCCTTCGGTGAGCTGCCGCGAGGGCAGCGTTTCGAGCACACGGGTGTCGATGACCACGGCGGTGGGCTGGGCGAAGGCGCCGATGAGGTTCTTGCCCATCGGGTGATCGACGCCGGTCTTCCCGCCAACTGCCGCATCGACCATGGCCAGAAGTGACGTGGGCACGTGCACGAAGGGGATGCCGCGAAGGCACGTTGCGGCTGCGAACCCGGCAAGGTCGGTGACGACGCCACCGCCGAGGCACACCACAAAGTCGGTTCGCTCCACGCGCTCCTGGAGCAGCCAGTCGTAGACGAGTTGGACCGTGGTGAGCGTCTTGTACTCCTCGCCGGCAGGGATTGCGAAGTCGCGCGCCTTGAAGCCGGCGTCGCGCAGGGCTTCGGTGGCGGCAGCGGCGTAGATGGGGCCGACCACCGCGTCGGTCACGATGAATGCGCGGCCACGAAGGCCGCGTTCGCGACAGATGACGCCAAGGTCATCGAGCGCTCCCGGATAGACGATGACCGGGTACTCGGCCTGGGGGGTGGAGACAACCGCGGCGACCGCCTGCCCGATGCGTACTTCGCCCTCGGAGACTTCGGCGCCGAAACGAGGCCGGCGAAGCCCTGCGTTCGCACGCTCTTCGTGCCAGAGGTTGATGAGTTCGTCGGCCGCCTGGTCTGGCGTCAGCGCGTCAACGTCGACCGCGGCGTCGGCGAGCTCGTAGTAGGTGCGGCGCTGTTCGAGCAGGCGGCGCAGGCGGCCGAGCACATCTCCTTCGAGGAGCGGACGGTCCTCGGTCTCGGGGTTGGCCTCCAGGCGCTCCGCTGCGCGCTCGGGGGACACGACGAGCCACACCACAAAGCCGCGGCCGA
Source organism: uncultured Anaerolineaceae bacterium (assembly GCA_964632355.1). Classification (GTDB taxonomy): domain Bacteria; phylum Chloroflexota; class Dehalococcoidia; order Tepidiformales; family Tepidiformaceae; genus JALOAP01. Next base: position 559 of record CAZWBW010000108.1, on the reverse strand, counting down.
TGAGCTCGCGGCCCTCGGGCGTAATGACCGCGCCGCCACCGGTCGCGACAACGACGTTCTCTCGCGAGGTCGCATCGGCGAGGGCGTCGCGCTCCCGTTCACGGAAGGCGGCTTCACCCTGGGCGGCGAAGATTTCGGGGATCGACATCCCCGAGGCTTCCTCGACCATCTCGTCGGTATCGAGGAACTGCCAGCCGAGTTTCCGCGCGACGATCTGGCCGACGGTGGACTTACCGCTGCCCGACAGGCCGACGAGAACGATGCAGTTCGGGTTCATCACTGGTTGCGGGCGCGGGGGCCAATCGTCGAGAGGTAGTGCTCGACGTTCGCGCGCGTTTCTTCGAGCGTGTCGCCGCCGAACTTTTCGAGCCATGCATCGGCGAGCACGAGCGCAACCATGGCCTCGGCGACGACGCCGGCGGCGGGCACCACACAGACGTCGCTGCGTTCGTAGTGCGCCTTCACCTCTTCCCCGGTGTCGAGGTCGACGGAGGGAAGTGGGTGGGCGAGCGTGGGGATGGGCTTGACGGCCGCGCGAACCACGATGGGCTCCCCGGTG
>CAZWBW010000107.1:0-8728 GCA_964632355.1 uncultured Anaerolineaceae bacterium | reverse complement strand
CGCCGTGCGTCCAGGGCACGACTCCCCCTCGCGTTCCTGGCCCGCGCCAGCCAGATCCTGGGCCGCGAACTCGACCCCGGGCACTACGCCAAACTCGTCGAAGGCCTCGCTGTCGCCGACGCCGAAGGAACGCCCCACCCGTTCGAACAGCTCCCGCTCACCCGCGCGCTCAACGGCATCTCCGTCCGGAACGAAGTCCAGCGGATTCGCCGCGACGACGGCGTGGAAGTGCTTCTCTCGGTCAACGCGTCGCCAATTCGCGACTCCAGCGGCGCCGTGACCGCGGCCATCGTCACCTTTGTCGACGTCACCCAACAGGAAGCCGCGCGCGAAGCACTCCGCCTGAGCGAAGAGCGCTATCGAACGCTCACCGAGTCGATGCCCGTTGCCATCTACAGTGCCGATCCCAACGGCCACTGCGACTTCGTGAGCGAGCACTGGCTGCGGTACACCGGCCTCAAGTACGAGGACTCGCTGAGCGACGAATGGAAGAACGCCATCCACCCGGACGATCGCGAGCAGCTCCACCGTGCCTGGCGCGACGCCATCGAAACCGGCACGCCCTTCGAACAGGAGTACCGCGTTCGCCGCGCCGATGGGGCCTATCGCTGGCACCTCGACCGGGCCCGGCCATTGCGCGATGCCAGCGGCACCATCCGCGCGTGGGTCGGCCATGCCGTCGACATCCACGACCGCCGGCTGATCGCCGAACGCGAACAGCTCCTCGCCGATGTCGGCCGCGAGCTCGCCCTCTCGCTCGATCTGCGCGAGACCCTCGAACATGTCGCCGCTTGCGCCGTGCCCAACCTCGGCGACTTCTGCATCGTCGATATCGTGTCCGAAGACGGCAGCATCCAGCGGGTGGCCGCCGCGCACGCCGACCCATCCAAGGCCGAGGTGCTCTCGGCCATCATGCGGCTGGGCCCGCGGCGCGAGTCCGATAACCCCATCGCCCGCGTGCTGCGCACCGGCCAGCCCGAGTTCGCCTACTCCACGGCCGGCGACGACGCGGGCGTCCTCGGCGATGAGGCCCTCCAGCAGCAGCTCGGCGACACTCGGGGCCCGTCGAGCTATATGGTCGTGCCCCTCCGCGCCCACGGCGAGGTCCTCGGCACGCTGACCTTCGTGAACACCGATACCGGCCGCAAGCTCGGCGCCGACCAGCTCACCCTCGCCGAAGAGATCGCCGATCGCGCCGGCCTCGCCATGGCCAACGCCCGCCTCTTCGCCAAGACCGAACAGACCGCCGCCAAGCTCGCCGCCAGCGAAGAGCGCTATCGCATGCTCGTCGAAGCCATCCCCGCGCACGTCAGCGTCATCGACCGCGACGGGCGCACCATCTTCCGCAACAGCGCACTGAAGACGTACACCGGCGCAGACGACACCGACGCCGAGCCCAACCAGTGGCTCGAATCGGTCCACCCCGCCGACCGCGACACCCTCCTTGCCGCTGTCCCGGGCGGCGAACCGATCGACCTCGAATACCGGCTGCGCCGGCACGACGATGTCTACCGCTGGCACCTGATGCAGGCCGTCCCCATCCGCGATAGCGAAGGGAACATCGGCCAGTGGCTCACCGTCAGCGTCGACATCGACCCGGTGAAGCAAGCCCAGGAGGCGCTCCAGCGCGCGAACGCCCTCAAGGACGAGTTCCTCGGGCTCGTGTCCCACGAACTCCGGACGCCGCTCACGGGCATCCTCGGGAACGCGCAGGTGCTCCTCCGCCACTGGGAGCGCATGGACATCGAAACGCGCCTGGCCGCGCTCGAAGACATCCGCTCCGAGGCCCAGCGGCTGCAGCGGCTGGTCGAAAACATGCTCGTGCTCGCCGGCGTCGAAGGGCGCGGCGAGATCGAAACCGAGCCGCTCCTCGTGCAGCGCGTGGTCCCGCGCATCGTCGCGAGCCACCAGGCACGTCACCCCGACCGCGAAATTACCACTGACTTCGAACCCGGCCTCGAACCCATCGAAGCCTCGCCCACGTACTTCGACCAGGTGCTCGGCAACCTGCTGAGCAACGCCGAGAAGTACAGCCCTCCCGGCGCTCCCATCGAGGTGACCGCACGGGCAGGCGAGGGCGAAGTCCAGGTGCGCGTGCTCGACCGCGGCGCCGGCATCAGCGACGAAGAGATCGAGAACATCTTCCGGCCGTTCTACCGGTCGGCACGGACCGCCGCCTCAGCCCAGGGCGCGGGCCTCGGCCTCGCCGTCTGCAAGCGCCTGATCGAGGCACAGGGCGGCCGCATCTGGGCGCGGCGCCGCGAAGGAGGTGGTACCGAGTTCGGCTTCGCACTGCCGACCGGCGTCGAGCCCTATCGCCACTGAACACATCTCGCCACCGAGTATCCAGCGCTCGCCCCACCCTTTCGAACATCTATCAACCAGCAGAGAAGCATCCTCCGAGCATCTGGCCGCGTTGCCGACTCCGTATAACTCGGCTGGGTGGCCCCTCGATCTCACCACCCGCGGAGGAAGCTGTGACAGAGATACGTCAACGAAGGGCCGTCAGCGCCACGCTTGCGCTGCTGGCGGCCGTCGCCCTCGCCGTTGGTGCGCTCTTGCTCGTACGAAACGATGCCCATGCCCAGGACGCGACCGTCTCCATCGTCGACAACGCCTTCGACCCACCGAGCGTGACAGTGAGCGTGGGCTCCGTCGTTCTCTGGACAAACAACGGCAACCTGCCCCACACCGTCACCGCCACCGACCCTGCCGGGCTCTTCGATAGCGGCACCCTGGACCCGGGCCAGGCTTTCGAATTCACGTTCGCGGCCCCCGGCACCTACCAGTACATGTGCGTCATCCATCCCGAAATGGTCGGCTCCGTCGTCGTCGAATCGGCCGTTCCCGAGACCATGACGCCCGAAACGCCGACCGCGACCGAGACGGCCACAGAGTCGCCGACGGTCACCGAAACTCCAACGGAAACGGCTACCGCCACCGTGACGCCGACCGCCACGAACACGCCCATCCCCGGCGGAACCGTTGTCGCCCTCACCGGCGCCGAAGAAGTGCCACCGGTGATGACCGACGCCACCGGCCAGTTCGAATTCCGCCTCGACGAAGATGACGACCGGTTCGCCTGGCGGCTCGTGGTCCAGGGCAACGGCGAGACGATCATCGCCGCACACATCCACCTCGGCGCTCGCGGCGAAAACGGCCCCATCGTCGAGACCCTGTTCATGGGCAGCGAACCCGCACTCGACATCACCGGTGTGCTCACCGCTGACAGCCTCGAAGGGCCCTTCGAAGGCGACGACGACCTCGACGGTTTCATCGAAGCGCTCCGGGACGGCCGCCTCTACGTGAACGTCCACTCCGAGGCCATCCCCGCCGGCGTCGTTCGCGGGCAGCTCCCGGGCAGCGCCGCCACGCCGACGGCCACCGCCACGGGCACGGCGACCGCCGCACCATCGCCGCCGACCACCGGTTCGGGCCACGAATCGAACGGCGGAACGAACACCCTGCTCATCGTCGCCGGTATCGCCGCACTCGCGGCGGGCTCCGGCGCCGCCTTCGCCTACCGCCGAGGGAAGTAGCACAAACGTGACAGGGGGCGCCTCTCGAGGCGCCCCCTTCGCTTTCGCACTCCACTACAATCGCCCCGTGAGCCTCATCGACGACCGTTCGACCGCACGCAAAGCCCTGCGCGTCCTGCTGCTCCCGGGCATCCTGGCGATTGCCGTAATCGCCGTGCTGGTCATCCAGGCCCTGACGTAGCAGGGGCGCTACCCGCCGAGCTGGCGTTCCTGCGTCCCGACGCCCGCAGGCTGCGGCTGTGCCTGGAACCGCGGCACAATCTCCCGCGATGCCCACTGCAGGAACTCCTCCTGCTTCGGGCCGACGTTGTGAATAAACACGTGCGTGAAGCCCGCGTCGGCGAACTGCTGGATCTGCTCGATGACCTTCTGCGGGTCGGCCCCGCACACGATTGACTTCGCGACCTGGTCGGGCGTCACCAGCTTGGCCATCTCGTCGAACTGCTCCCAGGTCTTGATCTCCCACTGGAAGTTGCCCGGCAGCCCCGAGATCGGCCAGTAGTGGTGCGCCGTCTCCTTCGCCTTCTCCTCGCTCTCGTCGTAACAAACCGTGACCTGGCCCAGCTTCGGCTTCCCGGCACCGCCCGCCTGTTCGAACGCCTCTACGAGCTCACGCTGCGGCGACGTTGTGATGAACCCGTCCTGTTGCGCTGCCCGTTCGGCAGCCGCCGGGCCGCTCGCCGCGACGTAGATGTCCGGGGGCCGCCCCGGCACCGTGAACAACTTCGCCTCGTCGACCGTGAAGTACTCGCCGAAGTAGTTCACCTTCTCGCCGGTCCACAGCTCACGCATGACCTGGATCGCCTCTTCGAGCATCTCGTGTCGGATCTGCGGCTGCGGCCACCCCTCGCCGGTGACGTGCTCGTTGAGTTGCTCGCCCGCACCGACTCCGAGCCAGAACCGCCCTTCGAACAGCCCCGCTGTTGTTGCCGCCGCCTGCGCGATGATCGCCGGGTGGATGCGCATGATGGGGCACGTCACCGCCGTCCCGACGCGTACCCGCTCCGTTACCTTCGCCACACCGCCGAGCACCGACCACACGAACGGCGAATGGCCCTGGCTCGAAACCCACGGGTGGTAGTGATCCGAAATCGTCAGGAAGCTGAAGCCGCTGTCCTCGGCCACTGCCGCGAACCGCACCAGTTCGTTCGGCCCGAATTCCTCGCTCGAAAGCGTGTATCCAATCTCGACCAATGGGAACCTCCGGCCGCAGAGAGCGGCTCACCGTTCCCATGCTGCGCTGTCCCCACCCGAGCCCGCGCAAACCCCGCCGCCCGCAAGCAACAGCTCCGTATCGGGTCAGCCCACCCCTCTCCCCATCACGATGGGAGAGGGAGCCACGTTCGTACATCCCGCACGCCAAACCAGTACCGCGACCGTAAGGGCCGTCCCCTTCCCCCCACGAACTTTCGTCCGCTCACGCCCGAACCTTTCCGCACCGCAACACAAGAACACCCCTTCTCCCGCGTGAGCGGAAGAAGGGGCCGGGGGATGTGGGACCCGATGGCCGATGGCCGATGACCGTCTTACGACCTCGGCAGCCCCAGCCCCCGCGTCGCGATCACGTTCCGGTTGATCTCGCTCGTGCCCGCCGCGATCGTCGATGACACCGTCGAGAGGTACGAGTGCGCGAAGCGCGCGTTCAGCGGCGCGTGCTTCGACCCGCGGTACAGCCCGCCATACAGCCCGGTCAGCTTCAGGCCCGTCGCCGCAGCCCGCTGCGCCGCTTCCGAGCGGTACAGCTTGTTCATCGACGCCTCGTAGTTCGGGACCTCACCGCGCTTTTGGATGGTGATGACCCGGTAGGCGATGAGCCGCGCGATCTCTGCCTCCACCGCGCGGTCGGCGAGCTCCGTCCGCAGCGCCGGCGAGAGTTGCGGCGCACCCGGCCGCGACGACGCCTCCTTCGCGTACTTCACCATGTCCGCAACCGTGTGGCGCATCGCCACGGCCCCGCGGATGTTGCTCCGCTCGAAGTCGAGCAGCGCCGCGCCGATGTACCAGCCCCGGTTCTCTTCGCCCACGAGGTTGCGCGCCGGCACGCGCACATCTTCGAAGAACACCTCGTTGAACACGTGGTCGTTCGCCATCGTGATCAGCGGCCGAACCGTCACGCCCGGGCTCTTCATATCGACCAGGAACATCGAGATGCCCCGGTGCTTCGGCGCATCCGGGTCGGTCCGCGCGAGCATGAACATCCAGTTCGCCCGGTGCGCGCCGGAAGTCCAGATCTTCTGGCCGTTGATCACATATTCGTCGCCATCGCGGACGGCGCGGGTCTGCAGCGACGCCAGGTCCGAACCCGAGCCTGGCTCCGAATAGCCCTGGCACCACCACGCCTCGCCGCTCGTGATGCGCGACAGGTGCTCCGCCTTCTGCTCGTCGGTCCCGAAGCGGATGAGGATGGGGCCGATCATCTGCACGCCCATGCCGCCGACTTCCGGCGCGCGTGCTTCGGCCATCTCTTCGTTGAACACGAACTGCTCGGTGACCGAGAATCCGCCGCCGCCGTACTCCTTCGGCCAGTGGGGCGCGATCCAGCCGCGCTTCGCCAGCGCCGAGCGCCACTCCCGCATCCCTTCGCGGCGCGTATCGGTATCGAACGGATCGATATCGCGAAGGCTGTCGGGGAGATGCTCCGTGATGAACTCCCTGACTTCCTGGCGGAATGCCGCCTCTTCCGGGGTGTCACGAAAATCCATGCTTACCTCCCAAACCGCTCCCGCCAGCGGCGGGCATAGTCAATCCCCGGACGGAACGGCCTGTCAAGTGCTTACCCGCGCTTTCCAGGTGCGACAATGTGAGGGAACCGCAACACGCACGAGATGCTGGCGGCTGTTCCCTCCGCCCCGCGCCGCCTAGCGTGCTGGCATGGCCCGAAACCTCCCCGCGAGCGTCACCGCCCGCAGTTTCGCGACGCCACACGTCATCCTCGCCGTATTCGTGACCGCCGCCATGGGGGTGCTCATCGTCGCCAGCGGCGCATGGGCTTTCCGCGAAAACCGCGGCCTCCTCGACTGGGGCTCGTTCTGGGCCTCTGGCGATGCCGCGAACCACGGCCTCGATCCCTACGGCGTCTACCCCGATACCTTCTCCATCGCGGGCGAACCGGCGCCCAACCTGAACCCACCGATCTCCGTCTACCCCTTCCAGTTCGCTGCGAAGTTCGATCCGTTCGCCAGCCGCGACGCGTTCGTCGTCATGTCGTTGCTCGTGTACGCGGGGTGCGTTGCTGCCCTCTGGCGCGCCTACCCCGAACGCGACGCCGTGACCGCGTTCGCTGCGTTCACCTTCGGTGGGCTCTGGCACACACTCGAACTCGGGCAGATCTACGTGCCCCTCGTCGTCGCGATGACCGCCGGGTGGCTGCTCCTGCGGCGCGGACAGGCGTGGCAGGCCGGGGTCGCGCTCGGGTGCGTCGCCGCCATCAAGCCCCAGTTCGCGATCATCCTTGCGTTGCTCCTGCTCGCCGGGCACTGGCGCGTCGCCGTCTCCGGGTTTGGCGCTGCGGCTGTGCTCTCCGCTATCCCGCTAATCCTCGAAGGGCCCGGGATCTACCGGGGCTGGTTCGACGCCACCCCACCCGCCACCGAAGCGAACACCCTCGCGGGGAACAGTTCGCTCATCGCCGTCACCGGCCGTGCCGACGCCCCATGGCTCGGGATAGCGCTCACCGCGGCCATGCTCGCAGCCGCCGCATTGGTGACCTGGCGGCGAAAGCCCGCGGCCCTCCCCGTCGTCGCGATCGGGCTCATCGCCGCGTTGCTCACCGGACCGATCACATGGCCCGGGTACACACTGCTCCTGTTGCCGCTCCTGTTCGCCGTGCCCTGGCAACAGGTGCTGCCCGCGCTGGCGTTCCTCTTCGTGCCCTATTGGGTGGTCATCGATGCCGCCGACGAAAGCCAGGCGCTCTCGCTGTTGGTCGGCTCCATCTACGCGTGGGGCATCCTCGCGTTCGCCGCGCTCCTCGCGCGGTCTCAGCACTCAGCACTCAGAACTCAGCGGTGACCTACACGCCCGCGTAGCTGTGCAGGCCCGTCACCCACAGGTTCACCGCGAAGTAGGTGAACATGACGAGCGCCCACATGATCACGAGCCACCACATCGGGTCCGGGCGCCAGCCGCGGCGAATCTTCTCCGGCACGATGCGGCGGATGCCCGGGGCGCCGGCCACCGAACCCGTCCCCGCCCGCGCGTGGAAATACGCCACGATGCTCAGCCACGTCACGAGCGCGCTCGTCTCCTTCGGGTCCCAGCCCCAGTAGCGGCCCCACGCGTCGTTCGCCCACCACGCACCGAGCGCGATCCCGAGGCCCAGCAACGGGAACCCGACCATCACCGCCTTGTGCGCGAGGTCGCCGGCCGCATCGGCGCTCGGCAGCGCTGCGAACCGCCGCTTCCCTTCGCCGCCCTGCACCAAATAGATCACCGCGCCGCAGAACGACACGGTCAGCACGGCGTACGAAATCATCATGAAGCTGACGTGCACGGTGAGCAGCGGCCCGTTCTGCAGCGCCGGGATGAGCGGCACGATCTCGTTCGGGAACAGCGACGTGATCCAGATCATCACCGCCAGCACTGGCAGCGCCACGATGCCCACCCGCCGCTGGTGCGTCGTGTGTTCGAACGCAAGGTAGGCGCCGGCGATGCCCATCGAAAGCGCCAGCGTGTACTCGTACATGTTCGCCAGCGGCGTCCGTTCGACCGCGATCCAGCGGGTGAGCACCGCCCCGGCGAGCGCGATGAACGTGAACCACGTGAAGCTCGTCGCCAGCCGCCCGAGCCCCGCGTTCGGCACACCCGGACTCGCCGAAACGGTCACGGTACCGGCTTCGGTCTGCGCGCTCATGCGGCGAAGGGGTACCGCCACGCTCGCGACGTACGCGATGTACAGCCCCGACGCGATGAGCGACGTGACGAACCCGGACCAGAACAGATAGATAGAGAGATCGGCCACGGTTTGTTCCCCGCTTCACATACTATCGCCGCGCCCGGAAGGGTGCGAGCAAGGAACGCTGGCGCTAGGCTGCCCGCATGTACACCGCTCGTCCAACACCCGATGGCTCTCGTCCCGTCGCTGTTGTCACCGGCGCCAGCGCTGGCATCGGCGCCGCCACCGCCCGCGCGCTCGCCGCGGCCGGGTTCGAAGTCGTACTTGGCGCCCGCCGGTTCGACCGCATCGAAGC
>CAZWBW010000106.1:0-8899 GCA_964632355.1 uncultured Anaerolineaceae bacterium | reverse complement strand
TCGTCCGCGAGGGACTTGTTGACGACGATTTCGCCGGGGGTGAGTTCGAGTTCGGTGCCGTCGATATCGAACAGTCCGCCGAAGGTGCGGAGGTCTTCGTTGCGGAAGCCAACAAGGTCGGACAGCGGCTCGTTGAGCTGCGTCCGGGTGTTGAGGATCGGGATCTGCTCCTGGAGGAAGGGGGCGAGGGCCTCGATGTCCGGGTCGTCGGCGAACTGGGCCTGCCAGCGCTCGATCTCAGCGAGCGGGATGACCTGCTGTTCGACGGGTGCGGGCTGCTTTTCGGCGTCCCAGCGGATGATCTCGTCGGTTTCGCCGGCGATGTCGTAGACCTCGTTCGTGACGCTCGTCGTGAGCGTGTCGCCGGTGCCGAAGGCCGCGCTCATGATGAGCGTCGAGAGCATGAGGCCAATAACGATGAGGGTCGTTTGCGCGGGGCGCCGGGGGATGTTGCGGATGCCCATCTTGAACATGACGGGGTTCCGCACGGCAATCCAGGCGACCGCGACGAAGATCAGGAGTGTGAGGATGACGCACGCGATAGCGATGTACGTCATCGAAAGGCCGAAGAGACTATTCATGCGTGGCTCACCCCTGCGAGTTCGCGCATTGCTTCCTGGGAGTCCTCGCGGATGATGCGGCCGTCGGCCATGTGGATGGTGCGGTGGCAACGGGCGGCGACTTTCGGGTCGTGAGTCACCAGTACCGTGGTCTGGTTCGCGCTCTGATTGAGCTCCACGATCAGGTCCATGATTTCGTTGGCCGTCGCGGAGTCGAGTGCACCGGTGGGTTCGTCGGCCCACATGATTGCGGGACGATTGACAACGGCGCGGGCGACGGTGACGCGCTGTCGCTGGCCACCTGAGAGCTGAGCGGGGCGCTGGTTGGCCTTGTCGAGAAGGCCGACACGTTCGAGGGCCTGGAGCGCCATCTCGCGGGCGATTTTTGGCTTGGTGCCCGAGACGATGAGCGGGAGTTCGACGTTTTCGACAGCAGTTAGGACCGGGAGCAGGTTGTAGGTCTGGAAGACGAAGCCCATTTCTTTGGCGCGGAATTCTGTCTTCCGGTCGTCGGCCATTCTGCTGATATCGTTGCCTTCAATGAGCACGATGCCGCTGTCGAACTCGTCCAGGCCGGAAAGGCTGTTGAGCAGGGTTGTTTTGCCACAGCCAGAGGGCCCCATGATGGCCACCATTTCGCCCCGCCGGACCTTCAAACTCACACCGCGAAGTGCGTGCACCTGGACGCTGCCAGTGTCGTAGGTCTTCTGGACGTCGCGTGCCTCGATAACGATGTCGTCCGGCGCCTGGCGGCTGTTATTTGAAGTCATTCCCTGGAACCTCCGGTTGGGCGATTGCAGCTGGACTGAGTGGCAGCCCGTTCCCCCAGCTTAGGGGCCGGGTGTTAGAGAATTCGGTGGAAATAGCGCGGGATATGCTGAGTGTGTGAGAAAACTCACGCATTTGACGCTTGCAGGCATCGGTCACCTGCATGGAGTGATCCCCGACTTTGGTCGGAGATCGCCCCGGAACACGGGGTCAGCCCACTTCTTTGAGCAGGCGTTCGAGTTCAGCGGTGCGAGACTGCAGGTCCTTGACGGCCGCGACGAGTGTTGACAGTTCGCGGGCCGTAGCCTCGGTCGCGCGGGAGGTTTCCTCGGCAAGTTCGCGGTAGGCCTTTTCCTGTGCTTCCGAGACACGCGCTCGCCACGCGGCGCTGATCTGCCAGACGGTCACAACGATCACGAGGCCAAAGACCAGAGCGAACCCTATGAGGACGGCGGCGATCTGCCAGGTCATCGGATCTTCATCCATCGATGCGGTCCTCCTTGGGAGTAGCGGACTCCGACAGCGTTTTCGCGGCCTCGGCGATGCGAGCGGGCGTGAGCCGGATGTCGAACGGGGCGACCTGGTAGTACTTCATCGCCTTCCCTTCGGGGGAGAGTTCGAGTTCGCTCACGACCAGGCCGGCGGCCTCGAGACGGCGCAGGTGCATGTGCAGAAGTGGGCGGCTGATACCGATCTGCCTGGCGAGCTCGCTTACGTACTCCCTGCGGTCGGACAGCGCTGCGAGGATCCGAAGCCGGTGAGGGTTCGCGAGCGCCAGGAGGGTACCGAGCAGTGCATCACCGGGTGACGTCTCCTGGCCTGTCGGGCCTGCATTAGACATGTAAGTTTCTTCTTACACCTGACAGCACAATGAGTCAACAGCGAATCGGCGTGGACCTCGCCGGCGGTTAGTCCTCGGGAACCAGGATTTCCATCTCCAGTGGGGTACCGTGCCGGTCGAATCCCCAGGCGCCCCAGCGAACGGCCTCGGCGGGGAGTGCCGCTTCGTCGAATTCGTACACGGGAACGAAGGCGGGATAGACCGAGTGGACGCGGTCTTTCGGGAGCTGCTTCGCTGCCTGGAGGGCCCGTTCGGCGTGGCTGCAAATGGCTTCGACGTCGAACCCCATGGCCCCCTCCTCGCGATAGGGTTCGAGGTAACCGAGGGCCGTGGTCAGCAGGCGCTGGACGCCAAACTGGTTGTTCCGGCGGGCGTGGACGAACGCGGCGGCCACCTGGATGAGCCCCTTGTACAGGTCGCGGACCTCCCCGCGCTCGTTCTGCCAGATTTCTTCGAGCCACTCGTGGCATTCCCAGAAGCGGGCGGCGTTGAAGTCGTCGCAGGCCCGGCGGAGATTGCCGGGGACGGTGATGGTTTTGGTGACGTACCCACGGGGCTGGCGGGATGGCGCATCGGACATGGGTAGAGCCTAGCGGATCGCGGGATGGAAGACGCGCGCGGGAAACGGTGTGGCGAAGCCTTTGAGTTCGAACGTCCGGGGTTCGGCGCCGGGAGGTTCGCCGAGCGAGTGCCAGAGTTCGTCGCTGACGACAATCTCGCCGGGGGCGGCGACACCCTGGAGGCGCGAGGCGATGTTGACGGTATCGCCGAGGGCTGTGAAGTCGGAGACGCCGGGCGCACCGACGTTGCCGACGTAGGCCTCGCCCGCGTGCACGGCGAGTCCGATCTCGATCCACGGGGTGCCTTCCGTGTACCCCACGCGCCGGAGCAGTGCCTCGGCCGCCTCGAGGGCGCGCTGGCGGTACCCGGGTCCGGCGATGCCGGGGATGAACAGCGCCATGACTTCGTCGCCGACGAGTTTGTCGATGATGGCGTCGTGCGCGATGAGCACTTCGGTGGCCTCGCGGTAGAAGTGGTTCAGGGTGGCGGCGTACTGCGTGGGACTGGTGCCGCTGGCGAGCTGAACCGAACCGCGAACGTCGGCGAAGAGCACGGCAATATCGACGTCCGCGCCACCGATAGGGAGTTCTTCGCAGCAGCGGGCACAGAGATTTGGGTTCTTGCGCGAGGGGTGAAACCCTGCGATGCGGACGATGCGTCCACCCACTCCGGAGAAGGGGCTGTAGCAGACCTTGCAGCGCGGTGGTGAGGGCAGTCGCCGGAAGGCCCACTGCAGGGTGGCAAGCGAGTGCTGTCCCTTCAGCAGGACTTTGCGCCACTCCTCTGCCGCATCGTGATTCGTCTTCGTGCCCATCTGTTTTCGCCTGACGAGACTAACACCGGATGCAAGCGTCCCGGGTGGGCGAGTGTTGCGAAAATCCGTCAAGCGCGGCGCGCGGGCGTGACCGGTCGGGATCAGCAACGCACGGACAGGGGGCTTGACCGAAACGACGAAATTCGCGGTGCTGGCGTCGGCCCTGCCGATGGGAGGGCACCTGTACCATGCGGTCCGCATCCTGTATCCGCCCGGGGGTCCGAGAACTCCCGGGCGATGCGGGAGCGGCCCCCGAGGAGGTTCCAGATGGCGTTGAGAATTGGGCTCATCGGAGCGGGAGCGAATACGCGGCTCCGGCATATCCCGGGATTCCAGGCGATCGAGGGCGTGGAAATCGTGAGCGTCGTCAATCGGACGCCCGAGAGTTCGCGCAAAGTAGCGGAGGAGTTCGGGATACCGAAGGTCGCGCGTTCGCCCGAGGAGCTCATCGCCGACCCGGAGGTGGACGCGGTGTGCATCGGCACGTGGCCGTACATGCACCGCGAGTACACGATCCGGGCGCTGGAGGCGGGCAAGCATGTGCTGTGCGAAGCGCGCATGGCCGCCGACGCGGAGGAGGCGGAGGAGATGCTCCGCATCAGCGAGGCGTACCCGCACCTGGTCGCGCAGCTCGTGCCGGCACCGTTCGATTTCCGGCTCGGGCCGACCATTTCGCGCATGGTGCGCGAGGGCGAGCTCGGGCGCGTGGTCGAAGCGACCGTGACGGTGCTCAACGGGAGCGGACTCGACGCATCGGCGCCGTTGCACTGGCGGCAGCGCACGGACTACTCGGGGCGCAACATCATGGCGCTCGGCATCTACGCCGAGATCATCCAGCGGTGGATCGGCGAAGCGACGCGGGTGGTGGCCGATGGCGCGATTGTCATCCCGGAGCGCACCGACCCGGAGACCGGCGAACTACGGGCCGTCGATGTGCCCGACACATTCACGGCGGTAGCGGACCTTTCGACCGGGACGAAGGTGACGTACCACCTCAGCAGCGTGGCAGCCCACGCACCGTGGAACGGGATCGTTCTCTACGGGACCGAAGCGACCCTGCGCTGGACACCGAACGACCGCGCCGAGGTGACGCGGGACAGTTCGTCGTTCGAACCGGTGGAGCCCGACCCGGGAACGGACCGCGGGTGGCGGGTGGAGCAGGACTTCGTGGATTCGATCCTGACCGGCGCGCCTGTGCGGCTGACGAACTTCCAGGATGGGCTCCGCTACATGCGGTTCGTGGATGCTGCGTGGCGAAGCTGGCGAGAAGGACAGGCCATAGAGATCGAAGCCGTATAGGCCCCGGAAGATTCGCACAGGCGAGAGATGCGGAGTGCTACGGTGGATCTATGACAAAGTGCTGCGAGGGGTAGCCCTAAGGATTAGTCGGCCGCTATGGTAGTCTAGGGTAAAGCTATGGCAACGTATGACGTCGGCATCATCGGAGGCGGCCCTGGGGGCTACGTAGCAGCGATTCGCGCAGCACAACTCGGCCTTCGCGTCGTGTTGTTTGAGCGCGACCGGCTGGGGGGCCTTTGCCTGAACTGGGGCTGCATCCCGAGCAAGGCGATTCTCCGTAATGCCGACGTCGTGAACCTTGTTCGCGAAGCGGACAAGTGGGGCGTCAGCGTCGAGAACCCGAAGTTCGACCTCGGGGCAGCCATCGACCGCAGCCGCGCCGTCGTCGACAAGGTGGTCGGCGGCGTCGAGGGGCTGATGCGGGACAACGGCATCGACGTCGTGCAGGGAACTGCGGCGCTCGCAGGGAAGAACACGATTCGCGCGAACGACCAGCAGTACGAAGCGAACAACATCATCATCGCGACCGGGCTGCGAACGCGCATGCTCCCCGGCGTTGAAGCAGACGGGAAGGTGGTCATCACCAGCCGCGAAGCGCTGGAACTCCGCGAGCTGCCGCAGCGCGTGGTGATCATCGGCGCTGGTCCGATCGGCGTGGAGTTCGGACACCTGTGGGCGAGCTACGGGTCGAACGTGACCATCGTCGAAATGCTGGAAACCCTGGTGCCCCTGGAGGAGCCCGAGGTCGGGCGGCTGCTGAAGCGCTCGTTCGAGGCGCGGGGACTGCGCTGCCTGACCGGGACGAAGGTCGAGGGTGTGGAGGTCGCTGACGGGGCGGCGAAGGTTCGTGTGCAGCAGGGCGACACGACTGAGACGCTGGAAGCGGACGTTGTGCTGGTCGCTATCGGGTTCGAACCCTACACCGAACCGCTGAACCTGGAGTCGGCGGGCGTCGCGACGGACCGCGGATACATCGCGATCGACGACCGGATGCAGACAAACGTGCCCGGCATCTACGCGATCGGCGATGTGACCGGGAAGCATCCGCTGGCGCACGTGGCGATGCAGCAAGGGGTGATTGCCGCGGAGGCGATTGCCGGCCGGGACACGCCGGTCCTGGATTACGTGCAAATTCCACGTGCGACCTTTTGCCAGCCCCAAATCGGGTCGATCGGGTATAGGGAACAGCAGGCAAAAGAGGCAGGCTTCAAAGTGAAGACCGGCCGTTTCCCGCTGACGGCGCTGGGCAAGGCCGTGGCGATGGCTGAAACGGAAGGCTTCATCAAGATCGTGGCGGATGAGCCGACCGGCCAGGTGCTCGGGGTTCACATGATTGGACATGACGTCGTCGAACTCCTCAGCGGGGCCTCGATGGCTTCGCTACTGGAGGCGACGACGATTGAGCTGGGCTTCGCGGTGCAGGTGCATCCGACGATGTCCGAGGCTCTGAAGGAGGCCGCACTGGCCGTGGATGGGGAAGCGATCCACATCGCGCGGCGGCGTGGCACACGCGCGTCATCTTCGGAAGGAGTTGCGTCCCGTTGACTACGAAAACCGCAAGCGGCACGACGGCCATCCCAGGCCCCGACCTGCTACACCATTTCCTGTACCAAATGATCCTCATCCGGCGCTTCGAAGAGCGGAGCGCCGAGATGTACACGAAGGGCAAGATCCGCGGCTTCCTGCACCTGTATATCGGGGAGGAAGCGTGCGCGGTGGGTTCGATTAATGCCCTTGGGCCAGAGGACCGTCTCATCGCCCACTACCGCGAACACGGGCACGCCATCGCGCGGGGCATCGACCCGAAGGCGGTGATGGCCGAGCTGTTCGGGCGTGTCGACGGCACGAGCAAGGGCCGCGGCGGTTCGATGCACATCTTCGACAAGGAGAAGCGCTTCTACGGCGGGCACGCGATCGTCGGCGGGCATATGCCGGTCGCGGTCGGGCTGGGGCTGGCCGACAAGAAGCTGAAGCAGAACAACGTGACGATGTGCATCTTCGGCGACGGTGGCGTTGCCGAGGGCGAGTTCCACGAGGCGCTAAACCTTTCGTCGCTGTGGAAGACGCCGGTGCTCTGGTTCTGTGAGAACAACGGCTACGGGATGGGGCTGCCGCTGGAGAAGTCGATTGCGAACGACATCTACAAGCTGGCAGAGGCCTACCGGATCCCTTCGGTTCGCATCGATGGCATGGACGTCATCGAGGTCTACCAGGAAACGATGAAGGCCATCGAGTACATCCGCGCGGGGAACGGCCCGTACTTCATCGAAGCGATGACCTACCGGTACCGGGGCCATTCGATGGCGGACGCGGAGCTCTACCGGAGCAAGGAAGAGGTCGCCGAGTTCCGGCGGAAGGATGCGATTGAGCGGCTGAAGACCCGGATGATGGAAGACGGCCACCTGGACGAGAAGCAGCTCCAGGAAATTACGGAACGGGTAGAGAAGGAAGTCGCGGAAGCGATCGAGTTCGCCGACGCGAGCCCGCAGCCGGAAATCAAGTCGCTGTTCGACTACGTGTACCAGGAGTAATCGGCCATGGCTGAGATGCGAATGCGGGACGCGCTCCGTGAGGCGCTGCGCGAGGAGTTGCTGCGCGACGAGCGCGTGTTCCTCATGGGTGAGGACATCGGTGCGTATGGCGGATCCTACGCGGTGACGCGGGGTCTGCTCGACGAGTTCGGCCCGGAGCGGGTGATGGACACGCCGATCGCCGAATCGGGCATTGTCGGTGCGGGCGTGGGCGCTGCGGTGGCAGGGCTTCGGCCGATGGTCGAGATTATGACCATCAACTTCAGCTTCGTGGCCTTCGACCAGATCATCAACAACGCGTCGAAGTTCCTGTACATGTCGGGCGGGCAGTTCAATGTGCCGCTCGTGATTCGCATGGCGGCGGGCGGCGGAAGCCAGCTGGGGGCGACGCACAGCCACTCGCTGGAGGGGCTGTACGCGCACTTCCCGGGCCTGAAGGTGGCCTGCCCTTCGAACCCGGCCGATGGTAAGGGGCTCCTGAAGCGTGCGTTCCGGGACAACAACCCAGTCATCTTTATTGAGCACTCGGCGCTGTATGGCCTGAAGGGCGAAGTCCCGGATGACCCGGACTACCTCATCGAGTTCGGCGAGGCGCGGGTAATCCGCGAAGGGACGGACGTCACGATCGTCGGGTATGGCGGCAGCGTGCACCAGGCACTCCGCGGCGCTGCCATGCTCGAGGAGCAGGAAGGTTTGAGCGCGGAAGTCATCGACCTGAGGACGCTCCGGCCGCTGGACATGCCGACGGTCATCGAATCGGTGAAGAAGACGAACCGAGCGGTGATCGTGGAAGATGACTGGAAGTTCGGCGGCTTCGCAGGCGAGATTAGCGCGCAGATCATGGAGCAGGCATTCGACTGGTTGGATGCGCCAGTGGCGCGGGTGAGCGGCAAAGATGTGCCGATGCCCTACAATCGGAATCTCGAGTTCGCGGCGCTGCCATCCGAAGAGGACGTCGTCGAGGCTGTCCTCGCCATGCTGTAGGAGTGCCTTGTGGCGATCGAAGTGACCATGCCCCAGATGGGCGCGGACATGACGGAAGGAACGCTCGTTCGCTGGCTGAAGCAGGTGGGCGAGCAGGTAAACCGTGGCGACATCATCGCCGAGATCGAGACCGATAAGGCGACCGTTGAACTGGAAGCCTATGACTCGGGCATCATGGCCCAGCATACGGTCAAGGAAGGCGAGACCGTGCCCGTAGGCGACGTGATCGCCATCCTCGCGGCGGAGGGCGAGACGGTTTCGGAGGAGGTGACACACAAGCCGCCTGCCGAAACGCCACCTCGCCGCAGGCTCGAGGAGCCGACGCCCATTTCGCAATCCGCGACGGAAAGCGAGGCCGCGACGACCACACAAGTCGCCGAGGCCGAGCATGCGCCACCACCGCCACCAGGAGTTGAGGAGGCGCACGAACGCATCCCGCCGGATGGCGACGGCCGCGTGAAGCAACAGGAAGCCGTGGCCACGGAGGCGCGGCTCCGCGTGTCTCCGGTTGCGCGGCGCATCGCGGCAGAGGCGGGCATCG
>CAZWBW010000105.1:0-9100 GCA_964632355.1 uncultured Anaerolineaceae bacterium | reverse complement strand
TGCCGAGGCCGCAGTGGGCCTCGACTACCAACTGGGAACCGGCAACCCCTACTGAGCACTGAGCACGGATCACCGGGCACCGACACACAACGACGCCGGGGGCACATTGCGTGCCCCCGGCGGTGTGGGTGATCTTCGCGGTTCGGCTTAGCGGTGCAGGTCGAACCGGTCGAGGTTCATAACCTTGTCCCAGGCCTTCACGAAGTCGCGGACGAACTTCTCCTTCCCGTCGTCCTGGGCGTAGACCTCGCTGTAGGCGCGGAGCTGCGAGTGCGCGCCGAAGACGAGGTCCACAGCCGTGGCGGTCCAGCGGAGTTCGCCGGTCGCGCGGTCGCGGCCCTCGTAGAGGTTGTCGCCGACCTTCGTCCACTCGGTGCTCATGTCGAGCAGGTTCACGAAGAAGTCGTTCGTGAGCGTGCCCGGGCGGTCGGTGAACACACCGTGCTTGGTGTGGCCGTAGTTCGCGCCGAGGGCGCGCATGCCACCGAGCAGCACTGTCATTTCGGGCCCCGTCAGGCCGAGGAGGTCGGCCTTATCGACGAGGTAGTGCTCGGCGGAGCGAGGAGCGCGCGGGCTGATGTAGTTGCGGAACGCGTCGGCTCGCGGTTCGAGCACGTCGAACGACTCGGCGTCGGTCAGCTCCTGGGTGGTGTCGTTGCGGCCGGGCGTGAACGGCACGGTGATGTTGACGCCGGCGAGGCGCGCCGCCTCTTCGACCGCC
Organism: uncultured Anaerolineaceae bacterium; assembly: GCA_964632355.1. GTDB lineage: Bacteria > Chloroflexota > Dehalococcoidia > Tepidiformales > Tepidiformaceae > JALOAP01. The sequence continues at coordinate 8,379 of CAZWBW010000105.1, read as the reverse complement.
GCGCAGCCGGCGAGCACGATGAGGTCGGCGAGGGAGACGCGCTTGTTGCCCGTCTGCGCCTCGTTGAACTCCTTCTGGATGCCCTCGAGCGTTTCGAGCACGCGAGCGAGCTCGGCCGGGTGGTTCACTTCCCAGTTGCGCTGCGGCTCGAGGCGGATGCGGGCACCGTTCGCACCGCCGCGCTTGTCGGTCCGGCGGAACGTCGAAGCCGACGACCAGGCCGTGTAGACGAGCTGCGAGATCGACAGGCCGGAGGCGAGCACCTTCTTCTTGAGCTCGGCGATGTCGGCCTCGTCGATGAGGACGTAGTCAATCTCCGGGATGGGGTCCTGCCAGATGAGCGGCTCGGGGACCCACGGCCCGAGGTAGCGGGTGACGGGGCCCATGTCGCGGTGCAGGAGCTTGTACCACGCCTTCGCGAACGCCTCTTCGAGCTCCTTCGGGTTTTCGAGGAAGCGCTTCGAAATCGGCCCGTAGATGGGATCGTAGCGGAGCGCCAGGTCGGTCGTGAGCATCATCGGCGCGTGCCGCTTGTTCGGGTCGTGCGCATCGGGCACGAGGTCCTTCGCGGCCGGGTCGGTGGGAGTCCACTGCCAGGCGCCGGCGGGGCTCTTCACCAGGTCCCAGTCGTACTTGTAGAGCGTTTCGAGGTAGGTGTTGTCCCACTTCGTTGGCGTGGGCGTCCACGCGCCTTCGAGGCCGGAGCCGATGGTGTCGCCGCCCTTGCCGGTGCCGTAGGTGCTCGTCCAGCCGAGGCCCATCTGCTCGACCGGGGCGGCCGCCGGTTCGGGGCCAACGTGCTCGGTGGGGCCAGCGCCGTGGACCTTGCCGAAGGTGTGACCACCCGCGATGAGCGCGACGGTCTCCTCGTCGTTCATGCCCATGCGGCCGAAGGTGGTGCGGATATCCTTGGCGGCTTCGAGGGCGCTCGGCTTGCCGTTGGGGCCCTCGGGGTTCACATAAATGAGGCCCATCTGGGTCGCGGCGAACGGTTCGTCGAGTTCGCGGTCGCCGTGGACGCGCTCATCGCCGAGCCATTCGTCCTCGGCGCCCCAATCGATGTCCTCGGGCTCCCAGATGTCTTCGCGGCCGAAGCCGAAGCCGTAGGTCTTGAAGCCCATCGACTCGAGGGCGACGTTGCCGGCCAGGATCATCAGGTCGGCCCAGGAGATCTTGTTGCCGTACTTCTTCTTGATAGGCCAGAGCAGGCGGCGGGCCTTGTCGAGGTTGACGTTGTCGGGCCAGCTGTTCAATGGAGCGAAGCGCTGGGCGCCTTCGCCGCCACCGCCGCGGCCGTCGAAGGTGCGGTAGGTGCCGGCCGCGTGCCACGACATGCGGATGAAGAGCGGACCGTAGTGGCCGTAGTCGGCGGGCCACCAGTCCTGCGAGTCGGTCATGAGCTCCATGAGGTCCTTCTTCAGGGCCTCGACATCGAGCTTCTTGAACTCCTCGGCGTAATCGAAGTCCTCGTCCATGGGGTTGGCCTTGGACGAGTTGCGGTGAAGCGGCGTGAGGTCGAGCTTGTTCGGCCACCAGTCGCGGTTAGTTCGTGGCCGCGTCGCATCAGAGGTGGGGAGTGCGGCGCTGTTCGTCGCGTTGGGATCTGACACGTGCGTGTTCCTCCTCAGAAAGTCAGGGCAAGGTCAGAGGCGGGCGGCATGACGGGTGGGGTTGGCCGGTGGGTTTGCCTCGCCTCGAACCTGGTGGTTCTTCTCATCCAGGCGAGGCCAAGTTTAGAATGGTTCCAATCTGGACGGCAAGTCATTCTATGAACACCTGTGATGGATGGTACTCGCCCGGCGCAAGACCCCGACATAACGTAAAGCTGGCCTTCAGCGCGGGGCCGTGGTACTGGAAAGAAGATGGACACCAAGGTTGCTGAGCGATTCCGGGAGCTGGGCATTCGCGTGACCGCGCAGCGCGTCGCGGTAGCCGAGGTGCTCGCCAATTCGGACGACCACCCCACCGCGCAGATGGTGTACGAACGCGTGCGCGAACGCTATCCGCACATCACGCTCGGTACGGTGTACAACACGCTGGCGATGCTCGAAGAGAAGGGCTTCGTACAGGCGCTCACCTTCGCGGGCGGCACCCGCTACGACACGAACGTAAAGCCGCACGCGAACCTGGTGTGTGTCGACTGTGGGCGCATGGTCGACGTGGACGACACCGAGGGGCTCGTCGACCGGCTGCGCCAGAACGTGATGGCCGAGTTCGGCTATTCGCTCCTGAGCCAGCGCGTGGACTTCTACGGCACGTGCCCGGATTGCCGCGGCGGGCGCAGCGAACCGGCTACCGCAGCCTCGTAGCCCGCGCTACCCTTCGGCCGCCTCGCGGATGGCGGGGAGGTGCTCCCGCGGGTGCCCGATGAGCAGCACCTGGATGAACTGGCGGGGCGTCGCGCCGCGCCCGCCGAGCGCCGGGAGCGGGTTGCTTTCGCGGGCGAGCTGCTCCTCGGTCAGGCTCGAAATGACCTTCGCGGCCGCTTCCGCGCTCTCGCGCAGGGCTTCGAGCGTCTCCTCCTTCGACACGTTGGCGAACCGTTCGGCGTGCTCGGCGTTCATATGGTCGATGATTTCGCGGCTCATGGGCGGGAGCGGTTCGCCGTTCGCGATGGACTGGATCGACCGGATGGCGGTGCCCCAGTTGTCGGCGATGTGGTGGACGGCGACGTTCACCGGCCAATCGAGCCCGGGAACCACGCGGTTCCAGCGGCTCTCGGGGATGGTTTCGACGAATTCGATGAACTCTGTGCTGGTTTCGTGGAACTGCTGGAGCAGGTCGTTCGCGGAGGATTCTGCCCTCTCGGCCATATCCCGTCCTCCCCGGTGAGGTGGGCGGAGTATGTCGGGCTGGCCGAGGCGGGGCAAGGGGCTTCGAAGGGGAACGCCCGCTACTCGCGACGCCCCAGCGATTCCAGCGCCTCGCCGGTGAGCCGGTACGTGGTCCATTCGTCCATGGCAATGGCGCCGAGCGACTTGTAGAACTCGATTGCGGGTTCGTTCCAATCGAGGACGGACCATTCGAGGCGGGCGCAGCCGCGTTCGACGGCGATCTGGGCGAGCCGGGTGAGAAGCTCCCGGCCGTACCCGTTGCGCCGGTGCTCGGGCTTCACGAAGAGGTCTTCGAGCCAGATGCCGGGGCGGCCTTCCCAGGTGCTGAAGTTGTGGAAAAAGAGGGCAAAGCCGGCCGGCTCGCCCTCTTCGGTTTCGGCGATGAGCACCTCGGCGTAGGGCCGCGGGCCGAACAGGTGCCGCCGGAGCTCCTCGCGGTCGAGGCGCACAGCGTCGGGCTCGCGCTCGTATTCGGCGAGCCCGTGGATGAGTTCGATGATGGTGTCGAGGTCGGATTCGCGCGCGAACCGGAGGGTCACAGGTCGTCGACCAGTTCGATCTTTCCGACAGTGGCGCCTTCGCGGGCGATGCGGGTGGGCAGCGCCCGGCCGGTCATGCCCGTGGCCTGGAGTTCGGCGAGCATGGCGTTTGCCACCTTGCGCGCGTCGTCGGGCGGGCAGATGGCGGCGATGGAGCTCCCGGCCCCGCTGAGCCAGGCCGCATACGCACCCGCCTTCTTCGCCGCCGCAAAGATATCGAACATCGGCGGGAAGAGCGTGGAGCGCTGGCGCTGGTGAATGCGGTCGTCGGTGGCGGCGTCGAGCAGGTCGACCCGGCCGGCGGCCATCGCAGCGACGAAGAGCGCGGCGCGCCCGGTGTTGTGAACGGCATCGGCCCTGGTGTAGGTGTCGGGTAGCACCTTGCGGGCGTCCTTGGTGGCCATCGGGTGGTCGGGGATGAGGACGGCGATCGAGGTGTCCGACGGGAAGCGGCAGGGCACGCGCAGGTAGCGGCCTTCGTCTTCGATGCAGACCTGCATGCCGCCGAAGAGCGCGGGGCAGGCGTTATCGGCGTGGCCTTCGAGCTCGGCGGCGATGGCGAGGCACTCGTCGGGCGAAAGGGGCTTGCCGGCGAATTCGTTCGCGGCGAGGACACCGGCCACGCGGGCGACGGCGCTGGCACCGAGGCCGCGGCCGAGCGGGATGGCGACGTTGTAGTGCGCACGAACGGGCGGCAGCTCCTTGCCGATGCGCGTGTACACCTGGCGCACGGCGGTGAGCACCATCTTTTCGCCGACATCGTCGGTGGGCATGGGCTCGGGGCCACCGAACGTGACGGTGATGGAGGCGAAGAGGTCGAGCGCAAGGCCGAGGCAATCGAAGCCTGCGCCGAGGTTCGCACTGGTTGCTGGGACGCGGACAGTGATAGCTGTTGCAGACATGGCGATCTCGGTGGGGAACGAGGATAACAAAGGCTTGGCGTACGGGCCGCAGGGTGCTGTTGGCTATTGGCTGTTGGCCCCCTCATCCCGCGGCCCGTTCTCCCACGTTGCAGCAGGAGAAAGGGAAAGACTCGCGTTGCGGTGAGGCGGGGAAGGCGATCGGCCGGGGTGAGGGTGGGCGGTCGCCGGCGGATGGGCGCCGCGGGAACGCCCGTGACCCCGCGGCAGTGCTGAACCCCACCGGTGCGGGGGAACACCAATGGCCAATAGCCACCAGCCGACAGCCCGGATGACGATGGCGTATAGTCGCGGTCCGATGAGTCTGGAACGTGAGCACTCCGGGCCGGCGGAGGCCGCTGTCCCCGCGGGTCCACCGCCCTACCCGCTCGAACGGGCTTCGAGTCGCACGTTTGCGCCGGTTCTGCCGCTCGTCGTTGCGCTGGTGCTGGCGTGCGTGATGTACGCACCCGCCATCCCGAGCGGCCTGTACGGGGATGACTACGCCTACCTCCTCGCGCAGCGGGAGATGGGCTTCGGCGATTTCGTCGCGGCCGCGCTCGACCCGAGGGAGGATGACACGCTGCTCCACCTCCCGGGTGGGTACTGGCGGCCCCTATCGTCGCTGAGCTGGCAGGTAACCGCGCCACTCTTTGGCGCGAACGGAGCGTTCTACCACCTGCTGACGCTGGCGATTCACCTCGCGTCGGTCGTGGTTGTGTGGCTGCTGGCCCGGCGAATCGCGGGAGGGACGGTCGGCCCGGCAGCCGCTGCAATCCTGGTTGCCATTCACCCGGCCAGCATCGAAGCGGTCGCGTGGGCGTCGTCGATCAACAGCGCGGCGCTGCCCGTGGCGCTGGCGGCGTGGCTGGCACTGGCGCGTGCGGTCCGGGACGACGAGCCGCAGCCGACTCGCTGGCTGCTGGTCGCTGCGGGCTCCCTTTCCATCGCGCTCCTGTTCCGCGAAACCGTGGCGGTCATCGCGGTGGCGGCGTCGCTTTGGTACCTGGTTGTGAGCCCACCACCATGGCGCTCGCGCACCGCGAGGGGCACCGTTCGGTGGACAGTGCCAATCGTGGCGATGGCGGCGCCGGTGGTGGCGTACCTGGTCGTATCCACCGTGTTCTTCACGCAGTCGGCCAGCGGAAACCGGGTGGTGTGGTCGTGGGATGGCGTGGAGAACTGGGGGTTCTACATCCGGTACGTGGGCGTCCCAATCGGGCCGCCGGCCGCGGCCTACGTGAAGGTCTTCGGGGCTGCCGTGGGTGCGGTGTTGTTGCTGTTGATCCCGGCGACGGTAGTGGCTCGCCGCCCGGTGGTCGCGGCGCTGCTGGTGGGGTTCGTGGTCGCGCTTGTTCCGTACGCCTTCGTCGACTTCGGAACGTCGGTGCGGTATCTGTATTTCCCGCTCGCACCGCTCGCGCTTGGTCTCGCCGCACTCATCGCAGCATTCGAGGAGCCTGTGCTGGCCCGGTGGCGGAACGCAGTCCCGGCGGCGACAGCGTTACTTGTGCTGGTGGCCATCCCGGTCGCCGTTTACGGGAGCGTCCGTGTCGATCGGTGGGTGACATCGGCGCCGGGAAAAGAGGATGCGTGGCTGGAGCAGGTGACGGGCAGGTGGCCTACCTGGCCGCACGAGGGGGGCCGTCTGTTCGCGGCGAACACCCCGTTCATGCTGGGAATCTTCGGGGGCTTCGCGCTCCAGCCGGCCCTCGAGTATGTGTACGACGGACAGGCGCCCGAGCAGGTCATCGTCATCGCCGAGGAGGACATCCCGCGGGTGCAGTTCATTGTCACCGAGCAGGACGAGATCTTCGTGTTCGAGGAGTAGAGAGCGCTCCTGGCTACTGGCTGTTGGCTATTGGCCCCCTCATCCCCCGGCCCGTTCTCCCTCGTTGAGGCAGGAGAAAGGGAATGACTCGCGTTGCGGTGAGGCGGGGAAGGCGATCGGCCGGGGTGAGAGTCGGCGGTCGCCGGCAGATGTGCGCCGCGGAAACGCCCGTGATCCCGCGGCAGTGCTGAATCGTACCCGATGGCCGATAGCCGATAGCCGACGGCCTTGCGGGTTGGGTGGGGTGGCGCGGGAGGGAGCGCCAATAGCCAATAGCCAACAGCCCCGCCCCGGCCCTTCCGACTTCCGGGGCACCAACTCTGCGACGGGTGAACGCTGCGGGGGGACCGCGGCTGCGGCACACTGGGCCCTCAAGGCCGGAGGTGCGACATGCGTGTGTTGGTTACCTGGGCGACGAAACATGGGGGCACCGCGGAAATCGGCGAGGCCATCGCCGAGGAGCTGCGGGCGAAGGACCTGGAGGTTACGGCGCTCCCGGCCGAGGATGCGCCACCGCCGGACGAGTTCGAGGCGGTGATCATTGGTTCGGGCGCGTACATGGGCAAGTGGTTGAAGGCGGCGCTCGAGTACGTCGGCCAATACGAACTGGCGTTGCGCCAGCGCCCGGTCTGGCTGTTTACGAGCGGGCCCATTGGCGAACCGCCCCGGCCGGAGGACGAGGACGCGGTGGATATCGCGGCGACGATGCACGCGACGAATGCGCGCGCACACCGCCTGTTCCCCGGCCGCATCGACCGCAAGAAGCTCGGGTTTGCCGAGCGGGCGATCGTGATGGCGCTTCGCGTGCCCGATGGCGACTGGCGAAACTGGGACGACATCCGGGCGTGGGCGCGGGAGATCGGCCACGCGCTTGCGAAGAATCGTGCGGAACCGGCGCCGGTGAACTACTGCCCGTGGGACGTTGGCGGGCGCTGGTAGCTCGGCGGCTGTTGGCTGTTGGCCCAGCGGGTTCGTGTTCGAACGCTCGTGCAGGGTTAGCGGCGTGGTTCGAGGGTGCCGAGGCCCGTATGTGGTCTCGGCGACTTGGCGCGGGCTCCCCCTCCCGTGACAACAGGAGCGGCTGGCGTGAGGGCCGTAGGCGCGGCTTGGTTCGCGCACCGCGCTGGGTGTGACCGGTAGTGCCGGTGATGCGGCGGCGACCAGGCCGCCGAGGCCGGAGTGGGCCTCGACTACCTGAGGCGGTCCCCTTCCGCACGCTTCATCGGTACCGCGACCGCCAGGGAGCGTCCGCCATCGCCTACGGGGCTGGGCGAGGGGTCACGCGATCTCGCCGCCCGCGCCTCGGGAACCGGGAACCCTCACTGAGCACTGAGCACCGGGCACCGGGCACTCCCCTACCGGGGACGAATGCGGAAGACGGGGTAGTTTGCGGCGATGGCTTCGAACTCTTCGAGCGGCGAATTGGGCCCGGGTTCGAAGTGCGGCCGGGCGCCGAACGCGCGCTTCACATATGCCTTGAGCACGGGGGCGCGCTCCGCTACGGGCACCTCTTCGAGCAGTACCGGTTCGCGCAAACGGCTGCGGATGGTCGCAGCTCCATTAGCGGCGCGGACATTGCGCACCCAGTCGGACCGTTCGCCCAGCATCGAGACCAGGTACCGCTCGCCTTCGACTTCGGCGATGACGACAGGGACGGACTGCATCCCGGCGCCGCTCCGGCGGGGCACTTCGAGTGCGACCTGGAACCGCGGCGGTAACCCCAGCCCCGACCAGGCCGCCTGCGCACGGCTGACCGCTCGACCGATGCGCGTCGGCCGCCGGTTGCGGTAGTACACCGAGTTGGGCATCAGCACGAGCGCGACGACCAGCGCGGCTGGTACGGCCAGCGCAATCCATATCGTCTTCCGCATCCTGTCACCTCCTGGCCGCGGACGGAGTCGCCCTCGTGTGCAGTATGCGCCGGGCGGAATGCCTCGCTATCGCCATTCGTCGTATACTCCGGCATCCATTGCGGGAGGGGATATCTTGCAAACAACCAACCTCTTTTCGGTCGAAGGGAAGACTGCGATCGTCACGGGCGCGTCGTCGGGGTTGGGAGTGGTGATGGCGGAGGGGCTGGCGAACGCGGGCGCGAACGTGGTGATCGCCGCGCGGCGAAAGGACAACCTCGACGCGCTCGCCGAGCGGCTGACGGCGTCGGGGGCGAAGGCGCTCGCAGTCCGCTGCGATGTCTGCACGGCGGAGGACATCGAACAGCTGGTGGCGGCGGCGTGGGACAGCTTCGGGCGCGTCGACATCCTGGTGAACAACGCGGG
>CAZWBW010000104.1:8097-9792 GCA_964632355.1 uncultured Anaerolineaceae bacterium | reverse complement strand
ACTCGGGGTGTGTTCGAATCGCTGACCGATAAGCTGCAGGGCGCGTTCCGGAAGTTCGGGTCGCGCGGGGTTGTGACCGAGGAAGACCTCGACCAGGCGTTGCGCGAGGTGCGCATGGCCATGCTCGAGGCCGACGTGAACTTCAAGGTCGTACGAGAGTTCACGTCGCGGGTCCGGGAGAAGGCGCTCGGGGCGGAGGTGTTGCAGAGCCTGACGCCGGCGCAGCAGGTCATCGATATCGTTCATGGCGAACTGGTCGAGCTGCTGGGTGGTTCGGCGCCAAAGCTGGCGACGGCTTCGCAGCCCCCAACAGTGGTGATGGTCGTCGGCCTGCAGGGTTCGGGTAAGACGACGAGCATCGCGAAGCTGGCGAACCTGTTGAAGAAGCAGGGGCAGCGACCGCTGGTGGTGGCGTGCGACGTGTATCGCCCAGCGGCGGTGGACCAGCTTGTGACGCTGGCGAAGCAGATCGATGTGCCCTACCACGAGGAGGGCACGAAGGTGAAGCCTTCGCAGATCGCGGCAAATGGCCTGGAGAAGGCGAAGCGGACGGGCGCGACGCACGTGCTGGTGGATACGGCGGGCCGCCTGCACATCGACGAGGAGATGATGCAGGAGGTGGCGGACCTTCGCCGCCAGCTGAACCCGGCGGAAGTGCTGTTCGTAGCCGACGCCATGGCGGGCCAGGACGCGGTGACGGCTGCGAAGGAGTTCCACGAGAAAGTCGGCACGACGGGCCTGATCCTGACGAAGATGGACGGCGACGCGCGTGGTGGTGCGGCGCTGAGCATCCGTGCGGTGACGGGTGTGCCGGTGAAGTTCATCGGGATGGGCGAACGTGCGGACGCGCTGGAGCCGTTCTACCCGGACCGGCTGGCGAATCGCATCCTGGGGATGGGCGACATGCTTTCGCTCATCGAGAAGGCGAAGGATGCGATGGGCGAGGAGGATACGGACCGCTTCAAGGAGAAGATCAAGAAGGGGACGTTCGACCTCCAGGACTTCGTGGAACAGCTGCGGAAGGTTCGCAAGATGGGTCCGCTGGGCCAGCTCGTCGGGATGCTGCCGGGGTTCAACCGGATCAAGGCACAGCTGGACGTCGACGACATGGACGACCGGTTCTTCAACCAGGCGGAGGCGATTGTGCTTTCGATGACGCCGTGGGAGCGGCGTCACCCGGAGAAGATCGACGGGAAGCGGCGGCGGCGGATTGCGAGGGGCAGCGGGACGGACGTGCAGCAGGTGAACCAGCTGCTGAAGCAGTTCTTCGAGGCGCGGAAGATCGCGAAGTCGCTGAGCAGCGGGAAGTTCCCGGCGTTCCCGGGAATGCGATAGGCGCCGGGCGGGCGCGGGATGAGCCGGGAGTGGCGGTTCAAGCGGTATCGAGACCAGGCGGAACTGGAGCGGGACGCTTCGCGGATGGCAGTGGAGGGCTGGCGTCTGCGGGGGTGGCGTGTTCGCGGCAAGACGAGCGACCTACAGGGGCCACCGCCGGCGATGGAGATGCAGGAGTACGCGTCGCTGGGGCCGTGGGGGTGCGGGTACGCGGTGTTCGAGTCGCTGCGGGCGTTGATGTGGCTGGTGGCGTGGATGTTCGCGGCGCCGTGGGTGTTGCTTCGCGGGCGGAAGCGGATCGAGGCGGCGTACGAACGGGCGGAAGAGGATTTGCAGTAGCGGGAGGTTTGGTACCATAGA
>CAZWBW010000104.1:0-8087 GCA_964632355.1 uncultured Anaerolineaceae bacterium | reverse complement strand
GTGGCGCAGAAGTCATCGTGACCGAGGGTACAATGATTCCATCTTAGGCGGCCTTTGGTACCATGGAGTTGGGCGCAGGGGTGTAGCTCAGTTGGTAGAGCATCGGCCTCCAAATCCGAGTGTCGCGGGTTCGAGTCCTGCCACCCCTGCCAACACTCCTGTTGCGGCCAGGTGAGCGTCCTCGGCTTGCCGCAAAGGGTGCCGCATTCGTAGGATTGTTTTCGTGCCCGCCCAGGTGGTGGAATGGCAGACACGCTGTCTTGAGGGGGCAGTGCCGAAAGGCGTGTGAGTTCAAATCTCACCCTGGGCACCACATTTCAACCGGCGCCGTGGCCAAGTGGTAAGGCAGAGGTCTGCAAAACCTTTACCACCGGTTCGAATCCGGTCGGCGCCTCCAACACCCTGGACTGAACGTACGGGAGCCTCGAACGAGGCTCCCTTTTTCGTGCCGGCGAACCGGGCGGCGGGATGGGCGAGGGCGCTGGTGATGGCGGACGGCTGAGCTAGCGACCGAAGAACCATTGCTCGGCGGGGAAATCATCGATTTCGCCTAGTGCCTGTCATCGCCCCCATGCCCCTTGGCGATATTTCGTTCATACAGGGGTTTCCAGTTCGCAACACGCCAGAAATTGGGGCGAAACGGCGGCGAAATCGCCCGGTGCGAGTCTCACAGCGTTCACCACGCAGTGGGGCTCGGAGAGGCAACCGAGGGCGCCCTCGGTTCTGACCGCGGAGTGGACAGGGCAACATGCCCCATTCCGATGGCAGACGGGGAAAGTTATGTCCAGACTCGCAATAGCCGCCCGGTTCGGGCGGCGCCCGCTCCTGGTGGCCGCCAGCGCGTTGCTGGGGCTCGCGTTCGTCAGCAGCGCAATGGCGCAAGAAGCGACGACGGAGGACCAACTGGCCGACATCGTCGGCGCGGTCGACACGCTCTGGCTGTTGCTGGCGGCGTTCATGGTGTTCCTGATGCAGGCGGGTTTCGCCCTGGTCGAAGCGGGGTTTGTCCGCGCGAAGAACACTTCGAACATCCTGATGAAGAACGTGCTCGACTGCTGCATCGGCGGTTTGCTGTTCTGGGCAGTCGGGTGGGGTATCGCCTATGGCGTCAGCGGGGAGGCATCGAACGGCTTCATCGGCGACGGCCACTTCTTCCTGAAGGCGTTCCCGAACGATGGGTACGCGAGCTGGGTGTTCCAGTTCGCCTTCGCCGCCACCGCCGCAACGATCGTTTCCGGGGCAATGGCGGAGCGCACGAAGTTCGGCGCGTATCTCCTGTACACGGCGGGCATCACCGCGTTCATCTACCCGGTGGTTGTGCACTGGGGCTGGGACAGCAACGGCTGGCTCACGGCCTTCAAGGATGACCCGATTGGCACGAACGGCTACATCGACTTTGCCGGCTCCGGCATTGTGCATGCGGTCGGTGGGACAGCGGCGCTCGTCGGCGCCATCATGGTGGGCCCGCGCCTGGGCAAGTACGGGAGTGACGGCACGATCAACGCCATCCCGGGCCACAACATCGCGATCGCCGTCCTCGGTATGTTCATCCTGTGGTTTGGCTGGTACGGGTTTAACCCGGGTTCGACCCTGGCGCTGAGCGGTGGCTTTGCTGCCCTGGCTGCCAAGGTGGCCGCAACCACCACGCTTTCGGCTACGGCCGGCGGCGTCGTTGCGGCCCTCTACACCCGCGCTCGCACGGGCCGGTATGACCTTGGCCTGACCGTGAACGGTGTCCTCGGTGGCCTGGTCGGCATCACCGCCGGGTGCTCCGTGGTGGACCCGTGGGCGGCCGTCATCATCGGCGCGATTGCATCGCTCATCGTCATCGGCGGCGTGGCGCTGCTCGACAACCTGCGCGTCGACGATCCAGTGGGTGCGGTGTCGGTGCATGGTTTCGCTGGGATCTGGGGCGTGCTCGCGGTGGGGCTGTTCGCCAGCCAGGACGGCATCGGCAGTGCATACGCCCCGACCAACCAGTACGGGCTGCTGCTGGGCGGTGGCATCGAACAGCTCGGCATCCAGGCGCTGGGCATCGCGGCCATCGTGGGCTGGACGGCCCTCGCATCGTTCATCCTCTTCGGCCTGATCAAGGTGACCATCGGCCTCCGGGTGAGCGAGGACGAAGAGATTCGCGGACTCGACCTCTACGAACACGGCATCGATGCCTATCCGGACTTCGGTCCGACCGGGAGCGGCGTATTCGCACCGGCGGGGAGCCCGTCGCCTGCGCGGGCCGCGGAAGGGACCGCGACACGCCCGGCACCCGCCCCGGGTGGTGGACAGTAGGGACTTCGCAACTGCCGGGAGTGGGCCACTCCACTCCCGGCGCAGGATGACAGGACAGCAGCAATGAAAAGGATCGATGCAATCATCCGGCCGCAGCGGCTCCCGTTCGTGCGCGAGGCGCTGGAGGAACTGGGGTACGGCGGGATCACCGTTTCGGAAGTGAAGGGCCACGGCAAACAGCGCGGGATCACCGAGCAGTGGCGCGGCCGCCAGTACAAAGTCGAGTACCTGTCCAAGGTGTGGATCCTGCTCGTGGTCGACGACGAGCATGTGGACAAGGTGGTGGACCTGATCTGCGAGAACGCGGCCACCGGCGAGGTCGGTGACGGCAAGATTTTCGTCTCCGACGTGCTTGACGTGATCCGCGTCCGCACGCGGGAACGCGGAAGCGCGGCGATCTGACGACGCGGGTGGGCGGGGCAGTGGGCTCCGCCCACTTCGGTGCTCCGGTGCGAATGTGCATACCACTGTTTCGCGCGCAGCCGACCGGGGCGAAGGGAGCGCACGCGATGATTGGGGATTCCTTCCCGGCACGGGTTCAAGCGCTGCGCGACACCTGGCGCACACGGCGCCGTATGAAACACCTCAGCAACCAGCGGGACCTCGCGTCGAGGTTCGAGCTCCTGCAGGTGCTGCACGAGTGGACGGAGCGTTCGATCGAGGCCATCCGGCAGGTATACGGAAACTCGCTCGCCATCGAACTTACGCCTCCGCCGGACCTCGCCGCCCGGCGGCTCTCGTTCACCGCGACATTGGAAGACGCCTACCGCGTGAGCTTCGAACTCCAGCCGCGCGACGAAAGCGGGCAGCATTGGGACCTGGCCGTGCGGCTAACCACTCCCGACGCGGTGACCGCTGCAGGCCAGGCACGTGGTGCCGGGCAGTGGACACCGGGCCGGGTCGAGGACCTGCTGCTTTCGCTACTGGCGGCCTTCGAACGAGCGCGGTTCGACGCCTGCAAGCCACCACCGCCGAGCGCCCGGCGAACTGAGATCTGTTCGCACCGTGACTCGGCAAGTGGCGGGGCAGCAGCTCGCCGCTAGGCACGGGTCAGCGCAGCCACCATCGTGACCACCATGGACCCTCGCTCGGCGTACCGGGCGAGGGTTTCGGTTGCGCCTGGGCCGGGTCTGTTCGGGGCACTCCCGGTCCGGGGTTGGCCCCACCCACGCGTGAACGGCCTCGTGAGGGTGGGGTTGCACCGAAGGCGGCGTTGGCGGCTGTGACAGTCACGTAATCGACCGGCAATCACCGCGACACGGTCGAGAAACCTCCTTCGCGGATCTTCTGGTTACGCCGCACGACGCGGCACACCACTGCAGGACGAGGAGCCAGCGTGAACACCTGGGCTTGTTTCCGACGCAACCGCCGCCGATGGCACGCCGTCGTACACCGCGTCCGCCCTGAGTGGCGCCGTACTGGACGCGCAGCGTAACCGCCCACCAAGGCACGGTCTTCGTCGCATCGGCGCGGCGCCCGGCCCAGGCGGCCGGGGACCGTGCTCCGACGCACCACACCCACCATCCAGAGGACATCGACTCATGCGACGACGCGAATTCTTGAAGTACGCGGGCACCGGTGCCGCGGGCGCAGGCGCGCTCGCGCTCGTCGGCTGCGGTTCCGACGACGATGACGAAGGCGCCACGCCCGGAGGCAGCACCGGGAACTCTCCCGGCGCCACGCCGGGGGACGAGGCCATCGAACTCGCGGACGACCAGGTGCTGCGGGTTCGGTTCTACCTCCAACTCCTGCCGATGGACCCCGCCACCATCTTCGGCATCGAGCAGGAGAACGTGATCATCGCGATCTACAACGGGCTGACGCGTTACGACACCAAGACGGAACTCCAGCCCGACCTCGCCGAGAGCTGGGAACAGCCGGATGAGCTGACGTACATCTTCAAGATCCGCCCGAACGTGCCGTGGCAGAAAGGCTACGGCATCCTCACCGCCGAGGACTTCACCTGGTCGTACAACCGGGTCATCGAAGGGGGCGGGACGTATGCGCCAGAGTTCGGCCTCGTGCAGTCGTTCACGGCTATCGACGACACAACGCTCGAGGTGAAGCTGAAGGCGCCCGACCCAGCATTTCCGCACCAGGTCGCGAACTACCACCAGGGTTCGGTCCTCAACCGCCGCGCGGTCGAGGAGCTCGGCGACAACCACTGGTTCAACCCGGTGGGGACAGGACCGTTCATCCTCACGGACGTGAAGCCGGGCGAGAGCTTCGTGCTTCGCCGCTTCGACGAATACTTCGCGGGCCCGGCAAAGATCTCCGAAATCCAAATGCGGACGATCGCGGACCCGAACACGGCAGCGATCGCCTTGAAGAACAACGAGATCGACGTCTTCCAGGCCATCCGCTCCGAGGCCGCCCTCGACACGCTCGACGGCGACAAGAACATCTACACGTCGGCTTCGAGCCAGTCGACCATCATGCTCACAGCGTTCAATACACAGCTGCCGCACCTCCGGGATCCGCGGATTCGGCAGGCGTTCCAGCACGCGGTCGACTGGGAGAGCAACATCGCAGCGACGGCGCCGCGAATCTCCGAGGTGCACGGAAACATCGTGCCGAAGTGGATGCCGGAGTACACCGCGGACGTCCCGAAGTACGAGTACGACCCGAAGAAGGCGCGTCAGCTGCTGGATGCCGCCGGCGTGGGCGACATCACCATCAAGTCGCTGCAGCAGACACAGCCGACCGAGGTTCTGCTGCTCCAGCAGGCAAACCTGGCGGAGGTCGGCATCAAGCTGGAGTTCGAAATCGTTGACCGTGCGCAGTTCAACGCACGGCGGCTCTCCGGCGACTTCGAAACCGCAAACCGGGGCAACCCGGCGGGGAACATCAACTACATCCTGTTCAGCTACCTCCACCCGGACAACTTCCCACCGAAGGGGTTCAACGGGTCGCGGTACGACAACCCCGAAGTGACCGACGCATTGACACGGGCACGGAGCGAGCTCGACGAACAGAAGCGGCTCGAGCTGTACCACTTCGTGCAGCGAAAGGTGATGGAGGACCTGCCCTATGTCGTGACCGGCGCTTCGAACGAGTGGTGGGCGGCGCGTTCGGACGTGAAGGGGCTGGTGGTGAACAACATGCCCCAGGGCAACTGGTACGACCTCGCCCGGGTGAAGGCCTAGGGCACCACCACTCAAGGAGGCCCGCTGATGCTGGCGTACGTTGCACGACGAGGACTCCAGGTAATCCCTGTTGCGCTCGGGGTAGCGACGCTCGTGTTCTTCATGATCCGTGCGCTCCCCGGCGACCCTGCTGCGTACATGCTGGGCGAAGGAGCCAGCCAGGAATCCGTCGCGGCGCTGCGAGAGGAGCTCGGGCTCAACGAGCCGCTCCTCACGCAGTACCTCACCTTCCTGGGCGACGCATTCCGGCTGGACTTCGGCCGGTCGATCATCAACAAGGTCCCGGTCACAGAACTGATGTGGAATGCGCTGCCCACGACGCTGTTCCTGGGCGGGCTGACCGTGTTCCTCGGCTTCCTCATCGGGGTTCCGCTGGGCACGTTCGCGGCGTACTTCACGAGCAAAGGCAAGAACGCGGCGGACCAGGCGGTCACGGGGTTCGCCCTGCTGGTGGACACCATCCCTGCCTTCTGGTTGGCCCTCGTCCTGATGCTGTTCTTCACACTGCAACTCGGGTGGCTTCCGGCTACCGGCCCGGTCGAATGGGGTGACCCGATCGGTCTCGCGAAGCGTTTCGCGTTGCCGACGATGGTCCTCACGCTGACGCAGGTGGGGGTCATCGCCCGGGTGGCCCGCACGAGCGTGCTGGAAGTCCTCGCCGACGACTATGTCCGCACGGCGCGAGCCATGGGGACACCGGAGGTGGTGGTGTTGTTCCGGCACGCGCTTCGGAACGCGGCGTTACCGGTGGTGACGGTCGCGGGCCTGAGCCTCGGACGGCTGCTCGGCGGGACCGTGATCGTGGAGTCCATCTTCGCGCTGCCCGGTATGGGCACGCTGATCATCAACAGCATCCTTGGCCGCGACTACACGTCGATCCAGGCCGTGGTCCTGGTCTACGCGACCATCTTCATTCTCATCAACCTCGCCACAGACATCGCCTACACGCGGCTGGACCCGCGGGTGAAGCTCTAGCGCTCTGCGCCGAACTGCAGGAGTACCTCTCATGGAATCAGTTGCAGCCGCCAACCCGACACGCACGATGCCGGCCGCCGGGCTGGCGAAGCCCTTTCGTTGGCTGCTGAAGCAGAACCGGCGGAGCCTCGTGGGGTTCGGGGTGCTGCTCCCGATCGTGGCCCTCGCGATTGCGGCGCCGTACCTGCCGCTCCAGCACCCGAACGAAGCGAACCCGGCGGCGAGTATGCTCGGCCCTTCGCTCGAGCATCCCTTCGGCACCGACAAACTCGGCCGCGACATCCTGAGCCGCTGCCTCGGCGGCGCGAGGATCTCGCTGCTCATCGGCGCGAGCGCGGCCGGCCTAGCACTGGCGATGGGCATCGTCCTCGGCATCGTGGCCGGGTTCATGGGCAAGGTGGTCGACTGGGTCGTCATGACGCTGGTCGACATCATGCTCTCGTTCCCGTCGCTCCTCCTGGTGCTGTGTATCGTCGCCGTGTACGGGAACGGGTTCACGCAGATCGTTCTCGCCATCGCAGTCGCCGATGCGCCGCGGGCGATTCGACTCCAGCGGGCACTCGCACTGGGCCTGAAGTCCCGGCCGTACATCGATGCGGCCCGTATGGCGCACGCTCCGACGTGGTTCATCCTCGCCCGGCACATCCTGCCGAACACCATCGCGCCGATGATCGTGGTCGCGAGCATCTACGCGGCGAACGCGATCATCACGGAAGCCAGCTTGAGCTTCCTGAGCCTCGGCATCCTTCCGCCCGATCCGTCGTGGGGCAACATCATCAGCGAAGGCCGGCCGTACCTGCAGACGGCGTGGTGGATATCGACGTTCCCCGGGCTGATGCTCGCGCTCGTGGCCGTCAGCCTGCACCTCATCTCCGACGGCATTCGCCAGGAACTCGATCCGCGATTGGGGGCGTAAACCATGAGCCACGCTGTGCTTGAACGGCCGGAAACGGGAGCGGCAACCGACATCCTCCTCGACGTCCGGGACCTGGAAGTCAGGTTCTTCACGCGCCGCGGAATCGTCCGCGCGGTGAACAACGTCTCCTTCCAGCTTCGCCGTGGCGAGCGGCTCGCCATCGTGGGCGAGAGCGGTTCGGGGAAGAGCGTGATGACGATGTCGCTCATCAAGCTCGTCGCCCACCCGGGGCGAATCACCGGCGGCGAAGTGCTACTCGATGGGAGGGACGTGCTTCGACTCAGCGACCGTGAGCTGAATCACATCCGGGGCCGCCGAATCTCGATGGTGTTCCAGGACCCGATGACGTCGCTGAACCCGGTGATTCGCGTCTCGGACCAGCTGATGGCGCCGATGATGCGCCACCTGAAGCTTTCGAAGCAGGAGGCACGAGCGCGGGCCATCGAACTGCTCGGGCAGGTCGGCATTCCGGCGCCGGAACTCCGGGTTGACGCCTACCCACACGAGATGAGCGGCGGCATGCGGCAGCGGGTGCTCATCGCACTGGCCCTGTCGTGCAGGCCCGACATCATCCTGGCGGACGAACCGACCACAGCACTCGACGTGACGATCCAGGCGCAGATCATCGCACTGCTGAAAGAACTGGCGGAGAAAGCCGGGACGTCCGTCATCTTCGTGACGCACGACCTGGGGCTCGTCGCGCGGTTCGCACAGACGGTTGCTGTGATGTACGCCGGCCGGGTCGTCGAATACGGGCCGGT
>CAZWBW010000103.1:0-9846 GCA_964632355.1 uncultured Anaerolineaceae bacterium | reverse complement strand
GCTTCCGATCAAGCTCGGCTGGATCGACAGCATCACCAGCTTCAACCGAATCAGTGATGCAAGCGGAGAGGAGATCCTGGGGCTGTTCCTGGTGTTCATCGCGTCGATCAACATCATCCTGGGCGTCTTCAATTTGATCCCGATCCACCCCCTCGATGGGTTCAAGGTCGTGGCGGGGATCCTGCCGGGCGAGCTCGGGGCAGCGTTCCAGCGGCTGGCGCCCTGGGGCCCGGGCATCCTGATGACCCTGTTCGCACTTTCGTTCCTGGCGCCGCAGTTCAACGTCCTCGGATGGCTCATCGGCGGTCTCGGTGGCGCCGTGTTCGACCTGATCACGTGATCCGCGAGCGTATCCGGCAGTTCCGGGAGGCGACGATCGCTCCCGGCGACGAAGACTTCGCGCTGGCACGAGCATGGCTCGATGGGCGGCTGCTGGAGCTGTTCGAGGCGCAGCACCCACGGGATATCGTGCATGCCGCGGCGACGGCGCGATGGCTGCTGGTGAGGGGGCACGACGATCCCGAGCTCATCCAGGCGGCGCTGCTGCACGATATCGGCAAGGGTCACCAGCGCCGGGTCGACCGCGTGGTGTATGTGATCGCCGATGGACTGCGGGTGAGCGGCCTGCTCGCGAACCCGCGTTCGCGCTTTGAATTGCGGCGCGCGGTGGCTCGCAGCAGGACGCATAGCGCGAGCGGAGCGGCCATGCTGCGGGAGGCCGGGGCGTCCGAGCGAGTGATCGAATTGACCGCGCGGCATCACGAACCACCGCGTGGTGATGGTGTGCTAGCCTTACTCCAACAGGCGGATGCGGCATCCTGAGTCCGCCGAGGGGGAACAGTGGCCCGTTCGCGCATCACGATTATTGGCACCGGTCTGATTGGCGCATCGATAGGCCAGGCGCTCATGGCGCGCAGCAGCCGTGAGTTCGAAGTAGTTGGCATCGACCGCGACCGGTTCAACGTCAAGGAAGCGAAAAAGGTCGGCGCGATCGACCGCGAAGTCAGTTCGCTGGAAGAGGCGCTGGAAAACGCCGGCCTGGTCATCATCGCTGTCCCGGTGATGGCTGCGCGCCGGATCCTCGAGGAGATCGGTCCGTTCCTGAAGCCCGGAGCGATCGTGACCGACGTCTGCAGCACGAAGGCCGACATCATGCGGTGGGCCGCGGAGTTCCTGCCGGAGCATGTGCACTTCGTCGGCGGGCACCCCATGGCCGGCGCCGAGCAGAGCGGCCCGAAAGCAGCGAGGCCCGACCTGTTCAAGGGCGCGACCTGGGCAATTACCCCATCGCCGCGCGCCAGCGAAGAGGCCGTGTCGGTGATCCTGGGCATGGTCGAGTCGTTCGGCGCCGAGCCGCTCTACATCGACCCGACGGAACACGACACCTACGCGGCAGCCATCAGCCACCTGCCGATCCTTCTCTCCGTAGCACTGTTCCGCATGGTGCGCGACAGCCAGGGCTGGGAGGATGCCTCCCTGCTGGCCGGGCCTGCGTTCCGTGACCTGACGCGGCTCGCGAGCGGCGACCCGACGATGTCGAAGGACATCATGACCACGAACCGGGATGCGGTACTGCACTGGCTCGGGCGGTTCCAGGACGAACTCGAGACGGTTCGGAAGGCGATCGAAGAAGGCGGGCAGGTGGTCGCGGACCTGTTTACGAGCACGCAGGTCGACCGCGATGCGTTCATCCTGAACCCGCCGAAGCGACGGTACCCCGAAGGCCCACCGGCGCCTTCGGCACAGGATGCCATCGGGCGGCTGTTCGCCGGTGCGCTGTACGACAAGTTGAAGGAAGTGCAGAACCGGCCGCTCGGGCAGCCAGCACGCGGCAGCGACGACGAACTGCGCCGAAAGCTCGGGGTCCGCGACGAAGACCGTGATCGTTAACCGTCCGCCGAAGGTGCGCGCCCGGGTCCAGGTGCCGGGCGATAAGTCGATCTCTCACCGGGCACTGCTCTTCAACGCGATTGCGAACGGCACCGCGCGAATCGAGCGGCCACTCGATTCGGCGGACGTCCGCGCGACAGCACGGTGCCTTTCGGCGCTGGGAATCGAGATCGAGTGGGACACCGATGCCGGGGTGCTGACGGTCGCCGGGCGTGGGCTGCACGGGCTCTTCGAAAGCGAAGACGTGCTCGACTGCGGGAACAGCGGCACAACGATGCGGCTGATGACCGGGCTGCTTTCCGCGCATCCGATCCTGAGCATCCTCACAGGGGACGCGTCGCTCCGAACACGGCCGATGGCGCGGGTGGTCGGCCCGCTGCGGCAGATGGGCGCGCACATCCACGGCCGCATGGGTGACACGCTCGCGCCGCTGGTGATCAAGGGCGGTGACCTCCAGGGAATCGAATACGACAGCCCGGTGGCGAGCGCGCAGGTGAAGTCCGCGCTGCTGCTGGCGGGGCTGTACGCGGAGGGCAAAACCACCGTCCGAGAGCCCGCAAAGTCCCGTGACCACAGCGAACGCATGCTCGCGGCGATGGGCGCGGACATCGCCGGTGACGGCGCGGCGGTCAGCGTCGCGCCGGTACCGACGCTCGAGCCGCTATCGCTTCGGGTACCGGGCGACATTTCGAGCGCAGCACCATGGCTGGTGCTCGGCGCATGCCACCCGGACGCGGAGATCGTGATTGAAGCGGTGAACACGAACCCGACTCGCACGGGCTTGCTCGACATCCTTCGCGAGATGGGCGCCACGGTAGAGGTCGCGGAAGAGCGCCACCAGGGTGGCGAGCCGGTCGCCGACCTCGTGGTGCGAACCTCGGAACTCCGGGGGACGACGGTTTCGGGTGAGCTGGTGCCCCGCGCGATCGACGAACTGCCGCTGGTGGCGGTGCTCGCCTGTTTCGCAGAAGGCGAAACGGTCGTGAAGGACGCAGCCGAACTGGTCGTGAAGGAATCGAACCGGGTGGAGTCGGTCGTGCGAGTACTGAGCGCGATGGGCGCGAAGGTGACACCGCGCGACGACGGGTTCGTCGTGCCGGGCAAACAGCCGCTGACCGGTGCGGTCGTCGATGCGCATGGCGACCACCGAATCGGGATGCTGGCCGGGATCGCGGGCATGCTGGCCGACGGCGAAACCCGGGTGGTGAACGGTGCGGTCGAGGTTTCGTACCCGGCGTTCTGGGACGACCTGCGGTGCGCCGCGGAAGGAGCGAAGGCGTAGCGATGTCGAAGCCGGTTGTCCTGGTGCTACACGGTCCATCGGGAGTGGGAAAGGACACGGTGATCGACCGGCTTCGCGAACGAACGGGGATCCACCGCGCGACAAGTTCGACGAGCCGGCCGCCGAGGCCGGGCGAGATCGACGGGAAGCACTACCACTTCTATTCGCGCGAAGAGTTCGAACGAAAGCGCGCAGCGGGTGAGTTCGCCGAAAGCGCAATCGTATACGGCGACTGGAAGGGCCTGGAGCGCCGGGAGATCGAGGAGCCGCTGCGCAAGGGGCAGGACGTCATCATTCGCACCGACGTGCAGGGCGCGAGGACATGGCGGCGGAAGCTCGAAGGCGCGATCTTCGTGTTCCTGGTGGCGAGAGACCGGGAGACGCTCAAGGCGCGGCTCATCGGGCGGGGAAGCGAAGACGAGGAATCGCTCGCGCGGCGGCTGGCCGAGGTCGACGCCGAACTGGCGGACATCGAGCACAACCATTACGTCGTGTACAACGAGGAGGGCCAGGTGGACGCAGCGGTTGAGGAGCTGATCCGGATCATCGAAAAGGAACGCTGCAACCCCGACCGGCCGACGCCGCGGCTGCTTGACGTGGAGTAGTCCCGAGGAGTTCCCACCGGTAGAGTCGAACCACTAGCCAAGGGGAGACTCGATGGATCAAAGGCTGATTGACCTGTTCAAGCTCGACGGAAAGGTCGCCCTGGTGACGGGCGCGTCGAGCGGTATCGGAGTGGCGCTGGCGCGCGGGCTGGCCCGGGCGGGCGCTGACGTGGTGGTGACTGCCCGCCGGAAGGAGCTCCTCGAACAGACGGCGGATATGGTGCGCAGTCACGGTGTGCGCGCGACGGCGATCCCATGCGACATCACCGACGAAGCGCAGTTCGAGGGCGTGTTCGAAAAGGTGGTGTCCGAATACGGGCACCTCGACATCATGGTGAACAACGCCGGGTACAGCGACCGTTCGGCGCTGCGGCACGACCAGGTTCCACTGCGGCGGATGCGCTCGGTGGTCGAACTCGACCTGATCGCGACGATGAACGGCTGCCGGCTCGCGGCGCAGCAGATGCTGCGGCAGGGTAGCGGGGTCATCATCAACGTGAGTTCGATCCTGGGGAAGGTCGGGAGCGAGTTCCGAGCCGCTTCGTACCATGCGGCGAAGGGCGGCGTGGATTCGCTAACCCGTGTGCTGGCGTTGGAGTACGCGCGTGAAGGGATTCGCGTGAATGCGATCGCGCCGTCGTACTTCGAAGGCACGGAACTGATGGACCAGGTGTACGAGGCGTACCCGGAGACCCGGGAATACACCATCACGCGAACGCCGATGGGCCGGTTGGGCCGCCCGGAGGACCTGGAGGCGGCGATCGTGTTCCTCAGCTCCGATGCGTCGCGGTTCATCACCGGGCACGTGCTGTACGTGGATGGCGGCTGGACCGCAGGCGGCGGCTACCACCAGATCGCGCCGATGTGGGAGACGGAGCCGGGCAAGCAGCGCCCGCAGCAGTAACGAGTAACGGCAGTAACAGAACGAGGGCGGCGCCGATTGGCGCCGCCTCGTTGTTTCGCGGTCTAGGAGCGGTTTCCCTTGCTCGCGCCGGTGATATCGGCCATCAGGTAGAGGGCTTCCTTGTTGCCGTTCACGAGCATCGTGGTCACGCCGGAGTCCTCCCAGGCCTTGTAGCGCTCGCGGATGCGGGCCTCCGGGCCGACCAGCGACATCTCGTCGACGAGCTCGTCGGGGATGACCGCCTCGGCTTCCTTCTTGCGGCCGGAGAGGTAGAGCTCCTGCACCTTCTCGGCGGCCTCGGCGTAGCCGTACTTCTTGAGCGCGTCGTTGTGGAAGTTCTTATCCTTCGCGCCCATGCCGCCGAAGTAGAGCGCGAGCGTCGGCTTTTGGCGGTCGAGGGCGGCCTGGACGTCGTCGGTGACGAAGACGTTGCAGCCGGCGGCGATATCGAAGTCCTTGCGGGTCTTCCCGTCCTTGCGGCGCGCGAACCCGGCTTCGAGGTCGGCTTCGTAGATGGAGGCGCGGTAGGGCGAGAACCAGATCGGGAGCCAGCCGTCGGCGAGCTCGGCGGTCGTCTGGACGTTCTTCGGGCCCATGGTCGCGAGGTAGATGGGGAGTTGGCGGGTGTGAAGGATGGACTTCAACGGCTTCCCGAGGCCGGTCGAGCCGGGGCCGGTGTAGGGGAGTTGGTACTCCTTGCCCTGGTAGCTGACGGGCTCATCGCGCGCCCAGATCTTTCGGAGGATCTCCACGTATTCGCGGATGCGGGCTGCCGGCCTGCCGTAAGGCACACCGTGCCAGCCTTCGACGACCTGAGGCCCGGAAAGCCCGAGGCCAACGAGCATCCGCCCGCCGGAGAGCGCGTCGAGCGTGGACGTCTGCATCGCGCACATGGCAGGGGTGCGCCCGGGGATCTGCATGATGGCGGTCCCGAGCTTGATCCGGGTGGTGAGAGCTGCGAGGTATGCGAGGGGCGTGATGGCGTCCGAGCCGTACGCCTCGGCCGTCCAGATGGAGTCGTAGCCGAGGGCCTCCACTTCGCGAACAAGGTCGACCGGCAGGCCCACCTGGGCGCCGGAGTAACCGATGCTGATGCCGAGCTTCACGTGAATCTCCTATCGCGGTTTGCGCTGGCGCCGAAGCGCACGGAGCCACGATAGCCCTCGGCGGAGCAGGTGAACAGCGAGGCCCCGGGGCGTCTTGCCCCGGGACCGAAGGAGTCACGCGGTGACGGGCTGCTTGCGCTGCGCGAGGTACCGCTCAGCGTCCGCGGCGGTGGCGGGAGCGTGCTTCACGTCGTCCTCGGTGAGCTTTCGCGTCCAGCAGGCAAACTCGAGCAGGATGCCGTCGGGGTCCATGAAGTAGACGGACCGCACGAAGACGCCCGGATGGAGTTCGCGCGCGACCTGCATCGGGCTGTCGTCGTGGTTCAGGACCGGCGACGGGTTCAAGCCCTTGGCCTTCAACTTCTCCACGTACTCATCGAACTTGTCTTCGGGCACGTTGAACGCAACGTGGTTCATGGATCCATGCGCCGTCGTGATTTCCTGGCCGAGGCCCGGTACGCCTGCAGGCGAGGAGATGCCGGGGTGCGCCTCGGGCGCATCGGGGAACCAGAAGAACGCGAGGGAATCGCCGTTGCCGATGTCGAAGAAGAAGTGCTGCCCCATCCCGTTCGGGAGCTCAATCGTCTTGATCAGCGGCATGCCCAGGACGTTCGAGTAGAAGTCGACGGTTCGCGCCATGTCCTTGCAGACGAGGGCGAGGTGGTTGATGCCCTGGAACTGGAATTCCTTGTTCTCTCGTGTCATGAACACTCCCCATTTCCGACCGGGGTCGGAATGATGTCGCCAAAGGATAGCGCTTCCCGGGGCAGTTGTGGTGCACCTCGCGCGATTCCTTAGGGAAGACCGTGGCGAAAGCGGAGGGGCCGCCCGCTACCGAAGAGCGAGCGGCCCCTAAGCGGGAGATGGCCATTCGAGGGAAACGAGACGCGGGTGAAGGCCGATGCGTGGGGGCACCGGCCTTCACCCGCCACAGGCGCCCTGGTCGCTCAGACTTCAGCCACCGAAGCCCCACCCCCCGCTGCTGGCGACCTACAGCGTGACTATCGGGATACCCGGAGGATGTCCTGACGGCCGAACGTGGACGCGACGTGGCGGTGGCGGGACAGCCAGGGAACGAGTGGCAGAACGGCTCGAAGGCGTGGTTGCGCCGCCGGCTAGCCGGAGTTCACGTGCACGTGCTCGGGGCGGCTGTACTCCGCGTCGGGGCGCATGCAGCACTCGATCGCTTCGTGGAGTTCGCGCGTTTCGGGCTGGAGCGTGACGTGCCGGATCCCGAAGCGGTCGCGGAAGAGCGCCGTAAGTTCGGTGAGCACGTGGGGCGTGCAGGTTACGTCGTTCACTTCGACGTGCGCGCTGAGGGCAGGGAAGCGGGGGCCGATGGACCAGACGTGCACGTCGTGGAGCGCCATCACGCCCTCGACGCGCGAACCTTCGCGGATGACGTCCTCGAGGTCGATCCCGGCGGGGGTCGATTCGAGCAGGATCTCCGCGGCCTGGCGGAGCAGCACGAAGCCGCGAGGCAGGATGAACCCGGCGATCGCGAGCGCCACCAGCACGTCGAGGCCGGACCAGGCGCCGAAGTGGATCGCAACTGCGCTCACGATGACGCCGACGGAGCTGAACGCATCGGCGGCAGCTTCGAGGCGGGCGCTGCGAACGTTCAGGTTGTCGTGCGAGTGGGCGTGCAGGAGCCGCAGCACGAGCAGGTTCACAGCGAGGCCGGCGAACCCGACCAGGATCACGGGACCGGTCTCGATGTCGTGGGATCCGCCGAGGCGCGAGAAGGATTCGAACAGGATGTAGCCGGCGATCACGAACAGGAGCGCCACGTGGACCGGCACCGCCAGCACTTCGAAACGCGCGTAGCCGTAGGTGCGGCGGGAATCGGCTGGCCGGCGGGCGAGGGTAGCTGCGGCGAGCGCCAGCAACAGCCCCGCCGAATCGACGAGCGTATGACCGGCGTCGGACACGAGGGCGAGCGAACCGGAAAGGACGCCCGTCACTGCCTCGATCAGCACGAACAGTAGCGACAGCGCCAGCCCCAGCGCCAGCGCTCGCAGCGGCGACTCGTGCTCGTGTCGGTCCATGCTTCGATGCTACCAGAGGCGGCCCGGCCGACCTGAGCCGGGGTCTCAGCTGGCTTGCGGCGAAGCGCCAACGAGTTCGCTACAGTGGCACCAGGACCCCTCGCCAGGCGATGGCGTGGGGCGGTTCGACGTGCCATGACAAGCGAACTTGTCGGCGTAACGGATGTGCTGGCACCGGTACTCGAAGGAGTACTGCGCCCCGGTGTGCGCCTTGGGGTGCCCGACCAGGCGAAGGCTGCAGTCGCCGCGGCGCTGGCCGCCCGGCACCCTGCGCCAACGCTCCTGCTGACCGCAACGCCGGCACGGGCACAGACACTTGCCGACGAGCTGGCGCTGTACCTCGAACACGTACCACTTGCCCGCCTGCCCGAACGAGAAGGGCTACCGTACGAATGGCTGCGCGACGACCCCGCGGTGGGCGTCGAGCGCGCGCGAGCACTGGGATTGCTTCGGCAGGGCGACCGCGCTCTCGTGGTGGCGTCGTGGGCGTCGCTGTCGGAGCGGTGCGCGGGGCCGGAGGTGGAGGCTGCGGGGATCGAGGTCCGTGTCGGCGGCGACTCATCCCCCGAGGCGCTGGCGCGGGAGCTGGAAGCCGCCGGC
Source organism: uncultured Anaerolineaceae bacterium (assembly GCA_964632355.1). Classification (GTDB taxonomy): domain Bacteria; phylum Chloroflexota; class Dehalococcoidia; order Tepidiformales; family Tepidiformaceae; genus JALOAP01. The sequence continues at coordinate 1,411 of CAZWBW010000103.1, read as the reverse complement.
TACGAGGTCTCGCACATCGCGGACCGGCCGGGAACGGTGGCACGGCGGGGCGGCATCGTCGACGTGTTCCCCGCCGGCGACGAGTCGGCCGTTCGCATCGAGTTCTTCGGCAACGAAGTCGATAGCATCCGCGAGATCGACGTGGCCACGCAGCGGAGCGTTCGAAGACTGGAATCGGTGCACCTTCCGCCGGCCGCGACGGGGACGCGCCAGGCGCGAACGGCGGCGGCGCGCCTGCACGAGCGCCTGCACGCCGATGGCGAGCAGGCCGAGGTTATCCTCCAGGAGCTCGAACTGCTGGCCGGGGGGGAGCGTACTGACTACGAGGCGTTCTTCGAGCCGCTCCTGTACGAAACAACGGCACTCGACCACCTGAACCCCGAGGCGGCGGTGCTGCTGGACGACGCCGACGAGGGCAGGGAAGCGCTAGCGAGCCTCCTCGAGCACCAGGAGCGGACGCGTGCGGAGATCGAGCGCCGCGGGGACATCCCGTCGGGCCTTCCGGAGCTCAACATCTCGCCGGAAGCAGTGGCGAACGCGCTCGAAGGATTCGAGATGGTGGTCCACCTCCAACGGTTTGGCACGGAGGAGTTCGGGGCGCGGCGGTTGCCGCTGAAAGCGACGCCGAGCTTCGCGGGGAAGCTGAAGACGCTCGCACAGCAGGCTGACCGCTGGGCGCGCGACGGGAAGCGGGTGGTAATCGCTTCACAGCAGGCCCTGCGCCTCTCGGACCTGATGGACGAAGAGGGCATCCGCGTAAACCTGCGCCGCCAGCTGGGCAGCGAACCCGAGGAGGGAAGCATCACGGTGGTGCCGCTCGCCGCGGGCGGCGGCTGGATGCTCGACGAGCAGCTCGTACTCGTGACCGACGCTGAGATCTTCGGGTTCCGGAAACGGCGGCGGCCGACGCGAACACGGCCGGGAGTGCGGCCAGACCTGGTTTCGACGCTCGAGGTGGGCGACTACCTCGTGCACGCGGACCACGGCATCGCGCGGTACGGCGGGCTTATCCGCCGGAGCGTCGACGGCATCGAGAAGGAGTACCTGGAGCTGCAGTACGCCGAGGGCGATCGGCTCTACGTGCCGGCCGACCAGCTCGACTCGGTGACGCGGTACGTTGGCCCGGCGGACCAGGCGCCGGCGCTCACGCGGCTCGGTTCGGGCGAATGGGTTCGCACGAAGCGGCGCGTGAAGGCCGCGGTCGTGGAGATGGCACAGGACCTGCTGGAGCTGTACGCCCGGCGGGAGGTGGCAGAGGGGCACGCCTTTTCGCCGGACGGGCCGTGGCAGATGGAGATGGAGGCGGCCTTCCCGTTCGTCGAAACACAGGACCAGCTCGAAGCGATCAACCAGGTGAAGGCCGACATGGAGAGCCCGCGGCCGATGGACCGCCTTATCTGCGGCGACGTCG
>CAZWBW010000102.1:0-9864 GCA_964632355.1 uncultured Anaerolineaceae bacterium | reverse complement strand
ATCGCCATCACCGTCATCCCGCGGACACTCGGCGCGACCGAACTCGGGCTCCTCGCGGCCATCACGATGCTCTGCACGATCATCGGGAGGATCGCCGGGCTCGGGATGTCGCAGGACATCGTCCGGCGGGTTGCGCGCGACAAGAGCAGCGCCACCCGCATCGCCGCCGACGCCATCGCATGGCGGCTGGTGGTGGGCGTGGCCATCACGGCCCTCCTCGCCCTCGGGATGCGCGCCTGGGGCGTCAGTGGCCTCACGGTGGTCATCTTCCTGCTGGTGGCCACCGGCATCCTCGCCTACCTGGTGCAGGAGGTCTGCACCAGCTGCATGCAGGGGAACTACACCCTTGGCCGCGTCGCCGCGGTGACCGGGACCGTGGCCCTCGTCACGCAGGCGACGGTCGCTACGTCGGTCCTGCTCGGCGGCGGCGCGTTTCATGTGGCGCTGTGGGGTGCGGTCGGTGGCGTCATTTCGGCGCTGCTGGCGCTGCTCGTGTTCAGCCGCCAGTTCTCGTTCCCGCGCATCTCGCTGCGGCCCCGTGTCACCCTTGTGCGAAGCGGCGCACCGTTCCTCTCGTGGGAACTGAGCCTGCTCATCTACGGCAGCATCGACACCCTGATGCTCACGCTGTTCGCCGATAACGAGACCGTCGGGAACTACGCGCTCGCGTTTCGCATTTCGAGCGTCCCGATCTTCATCGCGGTCGTCATCACCTCGACCATCTACCCGGCGCTCTCACAGGCACATGCGGAAGGCCGCCGGAGCTGGTTCGCCGATGCGCTCACCCGCGCTTCCGGCCTGACCATCCTCGCCACCCTGCCCATCGCCGTCGGCATCGCCATCAAATCGGACGCGCTCATCGACATCACCGGCGGCTCGGAGGGCTACACATCGAGCGCGCTGCTCCTCGCGATCCTCGTGATGCACCTGCCGTTCGCCGCCTTCGACACCATACAGGGCACCAGCCTCTTCGCGCGCGACCGGCAAATCGTGCTGGCGCTCACCGCGTGGGGCGCGGTCGTTGTCAACGTCGTGGGCAACCTGATCGCGATGCCCCTCGCTGACCACCTGTGGGGTAACGCGGCGATTGGCTGTGCGGCGGTGAAGCTCGCAACCGAACTCTACATGTTCGGGCTCATCCTTTACTTTGTTCGAAGCACGCTGATCCCGGCGCAACTTCTCGGCTGGCTCATCCGGGCCATCGCTCTCACGGGTGTGGTCGTCGCTGCACTCGAACTCGCGAGTCCGTTCGGCATCCTCGCGGCAATCCCCGTCGCAGGCGTCGTCTACCTCGGCGTCGGCTACCTGATCGCCGGGCGGACGCTGCTTCGCAGCCACGAACCGCCGCCATCCGAGTTCGAACCCGAACCCGCACCGGCACCGCCAACCGTAGCTCAACCGGCGATCAACGACGCTGCCGGGGAATAGCAACATGGGCGAACCCGAACTCGTCTCCGTCTTCATCTGCACGCGAAACCGGCCCGACATGATCGGTGCCGCTGTCGGCAGCGTGCTCGCAAATGACGACCCGAACTTCGAACTCATCGTCGTTGACCAGAGCAGCGACACCGCGACCGAGGAGGCGCTCCGCTGCTTCCGCGCCGACCCCCGGCTTCGCTACCACCACACGAGCCGGGTCGGGAAGTCGGCCGCGTGCAACACCGCCATCGCCATGAGCCGCGGCGCGCTCCTCGCCTCGACCGACGACGACTGCATCGTGCCGCCCGACTGGATCCGCAGCATCCGGTCGGAGTTCGCCAGCTACCCCGATGTCGATCTGCTCTACGGCGACGTGCGTGTCCCGCGCGACTGGCAGGATGGGCAAAACATCCCGTCGATGCGATTTTCGAAGCGCAGGCGCCTCGGCAAGCGCGAGGGCTTCCAGCTACTCGGCATGGGCGCGAACATCGCCTTCCGGCGCGATGTCGCGCAGGCGCTCGGGGGCTTCGACGAGTTGCTCGGGGGCGGCGGCTACTTCGGCTCGTCCGAGGACTTCGACCTGCAGTACCGCTTCTTCCGCCACGGGTTTGTGAGCATGGTGACGCCTGCCGTTCATGTCGAACATTTCGGCACCCGCGACAACACCGAGTGGTCCCAGCGGATGTTCGCGTACGGCTTCGGCGACGGTGCGTTCTACATGAAGCACATCCGCTGCCGCGACCTCTATGCGCTGCGCCTCTATGCGAAGCGGGTCGGCAGGGAGGCCGCCGGCCTTGTCGCGAAGACGCTGCTGCGGCGCCCCTGCAGTTCCCACTACCTCCGCGGGCTCATCCGGGGCGCGTTCGCCAGCTTCGGGCGCCCCGTCGACCGGCGGCGCCGCCTCTACGTCGCCCAATAACCCCGGCGAGCCGTTCACCCACAACCGGCCGTCCGATTGCTACGATGCCTCCGCCAATCAACCGGAGGTTCCCGTGTCTACACCACTGGAAGGTAGAACCGCACTTGTGACCGGCGCGGGCCGCGGGCTCGGCCGCGCCTATGCGCTCCACCTCGCCCGCCTCGGCGCCGATGTCGCCGTCCTCGACGTCAACCTCAAGTCGTTCGAAGAGTACGAACGCGAACGCGAGCAGATGACCGGCGCCACCACCGCCGAGGAGATCGAAGCGCTCGGCAGGCGCTCCATCGGCCTCGAAGCCGACGTCGCCGACCGCGCCGCGCTCGAGAAGGCCATCGGGCAGGTGCTCGAGGCGTGGGGCCGCATCGATATCGCCGTGTGCAACGCGGGCGGTGGCCTCGGCGCCCCGGCCGAGACAAAGGCCTCGGAAGTCACGCCCGATCTGTTCGACGCCGTGATGAAGCGCAACCTCTACGGCACCGTGAACACCTGCCAGCTCGTGGCGCCCGGCATGAAGGCACAGCGCTACGGGAAGATCGTGACGGTTTCGAGCCAGGCCGGCCGCCGCGCCGGCGCCGAAGGCGGCTACGCCCACTACGGCGCCGCCAAGGCCGGGATCATCATGTACACGAAGTACCTCGCGCAGGAGCTCGGGCCCTACGGCATCACCGTGAACTGCATCGCCCCGGGCTACATCGGCACCGGGCGCCTCAGCCTCATGTTCGAAGCCGCGGGCACCGACCGCATCGCCTCGCAGGTGGCCCTCCGCCGCATCGGCACACCGGAAGACTGCGCGAAGGTCGTCGGCTTCCTCTGTGGCCCCGACTCCGACTACGTCACCGGGACCGTCATCCCCATCGACGGCGGCTCGACCACCTAGACGCCCCCGAACACGGAAAAGGAAGGTAGCACGTGGCCGAAAACGAACGACCGATGACCGGGGCGCAAGGGGTAGCCCGCGCCCTCGCCGAACTGGGCATCGAACTCGTCGTCGGGATGCCCGGTGGGTACACCGGCGCCATCTTCGACGCCCTCTACGACTACAAGGACGGCATCCGCACGCTGCTCGTTCGCGAAGAATCGCTCGGCACCGCCATGGCCGAAGCCTACGGACGCCTCACCGGCAAGCCCGCCGTGGTCATGGGGCAGGGCGCATGGGTGCTGACGAACGCCGGCGCCGGCATCGTCGAAGCGAACACCGGCTGCTCGCCGATGATCATCCTCGTCGACTTCAGCGAAGGCGGCCCGTTCGCCCACCACGCGCCGTACCAGTCGGGCGCCGGGCACTACGGCAGCTACGACCTGCAGCGCGGCTTCGAAGCCATCACCCGGCGCACGTTCGTCGCGCGCGACCCCGTGCAGGCCGTCCAGCTCACGCAGCTCGCCTACAAGCACGCGGTCACCGGCGCGCCCGGGCCCATCGCGGTCGTGTTCGATAGCGCCGCTGTGAACCGTCGCCTCGAACCGCCGACCCGGCCCGCCATCCACTGGGGCGGCAACTACCTCGCCGAAGCGAACCTGTTGCCGCGCGACGAACTCCTCGATGCCGCCGCCGACGCCATCCGCGCGGCGAGCAAGCCCGTCATCATCGCCGGGAACGGCGTGCGCCTGAGCAAGGCCGAAGACACGCTCCGCCGCTTCTCCGAAGCGCTCGACATCCCGGTCGCCACCACAGCCGCCGGCAAGGGCACATTCCCCGAGGACCACGCGCTTTCCGCAGGTGTCATCGGCACGTTCGGCAACGACTGGGCGAACGCCATCGTCGGCGATTCCGACCTCGTGATCGCGGTCGGCACGCGGCTCTCCGCCACCGACCTCGTGAACGACAACCCGAAGCTGCTCGACCCCGCGCGGCAGACGCTCATCCAGGTCGACGTCGACCCGCTGAACGCCGCGTGGACCCAGCCCGCCGCCCACGCCCTCGTCGGCGACGCCGACCAGGTGCTCACTGCGCTCCGGCAGCGGCTCGGCGAATCGGCAACCGGTGGCACGGGCCGTGTCGAGGAAGCGCGACGCCAGTACGGGTTCGGCGAACCGGTCGGCGCCGACGGCACGCCGATCAGCGCCCGGCGCGCCGTGTCGGTGCTCAGCGAAGCCCTGCCGAACGACGCCATCGTCACCTGCGACGCGGGCGAGAACCGGCTGTTCATGCTCCACGACTTCCGCGCGAAGGGGCAGCGCCGCTTCCTCCAGCCGAACGCCACGGGCGGCATGGGGTACGCCATCCCCGCGGCCCTCGGCGCGCGCTACGCCTTCCCGCAGACGCCCGTGTTCGCTGTCTGCGGCGACGGCGGCTTCGCCATGACCATGCACGGTCTCATGACCTCAATCGAGGAGAACCTCCCGATCGTCACGGTTGTGCTGAACAACCAGGCGCTCGGGTGGGTGCTGCACGGCCAGGGCGACCGCCCCATCGCGTCCGAATTCCACCCGTTCGACCACGCGAAAATCGCCGAAGCCATCGGCTGCGCCGCCTTCAAGGTGTCCGACGAAGCCTCCCTGCGCGACGCCATCCCACAGGCACTGGCCGCCGGCCGCCCCGCCGTCATCGAAGTCGAAACAACCCGAGACGACACGTTCCAGCACGTCCTCGCGGCGGTCGCGAAGTAGGCGGCCCTCCGGGCCGCAGTGCCCGGTGCCCAGTGCCGAGTCACCCGGCCCTCTCCCGTGACGACGGGAGAGGGCCGGGGTGAAAGCGCACGCCGGGGTAGACCCTCATCTCCCGGCCCCTTCTCCGGCTCGCGGCGGGAGAGGGGGAGGGCCGGATCCGTTGAAGAACCGGAACGAGGGCCGCGCCGCGGCGTGCTCGCCACTAATGGCGAGCGAACGGTGTGGCATTCGATGGGCGCCCCACAGGTTCCGAGGCCACAGCGGGACCTCTCCTACCTGCACTGGGCACCGGGCACTGTGCACTGCTCACTGGGCACCGGGAACTGTGCACTGCTCACTGGGCACCGGGCACTGAGCACTGAGCACCCGCTTGCACTCCCCCGAGTTGCCGCTTCGCTCAAATGTTCTAGACTTCGCCGCATGCCCCCTTCGTCCAGCGGCATCGTCCGGCGTCCCAATCCCGGTGTTCCCCTGCAGCGCGCGCGAGCCGTACTCCAGGAAGTGTTCGGGTACCACGACTTCCGCCCCGGGCAGGCGGAGGTCATCAGCGCGGTCCTCGCGGGCCGCGACACCCTTGCCGTGATGCCCACGGGCGGCGGCAAGAGCATCTGCTTCCAGGTCCCGGCCATCCTCGCCGAGGGCGGCCTGACGGTCGTCGTTTCGCCGCTGCTGGCGCTCATGAAGGACCAGGTCGATGCGCTGCGGCAGGACGGCGTTCCCGCGGCCGCCATCAACTCCACCATCCCGCGCGACGAACAGCTCCAGGTCCTCGATGCCGCAGTGAAGGGCCGCCTGCGCATGCTCTATGTCGCGCCCGAACGGTTCGGTGACATGGCCTTCATGGCCGCGCTCCGCCGCGCGAACATCCGCCTCTTCGCCATCGATGAAGCGCACTGCATCTCGCAGTGGGGCCACGACTTCCGCCCGAGCTACCGCGATCTCGGGCTCGTGCGGCAGAAGCTCGGGAACCCGCCAATCGTCGCGCTCACCGCCACCGCCGACCCGCTCGTGCGCGACGACATCGTCGCGAAGCTGCAGCTCCGCGACCCGGTCGTCCACGTCGCCGGGTTCGATCGCCCGAACCTGCGCTTCGACGTCGTCCACGTGAAGACGCAGAAGGAGAAAGCCGAGCGCATCGCTGAAAAGCTCCGCGAACTTCGCGACGAATCCGCCATCGTGTACTGCGGCACCCGGAAGAAGGTCGAAGCGCTTACGGACTACCTCCAGCGCCAACGGATCCGCTGCGCCCGTTACCACGCCGGCATGGACGACGCCGACCGCAAGCGCATCCAGGATGCCTTCGCCCGCGACAGCCTGCGCATCATCGTCGCGACGAACGCCTTCGGCATGGGCATCGACAAGCCAGACGTGCGGATGGTGCTGCACCACGACCTGCCCGAATCGCTCGAGGCGTACTACCAGGAGGCCGGCCGCGCCGGCCGGGACGGCGAACCGTCGGAGTGCGTCCTCTACTTCACCCCGCGCGACCGCCAGCTCCGCGAGTTCTTCATCGACCTCGCCCACCCCGAGCCGCACGTCGTGGTCGATGTCTACCGCGCGCTCGTTTCGTACCAGGGCCGCCGCGTCCACATCCGCGAAGTGATGCAAGAGGACGACGAGCCGGGCGTCAACGCCGCGGTGCTCGCACTGGTCGAATCGGGGCTCGCGGGGCGTTCCGGGCAGATGGTCTGGGCCACCCGCCCCGGCGGCGAAGACGAGATCGATACCGCCGGGCTCGAAGCGCACCGCGAACACGCGATCCAGAAACTCGACGCGATGCAGCGCTACGCCGAATCGATGACCTGCCTCCGCGCGCGCATCCTCGACTACTTCGGCGACGAAGGCCACGAGCGCTCGTGCGGCAACTGCGGCCCCTGCGTGGCGCCGCCCACGCGCCGCGAAGTGCTCGAGGGCGAAGACGAAGCGCTCTTCCAGGAACTCCGCGCCGTGCGCCGCCGTTTCGCCGAAGAAGCGAACGTGCCCCCATTCACCATCTTCAGCGACGCGACCCTGCGCGAGATGGCGCGGCGCCGCCCGCGCACGCGCACCGAGTTCCTCGCCATCAGCGGCGTCGGCAACGTGAAGTACGAGCGCTACGGCGAAGCCTTCCTCGCGGTGACGCGCGCACACGCATCGCGCAACGGCCGCGCGGCCACGCGCTCCACTCGAACAACGGCCGAAACACCGATCCGCGGGCGCGACGGCCGCACCATCGCTCCGACCGCCCGCAGCACGCTCGAACTCTACCGCCGCGGCATGGACATCCCGGAGATCGCCGCGAAACGGGGCCTCGCCGTCACCACGGTCGTCGGCCACATCGCCGAACTCGTCCAGCGCGGCGAAATCGACGATGTCGCGCAGTGGGTCGATGCCGCGACCATCGAACGCATCCGGCAGGTCGCCGGCCCCGGGCCTATTGGCGCGCTCGGCCCGCTCAAGGAAGCGCTCGGCGACCGCGTGACGTACGAGCAACTCCACCTCGCCCGTGCGTGGCTCAACCGGGGCCTGGGCGCAGGGGTCTGAGCATGAGCGCCGCGACCTAGGGCTCGACCATGAGTTCGCCGACACACGACCTTGAGCCCTGCCCCGGTTGCGGCGCCGTCCTTCCCCGGTCCGATGGGCCGGCGCACGAGTACATCGGCGCGTCGCCCGCGTGCTGGGCCGTGTACGGCACCGTCCTCGCGAAGGAATACGAGAACGCGGACTACTGGCCAGTCCACGGTTACACCGTCGACGCCTACGCCGCGCAGCACCCCGGCGAGAACGCCCGCCGCCAGCGCCAGTCGGTCGCGCTCCACCTCGTGGCACTCTGCCTTGCGTTCGAACACGGGCTCGACGCACGGGAGCTCGTGCGGGCCCGCGGCGCGCTCGCGGACCTTCGCCGCGACTGGCCGTGGCTCGACCCACCGTCACCCACCGGCTGGAGGCTCACCGTGCACGACGTCGCTCGCGCCGCCGGCGCGACCGAGCACCGCGCGCTCGTGCTCGCGTGGGCCGAATCGGTCTGGAAGGCGTGGGCCCGCCACCACGACACGGTCCGCGAATGGGCCGCGCAACTACGTTACGAATAATCGACACGCGGCCCTTCGGCGTTGTCCGCACCGCCCCGGGTGGTAGTTTCGGAGCAACGAACCTGCGCACCCCCACACCGAGGCACGCCTACCGTACATGACGCACGACCTGCTCCACTCCCACGGCCCCGGGCGCCGATTCGTCACCGAGCGGTTCATCCGGCCGATCCAGGCCTTCGCCGCCATCGAAGCATCGAGCGGCATCCTGCTCCTTGCCGCCGCGATCGTCGCCATCGCCTGGGCCAACTCGCCGTGGGACGACCTCTACTTCGACCTCTGGCACGCCGAGTTCGAGCTCGACGCCAACCGCTTCGTCATTCACCAGACGCTCGGCCACCTGGTGAACGACGGGCTGATGGCCATCTTCTTCTTCGTGGTCGGCCTCGAGATCAAACGCGAACTCCTGCACGGCGAACTCGCCTCGGTGCGCCGTGCGACGCTCCCGGCCGTGGCGGCGCTCGGTGGGATGGTGGTTCCCGCGCTCATCTACGTCTCGTTCAACGCCGGCACCGACAGCGCGAAAGGCTGGGGCATCCCGATGGCGACCGACATCGCCTTCGCCGTGGGCGTGCTCACGTTGCTCGGGCGCCGGGTGCCCTTCTCGCTGAAGGTGTTCCTCCTCGCGCTCGCCATCGTCGACGACCTCGGCGCCATCGTTGTCATCGCCGTCTTCTACACCGAATCGATCAGCGTCGAACCGCTGGCATGGGGCGGGCTCGTCCTGCTGGTGATCCTCGGGCTCCGCGCGTGGGGTACTCGCTCGACCGACGTCTATGTGGCACTCGGCATCCTGTTCTGGATAGCCGTCTACCAGAGCGGCATCCACGCCACCATCGCGGGCGTCGTCCTCGCGTTCCTCACGCCGGCGGCGCCCCTCTACGCCCGCCGCGAATTCGAACGGCACGCCCCGGCGCTGATCGAGCGGTACGAAGCCGCATGCAAGATCGGCGACCACGAAGCCGAAGCCGCCGCCATCCGCGAGCTCGAACGGCTCAGCCGCGACACGGTATCGCCGCTCGAACGGCTGGAACACACCCTCCACCCGTGGGTCAGCTTCCTGATCGTCCCCATCTTCGCGCTCGCGAACGCCGGCGTCGTGGTCAATGGCGACAGCGTCTCCGCCGCATTCGAAAGCTCGGCCACCGCGGGCGTGTTCTTCGGGCTCGTGCTCGGCAAGCCGATCGGGATCCTCGTGTTCTCGTACATCGCGGTGCGGCTCGGTCTCGCTTCGATGCCCGCGAACGCCGGCGTCGTCCACTTCGCCGGGGTGGGGCTGATTGCCGGCATCGGCTTCACCGTCTCCCTGTTCATCACCGGCCTCGCCTTCGACAGCGCCGCCATCCAGGAGGAGGCGAAGATGGGCGTGCTCGCCGCGTCGACCGTCGCGGGGGTCATCGGGTTCGTGTACCTGTGGCTCGCGCCGGGCGAGCCCGAACCCGACCCACTCGCCGACGCCGCCCGTGGCGCACGACCGGAGGTGCCGTCGGGCGCTGACTAGCGCCGAAACGCCCGCCCCTTTGCCTTTCTGCCGGCGCTCTCGTACCCTCCCCGCCCATGGAAGCCGGGCCGCGCATCCTCATTCTCTGCCGTGGTCATCTCGGCTCGCACATGTCAGCGCCCGGCATTCGCGCCACCGCCATGGCCGACGTGCTGTCGCGCCACGTCGAAGGCGCACAGGTGACCCTCGCCGGCCCCAACGAAGTCATCGACCACGACCCCGGCCGGCCCTACCGCGTCGTCCGCTGGACCGCCCGCAACGTCCTCCAGCTCATCCACACGCACGACATCGTCATTTCGTCCGGCATCCCGCCCCACGCTGCGCTGCACTGGCCGAAGAAGAAGTTCGTG
>CAZWBW010000101.1:0-9887 GCA_964632355.1 uncultured Anaerolineaceae bacterium | reverse complement strand
TGCTCAGCGTTTCGCCCTTGATGTAGTCCGCGTGCGAGGCCATGACGCGGGCGATGTCGCCGTCGCCCTGGTACCACGTCGTGATGCGGTCGGCGAGTTCGAAGCCGGCATCGCGGCGCATGTCCTGGATGCGGCGCACGAGGTCGCGGGCGAGGCCTTCGTCGGCGAGTTCCGGCGTGATCTCGGTCGCGATGGCCACGGCGAGGCCCCAGTCGGTCGCGGCCGAGTAGCCCTCGCCGTCGCGCACTTCGAGCAGGATGTCCTCGGGTTCGAGTTCGAAGCCCTCGACCGGCACCGTCTTGCCGCTGCGAACGAGGTCGGCGACGGCCTGCGGCGGCATCGCGGCGAGCCCCTGCCGGATGGTTGCCACGCCCGAACCGTATTTGCGGCCGAGCACCGGCAGGTTCGGCTTCACCTCGAACCGCAGGACTTCGGTTTCGTCGGTGAGCAGCCGCAGCGCCTTCGCGTTCAGCTCTTCGAGGACGAGCTGTTCGTTCTTGCGCAGCGCTTCGGCGTCTGCCTCACGGACGGGCTGGCGCACCTTGATCTGCGCCTTCGCGCGCGCGGCCCGGCCGAGCGAGCAGATGCGCTTCACGAGCTGCGTCTCGTCGTTGAGCCGCTGGTCGATCTTGCTCGTGTCGGCCGTGGGCCAGTCGGCGAGGTGGACCGAAAGCGGCGCGCTGTCGTCGAGCGAGCGCACGAGGTTCTGGTACATCTCTTCGGCGACGAACGGCGTGAACGGCGCGAGCAGCTTCGAGAGCGTGACGAGCGCGGTGTAGAGCGTGTAGTACGCGCTCTGCTTGTCGGTGTCCGATTCGCTCACGCCGCGCCAGAACCGGCGGCGCGACCGGCGCACGTACCAGTTCGACAGGTCGTCGACGAAGGCGTCGAGCGCGCGGGCGGCGTCGGTCGGGTCGTAGTTGTCGAGCTCTTCGGTGACCTTGAGGATGAGTGCGTTGAGCTCGCTCAGCAGCCAGCGGTCGATCTCCGGGACTTCGCCTTCGGGCGCCCGCCGCGGGTCGACCTTATCGATGTTGGCGTAGCTGACGAAGAACGAGTACGTGTTCCAGAGGGTCAGCAGGAAGCGGCGCAGGCCCTCTTCGACGAGCCCTGCACCGAAGCGGCCCGAAGTCCGGGCGAAGCCGGCCGAGAACATGTACCAGCGGGTCGCGTCGGCGCCGAACTGGTCGATGATGGACCAGGGGTCGACGACGTTGCCGCGCGACTTGGACATCTTCTGGCCCTTCTCGTCCTGGATGTGGCCGAGGCAGATGACGTTTTTGAAGGCGATGCCATCGGGAATGGCTTCGGCTGCCTTCAGCAGCGTGGCTTCGGCGTGGAGCGTGTAGAACCAGCCGCGCGTCTGGTCGATGGCCTCGCAGATGAAGTCGGCCGGGAAGTGCCGGAGGAACCTCTCCTCGTTTTCGAAGGGGTAGTGCCACTGCGCGTAGGGCATGGCGCCGCTATCGAACCAGGCGTCGGCCACTTCCGGGACGCGGCGCATTTCGCCGCCGCACTGGCAGCGCAGGGTGATCTCGTCGATGTAGGGGCGGTGCAGGTCGTCGAGCGCCTCGGCTTTCGCGCGGTCGGTGGCGCGTTCGGCGAGCTCGGCGCGGGAGCCGACGCAGGTGGCATTGCCGCAGTCTTCGCACCTCCAGAACGGGAGCGGGGTGCCCCAGTAGCGTTCGCGGCTGACGGCCCAGTCGATGTTGTTTTCGAGCCAGTTTCCGAAGCGGCCGCGCTTGATGTGCTCGGGGTACCAGTTGATGCGCTCGTTGCCTTCGATGAGCTGCTGGCGGTAGCGCGTCGTGCGGATGTACCAGCTCGGCTTCGCGTAGTAGAGCAGCGGCGTACGGCAGCGCCAGCAGAAGGGGTAGGTGTGCTTGATGGTGCCCTTCTTGAGCATCTGCCCGCGCGTTTCGAGGTCGCGGATGACGTCGTTATCGGCCTGCTTCACGAACTTCCCGGCGCCGGGCAGGTTATCGGCCATGATGCCGCGCAGGTCGACGGGCTGGACGAACAGGAGCCGGTGCTTCTTGCCTTCCTCGAAGTCTTCGCCACCGAACGCGGGGGCGATGTGCACGATGCCGGTGCCGTCTTCGAGCGAGACGTAGTCGGCGGCGATGACGCGGCGGAGGCCGTTCGTCTCCTCGGGGTCGGTGACGCGCTGGAGGTGGCCTTCGTCGTCGAAGCGCATGACCTCCTGCCCGACGAACTCGGGCCGGTAGAGCGGTTCGTATTCGAGGCCGACGAGCCCTTCGCCCTTGATGGTGAGCATGGGCTTCGCGTCTTCGCCGAGCACCCTGGGGGCCAGTTCGGTCGCAAGCACGAGGATGTCGCCTTCGTGGGCGTACATGCCGTAGTCGGCGTCGGGCTTCACGGCGAGGGCGGTGTTGCCGGGCAGGGTCCACGGCGTGGTGGTCCATGCGACGATGGCGGCGCGGTCGCCGAGCGGGCGGGAGCGCGGGTGCCCCATCTTGAACAGGGCCGAGTCGCGCACGCGGAATTTCACGAAGACGCTTGGGTCGGGGACGTTGTCTTCGTAGCCGAGGGCGACTTCGTGGTCGCTGAGGCTGGTGCCGCAGCGTGGGCAGTGGGGGGTACTGCGGTAGTCCTGGTAGATCATTCCGCGGTCCCAGAGCTGCTTGAAGATCCACCAGCCGGTTTCGATGTAGTCGTTGTGGTAGGTGACGTAGGGGTTTTCGAGGTCGGCCCAGAACCCGATGCGCTCGCTCAGGCGCGTCCATTCTTCGACATAGCGGGAGACGCTTTCGCGGCACTTTTCGTTGAAGCGGGCGATGCCGTAGGCCTCGATTTCGGGCTTGGACTTGAGGCCGAGTTCCTTTTCAATCTCGAGTTCGACGGGCAGGCCGTGGGTATCCCAGCCGGCCTTTCGCGGCACGCGATAGCCGCGCATCGTCTTGTACCGGGGCACGATATCTTTGAAGACGCGCGCGAGGACGTGGTGAATGCCGGGCCGGGCGTTCGCAGTGGGCGGGCCTTCGTACCAGACGAAGAGGTTATCTTCTGGGCGCTCTTCGACGCTGCGAAGGAAGACCGAGTGGCGCTGCCAGAATTCGAGGATGCGAGCTTCGAGCGCCGGGAAGGAGACCTTCGGGTCGACCGTCTTGAACATTGCGAACTCCGCTGGGCGATGCTGAGATGGCGCCGGGAATGGAACCGCGAACGCCACTACCGTCGTACCCACTTATGGTGATTTCTGCACGAGCGAGACGAGGCGTCCACGAAAAAACGCTCGTCCCGGCCACAGGGACGAGCGTGCAGGCCCGCGGTACCACCCTGTTTCCCGCACGAGGCGGGCACTCGAGGAGGCTGTTGGCTGTTGGCTATCGGCTGTTGGCACCAGTAGTCCACATTCGACCCGCTGGTGCGTCGCCTTTGCCAGGCCATCATGCACTCCAGCCCGGTAACGGTGGGCGTCCGTCCGCGTCTACTAGGGGCTGCCGGCGTTCGAAGCGTGTGCCACGTTCACACTCGAACGCCGTGGCCAGTGGCCAAGAGCCAATAGCCAACAGCCCGGTTCGGGCGGAGGCTCGGGAGGGATTTTCGCGGCCGCTTCCTGCGCCCCCTTCGCACCAACCGGGGCTCGCTGAGCAGGCGCACGGGCGCTACTCGTCTCCGTCGTTGCCTGTTCCGTTCAGTACAGCAGCGCCCTGCGGGGGATGTCAATGAGCGGTAGATTCCTCCTCCTGGTGGCGGCGTTACTGGCCGCCGTGGGGCTGGCTGCCTGCAGCGGAAGCGATCTGCGGGCGCCCGAACCCGCCCGGCGAACGGCCACCGTCACGGTCACCGCGTCGCAGGAGGCCGCCCGGGCGACGGTGCCGCCCGCACCGCCCGTGCACCTCCGCGTGGCCTTCGTGAACCTTGCGAGCCCGTTGCCGCTCGATGCCAGCGAACCGGTGCTCAGCGATACCTTCGAAGAGCGGCTCGCAATGCTTATCGAAGAGCTCCGGGCGTTCGACCCCGACGTCATCGGCTTCAACGAGGCGTCGTGGACGCAGGCGCACGGGGCGGCTTCGGCGGTGCTGGCGAAGGAGCTCAAGATGGAGCCCTTCTACGCCCGGGCGAACCCATGGTTCCCGGGCCAGACGCGGGAGCAGAGCGACGCGCTCGTGAAGCAGGTCGGGTTCGAAGAAGGCGAGCTCATCCTGGTGCGCACCGACCGCTTCCCGCTCGTTCGCATGGAAATGATCGACGACGGCCTGAACCCGCGGACATCGGAGACGGGCGAGCGGCGCACGGCGATCCACGTGGTGGTGAAGGGGCCCGAGGGCATGGGCGAAATCGACCTCTACCTGGCGCACTTCACCGGCGGCGGCGACCGTGTCCGTGAGGCCCAGGCAGGCCACTTCGTCGAATGGATCGAGAATACCCGCGGCGAAGGGCCGGTCATCGTGATGGCGGGCGTCAGCGACCCGGCGGGCGGCGGTGTCTACGGTGTGTTCGAAGCAGCGGGGCTGGTCGACGTGGTGCCATTGCCCGAAGGGGTGGGCACGTGTTGCCGCATTGGCGTGCTGGGCGAACAGGAGCCGCTCACTGCGCGCACGGACTTCCTGATGACGGACGGATGGATGCCGCTTTCGTCGGGGTTGTTCGCGCACGAGCCGGGCCAGCGCCCGGACGGCACGCCGCTCTACATCAGCGACCACAACGGGCTGCTGGCGACGTTCGAACTGGCGTCGTGGGGGCGGTAGGCGGTAGGCGGTCGGCCGTCGGCTGTCGGGTGAACCCTCATCCCCCGGCCCCTCTCCCGCCGAGCGGACCGAGTGCGCCGGTGATGTGGCGCTGCTGCGGGTGGTGGTGGCGGACGCTCCCAAACGGTCGCGGTACTGGTTCCGGTGCTCCTGCGAGGCGGATGGCCGATAGCCGACGGCCGATGGCCGCGGGCCCAACGACCCGGCCCGCGGCCTCCGTGCGTTCTCTGCGACCTGCTGGCTAGGGCGTCACGATGGCGAATCCCGGGTCGGGCACGTCCAGCAGGGTGCGGAGGCGGTCAAGAATTCCTGTGTCGCCGCTGGTGCTCGTAGCTGGCACCTCGGCGCCCCCGGCGAACTCAAGGAGCTGTTGCTTTGTGAGGCGAACCGACAGGTCGGCGTCAGTCCCCGGGGGCACGCGACTGTGGCTCAACGCGCCGTTCGAGAGCGTCATGCGGTGGCGCTCTCCCAGGTCGGCAATGTCCCAGGCGATGGAGAAACCCTCGTCCATGGCGGCCTGTGGCCCGTTCACGCGAATGGCCAGCGAATCGAAGACCTGGTCGACGGTGAGCCCTGTTCCCACACCGCGCAATTCGAGCGGCTGCGAGTCGGGCGCGGCGTTCCCTCGCAGTTCCTGGGCCCCGGTAAGGTAGAAGTTCCGCCATGGGCCACATTCGGCTTCGAAGCCGAGGCGTTCGTACGCGGTAGCCAGTAGCTCCTTCGCTTCAGAATTGCCGGGCTCAGCGAATACCGCGTGCTTCAGGAGCTGTGCAACGAAGCGGGCGTCACCGGCCTCGAGGTACTCGCGAGCCTTGGCGATGACAGACTGCACGCCGCCCATGCAATCCACATACCGCCTGGCCGATTCCTCCGGCGGATACTCCCACAGGCTCGATGGATGCCCGTCGAACCAGCCCATGTACCGCTGGTAGATGGCCTTCACGTTGTGACTTAAGGAGCCGTAGTAGCCCCGGGCATGCCAGGCGTGTGCGAGGCGCGGCGGCAGCTCAATCATCTCCGCCATCTCCACGCCGGTATATCCCTGGTTGATCAGCCGAAGCGTCTGGTCGTGGAGGTAGGTGTAGAGGTCGCGCTGCTCTGCGAGGAAGGTACCGATGCGGTCGCGGCCCCACGTCGGCCAGTGGGGGGAGGCGAACAGGACGTCCGCGCGGTCTCCGAACCGGAGGATCGCTTCATCGAGGTATCGTGCCCAGGTGTGAGTATCCCGGACCTGGGTCCCGCGCAGGGTGAGCACATTGTGCAGGTTGTGGGTTGCGTTCTCCGCCATGCAGAGCGCCCGCCGTTCGGGGACCAGGAAGTTCATCTCAGCCGGGGCCTCGGTATCGGGCGTCACCTGGAATTCGAACCTGACCCCATCCACTGTCTCGACCTGGCCCGTATGCGTGATATCAACGGTGGGCGCTCGCAGGCTGACTGTGCCGGTGGATTGGGTCTGTCCCAGGCCGGTTCCAATGTTCCCCGTCGGGCCTTTGGGCAGGCTCGCGCCGTACATGTAGATAGCGCGCCGCAGCATCGCCGTGCCGGCGAAGACGTTCTCCGACACCGCATGTTCGAGGAAGCCATCGGGCGCAAGACTAGGCACCTCCTCGGCGGGCAACACGCCATCGATGCCGCCGAAGTGGTCGATGTGCGAGTGCGTATGGATCACGCCGGTTACTCGCCGGTCGCCGCGGTGCCTCCGGTACAGGTCGAGCGCGGCGCTGGCCGTTTCAACTGAGATCAGGGGGTCGACGACGATGACGCCGCGCTCCCCCTCGATCAGTGTCATGTTCGACAGGTCAAGCCCGCGCACCTGGTAGATACCGTCTGTCACCTGGAAGGGCCCCTGCCGGGAACAGAGCTGGCCCTGTCGCCAGAAGCTTGGGTTGGCGGTTGGCGGGCACGGCGCTTCCAGGAAGCGCCAGGCATCGTTGTCCCAGACAACACGGCCGTTGGAAGTAACGACTGCCGGTTCGAGGCTGGCAACGAGCCCCCGGTCGGCGTCCTCGGAAGTCCTGGCGGTCCTGGTAGTCGAGTCTCGTGGCCTCAGCGGCATCGACAGGATGCATATCCTGCCTCCTTTATCGGAGATCCACTAACCATGACGCGGCCGCGATCAAGTCACGGTGTCCCCGGGGCGACCGGGGTGGCGGGGGTGTATCAGTCGTCCCGGTTGGTCGAGGACGGGGACCGACGGCCGACAGCCCTTACCGTTCGTGCCACGTAGACTCTCCCCAACGCCACTGCTGGAGGTACACGTGGGGGAGGAGCCGGTATTCCTGCGCGATGGTGACCTGTTCGTACCAACGGAGCGGGCGGGAAGCCCGTGGGGCCCGGGCGTGCTGCACGGTGGGCCGCCCGCGGGGCTGCTCGCGCGGGCCATCGAACGGGCGAACAGCGACCCGGAGCTGCAGGTGGCACGGCTCACCATCGACCTGCTTCGCCCCGTGCCGAAGGCGCCGCTCGCCGCGACCGCGCGGGTGGTGCGCGAAGGGAAGCGCATCGCGGTGCTCGAGGCGTCGTTGCTTTCCGATGGCGTGGAGGTGAGCCGGGCGACGGCGCTCCTGCTCCGGCGTTCGAAGGTCGCGCTTCCGCAACAGGTACTGCCGCCCCCGCGCTGGGTGGCGAGCCACGAAACGCTCCCGACGGTCTCGATGGGCGAGGCGCTGGCGCACAACCTGCCGCCCGAGGAGCGCCAGCGGCAGTCCACCCGGTACCCCGGCTTTCACACCACGGTCGAGGTGCGGCGGGTGGATGGCGAACCCGGGCGAGGGCGCGGCACGGCGTGGATTCGCATCCCCGTACCCTTCGTGGAGGGCGAGGCGACGTCGCCGCTCGTGCGGCTGGCCGCGACCTCGGACTTCGGGAACGCGCTGGGCCACATTCGCCCGGACGAGCAGGTGGGCTTCATCAATGCCGATATCTCGCTGCACCTGCACCGCATGCCGGAGGGTGAGTGGATCTGCCTCGAAACGAAGGCGACCGCGCAGGAGTACGGCATCGGGTTGGTGGAGTCGGTAGTGCACGACCTGCACGGGCCCATCGGGCGGGTGTCGCAGGCGATTCTCGTGAACCGGCGATAACCGTTCTTGTGTGACACGAACCATTGCACGTAGGGCGGATCACCCCGTAGAACCGCAGAATGGTACGCGTCATTGCAAGCGAAGACTGTGGAAACGCGCCGAAGAAGGCGCAGCTGCGCGACTTCAACATCGCGTTCGCCGAAGGTGATGTTGACCGGATCCTTGGCTTTGTCTCGGACAACGTCACCTGGAACCGGGTGGGCGACACGCGCATCGAAGGCCGGGAGAACTTCGAGAACGACCTGCGACAGATGCAGGATGTGCGCGCAAAAGAGGTGGAGATTACCGACATCATCACGCACGGGAACGTCGGGGCGGCGCACGGCATCCTGCGGTTCGAAAACGGGCAGTCGTACGCGTTCTGCGATGTGTACCGGTTCACCAGCCACGCCCGGGACGCGAAGATCCGCGAGATAACGTCGTACGTGATCGAAGTGCAGGAGTGAGGCTGGCCGTTGGCCAGCGGCTATCGGCTGTCGGCTATCGGCCAACAACTCCCGACGGAGCACGAACCAGTACCGCGACCGTAAGGGAGCGTCCCCCTTCACCCCGCGAACTTTCGTCCCCTCACACCCGAACCTTTCCGCATCGCAACGCAAGGGGAGTGCGAAAAAAAGACCCTCTCCCGCACGGCGGGAGAGGGTTGGGGTGAGGACAGCGTGTTCGTTGGCTTCGAAGGCCGGGCCTAGACGGCGGCCAGCTCGGCGTCGCTGATGCCGGGCACCGGGTAGGCGCGGGCGAATTCGGCCACTTCCTGGCGGACCGATTCGCGCACGCCGGGGCCATCGGGGTCCTTGAGGACGCGCAGGATCCACCCGGCGACGCGGCGCATCTCGTCGGGCCCCATGTTCCGCGAAGTGAGCGCGGGCGTCCCGATGCGCAGGCCGCTCCCGACGTACGGCGGGCGTTCGTCGTACGGGATGGTGTTGCGGTTCGTGATGATGCCGGCGCCCTGGAGCGCGTTCTGTGCCTTGAGCCCGCTGATGCCGAAGGAGTTGCAGTCGGCGAGCACGAGGTGGTTGTCGGTGCCGCCGGAGACGAGCCGCAGCCCGCCGGCCATGAGCTCATCGGCGAGCACGGCGGCGTTTTCGACGATGCGGCGGGCGTAGTCGCGGAACTCGGGCTTCAGCGCCTCGCCGAAGGCCACGGCCTTGCCGGCGATCGAATGGAGGTGCGGGCCGCCCTGCGTGCCGGGGAAGACGGCCTTATCGATGACCTCGGCCATCTCGGCGGTCGAGAGGATCATGCCGCCGCGGGGGCCGCGCAGCGTCTTGTGCGTGGTCGTGGTCACGAGGTCGGCGTGGGGCACGGGCGATTCATGCTGGCCGCCCGCGACGAGCCCCGCGATGTGCGACATGTCGACCATGAGCCGCGCGCCAACTTCCCTGGCGATCTCGGCGAAGGCGGCGAAGTCGATCTTGCGCGGATAGGCGGTGTATCCAGCGACGATGAGCTTCGGCTTCGATTCGAGCGCCAGCTTGCGGACGGCCGCCATGTCGAGCACTTCGGTTTCGCGGTCGACGGTGTAGGGGACGAAGTTGTAGAGGCGGCCGCTGAAGTTGACGGGCGAACCATGGGTGAGGTGTCCGCCCTGGTCGAGGTTGAGGCCCATGATGGTGTCGCCGGGCTGGACGGTGGCGAAGTAGGCGGCCATGTTGGCCTCGGCGCCGGAGGTCGGCTGGACGTTGACGTGGTCGGCGCCGAAGAGCTGCTTCGCGCGTTCGATAGCGAGCGTTTCGAGGCGGTCGCTATGGACGTTACCGGCGTAGTAGCGCTTACCCGGGTACCCCTCGGCGTACTTGTTCGTGAAGACGGAGCCGGTCGCTTCGAGGACGGCTGCCGAGGCGTAGTTTTCGCTCGCGATCATCTCGAGCGTTTCGATCTGTCGGGTGCGTTCGTCAGCGATGATGCTGGCGACATCGGGATCGCGCTGAGAAAGGGCGCTCATGGGGCCTCCGGGCGTGCGAGGGGAATACGAAGATCGTAGCAGAGGGCGCGATAGGCGCCCAAAGGGCGCAGCGAACAGTGCTTAGTTGTTGTGACCGGCGAGGTTGTTAACAGGCGGGAGATAGGCGGTTGGTTGCCGATG
>CAZWBW010000100.1:0-10016 GCA_964632355.1 uncultured Anaerolineaceae bacterium | reverse complement strand
GGTCTTGCTGCTGCCCGAGTAGTCCGACTCCTTCGTCGAGCACTGGTGGTTCTTCTTGTCGCTAACGTAGAAGCCCTTGAGCTCCCAGCTATCGGGGACATTGGTCTCCGTGACGGTGTAGCTCCCGACGTTCAACGTGAATGTGACTGCGGAACCGCCACCGGTCACTTCCCACGGAAGGTTGCCGAGGTTACCGGAGAAGGTCACTCCGGTCGCGTCTCCACCCTTCACGACCTTCTGGATGATTACGGTGCTGGTCGGGTTCTTCTCGTTCAGGACACAGACAACGGTGATCTGGTTCTTCTTGACCTTGACCGTCTTGTAGGACTGACCGGAGTCGAATCCGTACTTGTTGCTCTGGGAGGGGCAGACACCGTTCGAGTCAGCAAGCGCGAAGCCCTTGAGCGTCCAACCGCTCACCGAGTTCTCGCGGATGCGGTAGTCATCGTGGGCCAGGGAGATCAGGTTGGTAACATCGCTGCCGGTGACCGACCAATCTGCAACGTGCGTGTTCCACCCGTTGGCCTTGGAGATGGTGCCGCTGAACTGGACACCAGAAGCGTCACCACCGGTCGTGACCTTCTTGACGATGATGCCCTGACCGGAGGAGCCGGGGCAGACGTGGCTCAGGTTGAAATCCTTATCAGGGCCGCCGTTGGTGGTTGCTGTTGCATTCAGCAGCGTGTCGGGGCCCGGGGTCCAGACGTATGCGTGCTTGGCGGTGGGATGCGAAACGAAGTCGGTGACGATTCCCGCGTTCAGGAACTGAACCGACAGAGTCACGAACTCGGTCTTGTTGCCCTGGAAGACAAAATGCCAACCCCACCAGCCAGACTTACACTGGGGTGGAGCAGGGCAAGTACCAACTTGGAACCCTGGGTTCGTGGCGCCCTGGTGCGGGGGGTGCAACGTCGCAGTCCCGGTGCTCATGGCCTGGAAGAGGGGCTCATCTTCGCCGCCGTTGAGCTGGTGCTGGGGCTCTTCCGGCTGGACGGCGTCGTCTTCGGTTTCTTCGCCATCGTCCTCGGGCGCGGGCGTAGCGTCGTCCTCAGACGTGACACCTTCGTTGCTGTCCTGCTCGGACGTTGGTTCGCTGGCGTCGTCGGTAGGCGAAGCAGTGGCCTCGAGGACGCCGGCGTCATCCTCGGTATCCTCGTTGGCACCGGCCGAGGCTTCGAACACGGCCGACGCAGCGAACGCGAGGGCGCCGAGAACTGCGAAGAGCGCCAGGACCACGAGGGCTACCTGCCGCCTTCTCGGTTTTCCGTAGATGGCTAACGTCATCTGTCCTTGGTCCTTTCAGGAAATGCCCCGGCAGTGGGTTTGCCGGTAGGGGGTGTGCGTCTTCCCCGTCGCGTCCCCATGCATTCGTCCTGTCAGGCAATCCTCCTTGGGTGGATTCGCCCCTAGATCAGCGGGTGCAGCGCGGGGGCGCGCGCGCTGCACCTCGTGTTCCGAGCCGGGCACAGGCGAGTTGCGCTCGACCCGGGTTGCCGGTGGATTGTTTGCCGCTCCGGGACGTAGGCCCTGACCAGGGGCCGCAATCCCGCCGCCACGAGCGGACGTGGGCTTACTCCACCCTGATTCACCCCTTAGCCACTCTGCAAAAGTCGGGTGAACCGCGAGTGAACCGTACGTAATTTCCCTTAAGCGGGCAAGAGGGTTCCGAATATGAATACGTAAGATTGGTGTTAGAGCCGGGTAGACACTAAGGGTGCCGTAGGGGAGCGAGCAGCAAGGCTGAGGGTGTCTTGTCCGGGGAACCTCTACACGCTTGCGAGCGATCCCGGGGGTGCGTGAGCGGTTCGCTTCACGGCTGTGGTTAGCCTCGGGAGGGGCTGTATGGCCCTCCCGGAGGCAGGTGTGGATATCGACTGGTCCTCGCTACTGGAGTTCCAGGCGCCGCTGCTCGAAACGGTCCTGCGTGGTTCGGTGACCTACCTGGCGCTCTTCGCCCTTTTGCGGGTGGTACTGAAGCGGCAGGCGGGCAGCGTGAGCATTTCGGACCTGTTGCTGGTGGTGCTGATCGCGGATGCAAGTGCTGGCGCGCTCACGACGGAGTCGCAAGGGATGGCCGACTCGCTGGTGCTGGTGTCGACGATCATCTTCTGGAGCTACGCGATCGACTGGCTGGGGTTCCACTTCCCGGTGATGCAGCGGCTGTTCTACCCGCCACCGCTGATGCTGGTGAAGGACGGGAAGATGTTGCGGCGAAACATGCGCCAGGAGTTGATCACGGTCGAGGAGCTGATGACGACGCTCCGCCACCAGGGCGTCGAGCGCATCGAAGACGTGAAGGTCGCCTGTATGGAGGGGGACGGGCGAATCAGCGTGGTGACGAAGGAGAACGGGGTGCCGACGCGGGTGTGAGCGGGGGATGGTCCCCCGCTCGCTACGGTTCGGCGCTTACTGGACGCGAATGAGGGTCCGGCCGCGAACCTGCCCCTTCAGGATCCGGGCGACGGCGTCGGGGATGCCTTCGAGGCCGGTCTCGTGGGCGATCGTGTCGAGCAGGCCGCGGGGCTTGAGGTCGGTGGCGAGGCGCTGCCAGAGCGCGCGGCGCTTCTCGATTGGGTAGAAGACCGATTCGATGCCGATGAGACTGACGCTGCGCAGGATGAACGGGTAGACAGAGGTGTTGATCTGCCCGCCACCGGTGAGGCCGGAGAGGGCGATGACACCGCCGTACTTCATGGTCCGGGCGAGGTAGGCGGTGGTTGAGCCGCCGACGGGGTCGACGGCGCCGGCCCAGCGTTCGCTTTCGAGGGGGCGGTTGCTTTCGGCGCTGACCTCTTCCCGCGAGAGGATTTCGGTGGCGCCGAGTTCGCGCAGGTAGTCGTGTTCGTCGGCCTTGCCGGTGCTGGCGGCGACGGTGTAGCCGAGTTGCGCGAGCATGCTCACGGCAGTGCTGCCAACGCCGCCGGTCGCGCCGGTGACGATGATGGGGCCGCTCTCGGGGCGGATGCCGTGCTCTTCGAGCGCGACGACAGACTGCGCCGCGGTGAAGCCGGCGGTGCCGATAGCCATCGCCTCCTTCGTGGTCAGGCCTTCGGGGAGGCGAACGACCCAGTTCGCGGGGACGCGGGCGAGTTCGGCGTAGCCACCCGGGTGCGAAACACCGAGGTCGTAGCCGATGACGACGACGGGGTCGCCGGCGGCGAACTGCGGGTCCTTCGATTCAACGACGGTGCCGGCGAGGTCGATGCCGGGCGTCATGGGATATGAGCGAACCACGCGGCCGTTGGGGGTGGTGGCCAGGCCGTCCTTGTAGTTCACGCTGGACCATTCGACGCGAATGGTGACATCGCCTTCGGGCAGGTCGGATTCATCGAGCGTGGTGAGGCCAGCGGTGAAGTCGTCACCGGACTTATTTACGACGAAGGCACGGTAAGGCATGGCGGTACTCCCGGCTGATGTGGCGCGAAGGGGCGTGGCGCGGTGTTATCTTGGCGCATCATTCCGACAGAGACGAGTGCCGCCATGCCCGATGACCTTCGTTCCGACCAATTCGCCGTGCAGTACTGCTCGCGCCGGGGCTTCCGGCAGGCGTACATCCGGGAGGGTGCGGGCGGCGTGCCGCTGTTGCTGGTCCACGGGTGGCCGGAGACGAAGCGGATCTGGTGGCGCAACATCGCCGAGCTCGCCGCGGCCGGGTTCGAGGTCATCGTGCCGGACCTGCGGGGGTTCGGGGATTCGGAGGTGGGACCGGACGGGTTCCACGATGTGCCGTCGCACGTGCGGGACCTGTACGCGCTGGTGCACGACGAACTGGGCCACGAACGGGTGGTGGTGTGCGGCGGGGACCTCGGCGGGCCGGTGATCCAGGACCTGTCGCTGCGGTATCCGGGGTTCGTCGATCGAATGGTGCTGTTCAATTCGCCGCTTCCGTACGACAAGGAGCAGATGTCCGGGCTTCGAACGCGGGCGCCGGTGGAGGCGTCGGATTACTTCCGGCGGCAGGGGACGAACGCGGACGCGCTGGCGGCGGAGTTGGCGACCGAGGGGGAGCGGCGCCGGTACATCGCGACGTTTTATACGTCGCGGTTCTGGGCGCACCCGGGTTCGTTTTCGCCCGAGGCAGTGGACTTCATGACGGAGCCGTTCGCGGACGGGGCGAAGCTACGAGCGAGCTTCGGGGGGTACGAGAGCGTGTTCGACCCTGCGGCGCGAAGCGAACCTTCGGCGATGGCAACGCCGAACCCCACGCGCTGCCTCGTGCTGTTCGGGCCTTCGGACCACGTAATCTACCCGGATTTCGACCGGATGGCCGAGGTGGTATTCCCGAACCGCGTCGGGCCGTTCCTGCTGCGGGACTGCGGGCACTTCGTGCAGTGGGAAGCAGCGGAGGTGCTGAACGGCGCGATCGTGGCGTTCTGCGGCGATTTGCTGGCTAACCGAAACGGCTAACGGCGGGCGAGTGCGGCCCCGCGTTCGAGTACACCGTTCCATACGCGCCCGGCGCGCGGAGCGATGTAGCCCATCACGCCCTTCCCGTGGTTCACGAGATCGGCGAGGAGCAGGTAGCGGCGGAAGTGCTCGAAGTTGCCACCCGGCGGCGTGGTGTAGCGGCCGTTTACGAGCAGCGTGTTGCCGCCCCACATGTGCCGGAAGCAGTACGCCAACGCCGACGACGAGAGCGCCACGTCGCAATTGTCCGCCGTCCGGGCCGAGGCCCGGAGACCGCCTTCGAGGGTGAGGGCAACCGCGCGTTCGTGGTCGGTCAGGTAGATGTGCGCGGGCCGCAGTAGGCCGCCAGTCCGGAGGATACGGAGCGACGCGCGGCTGTGGTGGTCGCGAAGCTGCTGGACGTAGGAAGCAGCGAGGTCCTTGAGTTCGCGCAGGGGGACGACATCGGAGCGGAGCGGCGTGAACGGGGCAACCGCGTCGGATTCGTAGCTTTCGATGGCCTTGCGGTTGTCGTGCGGGGCGCCGATCTCCCAGGTGTCGCCCGGGTAGAGAACCACGACGGTGGCGTCGGATTCGCGGTTGAGGAACTCGGCGGCGCCGCGGATGGTGTTCATCCCCTCGTTGAGGTAGGCGTTCTCTTCATGGCAGAAGCGAACGAAGCTGGCGAAGGGAATCACGAAACGCGGCTGTAGGATGTCAACCTGGAGCGCCATGCGCTGGAGGATGCGCTCGGCGACAGCACGGTGCCGTTCCGTTTCGCCCGGGTTGCCGACCCAGTTCGCGTAGGAGAACTGCGCCAGGAGGACGTCGATGGGGTAGGCGACCTGTTCGCGGACCCGACCGACCTGTCGTGGGCCCTGGACCATGCAGTCATTCAGGTTCAGCAACACGCGGTCACCGGCCTGGACCGCGAGCCATGAGTCGTCGTCGGGGAACGGCTGGCACATGACGCGGAAGCCGGGAGCAAGTTCGAACCACTCGCCGGAGGGGAGTTCGATCACGTTGCCGAACCCGAGCTCGCGAGCGAACTCGACGACCTTGCGGTCCTCCGTCTCCTGGTACAGGAAGGTGAGACGCGCCCGGATCTCGGCAGGGATGCTCCGAAGGGACGGCGGGTGAAAGTGGTCGGGGTGTTCGTGCGAGACCCAGACGTGGGTCAGTGTCGCGAAGTCTTCGGGGCGAAAGCGCGTGGGGCTCAGCAACGACCAGCCGTCGTCGAAGGCCGTGCCGAAGAGCCAGGGGTCGGAGATGAGCGCGACCTGCTCGTGTCGCACGACAAACGAAGCATGATTCACCCACTCGATTTGCATAGAGCCGCTCCCTTCGTTGCATCCAACTTTGCAATGGCGGCAGTCTAACGCAGGAAAACGCGAGGGTGGCCGTGCACAAGGAGCGTTAGAATCGGCTGGACAGCCAGTCAGGTGAGGACAGCCATGGGATTGGGCCGGATAGGGATTGTTGGTTCGGGTCTGATGGGCAGCGGGATTGCCCAGGTCGCCGCCTACAGCGGGTTCGATGTCACGCTCGTCGACATTGAGCAAGAACGGGTGGATGCGGCCATCGCCGGCATCACGCGGCGGCTCGAGCGCGAAGCTGAGCGCGGCCGGGTATTGAAGGCGGATGCGACGGCAGCCATCGAACGCCTCTCGGGGAGCGCCGACTGGGACACGCTGGAGTCGCTGGCGAATGTCGACGTGGTCATCGAGGCCGTGGTCGAAGACCTGAAGGTGAAGAGCGACCTGTTCCGTCGGCTCGGGCAGGTGACACGCCCGGAGACGCTCCTGGCTTCGAACACGAGCTCGTTGCCGCTGAGCGACCTTGCGGCGGCATCGGGGCGTCCGGAGCGCGTCATCGGGCTGCACTTCTTCAACCCGCCCTGGGCGCTGAAGCTGGTCGAGATCGTTTCGACGGCGAGCACGACGGAGGAAACGCTGCAGGAGGCGCTGAAGCTGTGCGAGCAGCTCGGGCGCGTGCCCGTGCAGGTGAAGGACACGCCGGGCTTCATCGCGAACCGGCTGCTGGTGCCGTTCATCTTCGACGCCATCCAGCTGCTCGATAGCGGCGTCGCGACGGCGGAAGACATCGACATGGCGTGCAAGGTGGGCCTGAACCACACGATGGGGCCGCTCGCCACGGCGGACCTTATCGGTCTCGACACGCTGCAGCTCATCGCGGAGAGCATGTTCGAGGAGTACGGCGAGCCGCGGTTCAAGGCGCCGACGCTCCTACGCCGCCTCGTTTCGCTCGGGCATCTCGGGCGAAAGACCGGGCGGGGCTTCTTCCGGTACGAGTAGCCCGACTAGAGGGACGCGAACGCGCGTTCTAGCCGCTCGCGCATGCTCAGCGCGAGCGGCCGAATGTCTTCGCAGGCGACCAGCCGGATGGCCAGGAGCGGGTCAGGCGCCGACACAACGACGCCAGAGCCGTTGCGGCGAACGACCACCCGCCAGGGCAGGAGGTGTCCCGCCCTCGGGTCGTGTGCGAGCGCCGCGTCGGCTAGGGCCGGGTTCCAGGTCCAGACGATCGTGTAGGGGTCCTGCTTGACGCCGAGTCTTTTTTCGAGCGCCGCCTTCACATCTAGCTCCTCGACGACGTCCAGGCCCTCAACCCAGAGCCGTTCGTGGACACGGGCGAGCGTGTCTTCGAAGGTCATGTCGAGAACTCGCTCCAAACTGTGCGAGTGGTGTTCCATCACAGGCACGACGAATGCTCCAATCCCGTTTGCGTAGGTGGAGCCTGCACCCGGGGGGACGGGGCGGCTAGGGCCGAAGGGCGGATGAAGGTGGCCCCTCGGGCCCTCACATTATGTCGATTTCTGCGACAGGATCGCGTCCATCTCGTCGAGCACCGCGCGACATTCGTCCTCGGTGTTGAAGAAATGCGGCCCGATGCGGATGCCTGCGTCCGGCCGGTAATCGACCACGAAGCCGCGCCGGATGAGCTCGTCCTTCACCTCTTCCGCGCGCGGGACGGCGACCGTGAGGTGATTCCCGCGGCGCTCGAAATCCTCGGGCGAGTTGACCGTCCAGCCGCGCTCCTTCGCGCCTTCGTAGAGGACGGTCGTGAGCCGGCGTGCCCGTTCGCGGATGGCTTCGACACCGACCTCGCGGATGATGCGGTAGCCGGCGCGAGCCTGGTAGTAGGCAGGCATGTTCGGGGTACCGCCGGTGAACCGCGCGATGCCCTCGGCGTAGTCGATGGGCGGCGGTTCGAAGGCGAACGGCTCGCGGTGGGAGAACCAGCCGGCGGCGCGAGGTTCGAGCCGGTCGATGATGCGCGGGTGGACGTAGATGTACCCGGCGCCGGGGCCGCCGCACAGCCACTTCACAGAGCCGCCCACGAGGAAATCGACGTCGAGTTCGATGACGTCGAACGGGACGGCGCCGACTGACTGGTACGCGTCAAGCACGACGAGCGCGCCGTGGCGGTGGGCCTTCTCGACGATCGGGCGGACGTCCACCAGTTCGGCGGTGCGAAAGAGAACGTGGGAGACGACGACGAGCAGCGTGCGATCGTCGATGGCGTCGAGGAGTTCGCGCTCGGGGAAGACGAGCGGGTGGCTGCCGACCCGGACGACCTCGGCGCCGACGCGCCGCTGGGCATCGAGCAGGTATTCGACGGTGGGGAATTCCCCGGCGCAGTAGACGATGCGGTCCTGGGGCGGTTCGTACTCGAGGCAGGAGAGAATGGCCGCGAGCGCGTTCGTGACGTTCTGGCACATCGTCATCGAGCCGCGCGGGGCGTGGATGATGTCCTCGAGGATGGCCGCAACGTTGGCCACTTCGGGCAGCCAGGATTCCCAGGCGACCACGCCTTCGCTCGCCCACATGTTCGTGTACTCGGCGAGCGAGCTTTCTACGGAGCGCGGCATGGCCCCGAGGGAGTTGTTCACGAGGTAGGTTTTGCGCGCGAGGATGGGGAATTCGTCGCGCCAGCGGAGAAGCAAATCGGGCATGCCAGAAGCATGCCCGATGGGTAGGTGTCGCGAAAGATTCGGAGACTAGCGGCCCTGGACCGCGATGTGCACTTCGCCGTTCTCGATCTTCACGGGGTAGGTCTGCTGGTCGTAGGCCTTCTTGTTGAAGAAGAACAGCTTGGACTGCAGGCGGCCGAGGAAGGGGTGCTCTTCGTTCCACTGGCTGTCGAAGGGCTGGCGCACAACCTTGCCGGTTTCGATGTCGAAGCGGGCGCCGTGGAACGGGCAGGTCACGCAGCCGTCGCGAACCGGGTAGGGCTTGATCGGCGAGCCGGGGAAGCCGGCAAGCGGCAGCCGTGCGTGCGAGCACAGCGCGTTCATCGCGTAGACCTTGTCGCCATCCCGGATCACGGTGACGCGGCGGCTGAGCAGGCGAATCTCCGTCGGCACGCCATCGGGGAATTCGCGCAGGGGACCAGCGTTCACCCAGCGGTTGAGCTTCGAGGCGGGGACCCAGTTCTTGGGCTTGATCGGGAGTGGCGGGTCGAGGCCGAGCAGCGGCGCGACCACCATCTGCATGGCGCCGAGCGAGATGAGCCCGGCGACGAGCAGAACGATGCCACCCACCGTGTTGCTCGAAGCGGTGTCAACGTTGCCGGGGAAGAACAGCATGATGATGCCACCGGCGATGAGACCGATGGATGCAATTCCCCAGGTACCGATGATCGAGATGCCAATGAAGGCAAGCGCAGGGGACACAGGCGGTTTACCTCCGGGCGAAATACTACCGCTCGTGACGAAATGCGCAAAGTTTTCGGCCCGCTGGCTGCCGTTTACGGCGAAACGGCGTAAAGACCGAGACAGGCCGCTATCGCAGCCCGCGCACAGGGCTGCCGACGAGCTAGTCGAGGTTGAGACTCCGATAGGCTCGACGATAGTAGATCAACGGCTTTTTGTCGGGCCGTGCGGCGGCGCCAAGCACCCTGCCGATGACAATCGTGTGGTCGCCGGCGGGGATGGACTGGTAGAGCTC
Organism: uncultured Anaerolineaceae bacterium; assembly: GCA_964632355.1. Lineage (GTDB taxonomy): Bacteria > Chloroflexota > Dehalococcoidia > Tepidiformales > Tepidiformaceae > JALOAP01. The sequence goes on along the minus strand of CAZWBW010000100.1, from coordinate 660 downwards.
GCAATCGAGATGGGCGATCGCGCCATCGATGATGGGGCTGCCCGTGTGCCACTCGATGGTTCCGAACTCCTCGAAGGAGGGAACGGGTTCGCGCCCCGAGATGGCGAAATAGGCCGAGACGTCTTCCTGACCTTCAGCGAGGATGCTGACCGCGAACCGCTTCGATTCCTCGATCATTCGCGGGAGGCGGTTCGTATCGGCCAGGCAGACGAGGACCAGCCGCGGATCGAGCGAAAGGGACGAGAAGCTCGAGACGGTGATGCCGTAGACGAGGTTGTCGTGGCGCGTGGTCACGATAGTCACACCGGCGGCCCATGACGCCAGCGCAGCCTTGAACTCGTCGGCGTGGACTTCGGGAACGGCCATGGTCACACCGCCTGTAGGGAAGGCGCCATGTCCCAGAGCGGATGGACTTCCACCTGTTCGAAGTACCGGTACATGGGCATCGAAGCGATGAGCTGGTCCATCTCCTGTGCGTCGGCCACGTCATAGATCGCGAGAACGCCGATACCGGCCTGGCGATAGATAGCCCGGATTTTGCCCTGTTCGTAGTGGCTGCGCGTGGTGCGGAGTTGCTCACCGACGACGTTCTGCCATGCATCCGGGCTCATGTCATGTGGTTGCCGCGAAATGAGACGGACGGAAAAGAGCACAGAGAAC
>CAZWBW010000099.1:0-10284 GCA_964632355.1 uncultured Anaerolineaceae bacterium | reverse complement strand
CGAACCTGCCGGACCCGTCGCGGATCGAAGTCATCGAAGAGCCGTGGGCGAAGATCGACGTCATCACGCCGAGCCGCTACATCGGGCAGGTGATGGAGCTGGTGACCTCGCGGCGCGGCCAGTTCCTGCGGATGGAGTACCTGGAGCCGGAGAGCGACGTAGCGCAGGGCGAGGCGCGGGTGTTGCTCGAGTACGACGTTCCACTCGCCGAAATCCTGGTCGACTTCTACGACCAGCTCAAAGGATCGACCAGCGGGTACGCGAGCCTCGACTACCAGATCACTGGCTACCGCCCGGCGAACCTGGTGAAGGTGGACGTCCTTGTAAACGGGGTTCCGGTGGACGCATTGTCGCTCATCACGCACTCGAGCAACGCGCAGCGAGAGGGCCGTGCGCTGGTGACGAAGCTGAAGGACCTGATCCCGCGGCAGATGTTCGATGTGCCCGTGCAGGCAGCCGTCGGCGGGCGGGTGATCGCCAGGGAGACCATCCGGGCGATGCGGAAGAACGTGCTCGCGAAGTGCTACGGCGGCGACGTCACGCGGAAGCGGAAGCTGCTGGAGAAGCAGGCCGAGGGGAAGAAGCGCATGAAGCGCGTGGGTTCGGTCGAGATCCCACAGGAAGCCTTCATGGCGGTGCTCAAGCTGCGGGAGGATTGACCCGATACGGAAGACAACCGAGGCCCGGGCCGCCAGTGGCGAACCCGGGCCTCGCCGTCTTCGTGCGGGGGGCCTCTACTTCCTTCGGTACAGGAACATCGTGATCGGGCCCCAGACGGCCACGAGCCCGACCGACCAGAGCAGCACCCAGGTGATCTCCGTCGCCGGCGGGTCGCCGTCCATCAGGCCGCGAACGGACGTCGCGAGGTGGCTGATGGGGTTCACATCGACGAAGGCCTGGAGCCAGCCCGGCATGGTTTCGGGATCGACGAAGATGTTGCTGATGAAGGTAAGCGGGAACAGGATGGTCATGCTCATGTTCATGAGCGATTCGGGCGTCCGCATAATCAGCCCGAGCGCCGTCCAGATCCAGGAGAGCGCGAACGCGAACACGAGCACAAGGGCCACGGCGAGCACCACACCGCCCACGCCACCATCGGCGCGATACCCGAGGATGAGCCCGAGCGTGATGATGACCGCGGAGGCGATGGTGTAGCGGACGGCATCGCCGAGGAGCGCGCCGATAAGCACGGTCGGCTGCCAGATAGGCAGCGAGCGAATGCGGTCGAACACACCCCGTTGCACTTCCTTGTTCAGCGTGTGCCCGGTGTAGATCGTGATGAGCACGACCGTTTGCACGAGGATGCCCGGCAGCAGGAACTGCAGGTACTCCTTCGTTGAGCCCGCAAGCGCACCGCCGAACAGGTACGTGAACATGAGCGTGAACATGACGGGGAACATGGTCACGTCGAGGAGCTGCTCGGGGACGTGGCGGATCTTCAAGAGCGCCCGCCAGCCAAAGGTGAGGGACGTCGATGCCGCGCTCGGGCGCGCGGGCCGTTTTCCGTTCGAAAGCGCCGCACGCAGCGGGTCGGCCGCGAGGGGCTTGAGGGCGTTTTCGGGTGTGGTCATGCGGCATCCTCCTCCTGCTGTTCGTCCTCACCAGGCGGTTCCTCGGCCGGGCGGCCGGTGAGGGTAAGGAATACTTCGTCGAGGCTCGGCTGGCCGAGCGAGAAATGAACGACTTCGATGCCGTCTTCGGCGAGCGCGCCGATGGCGCGGACGACCCGCTCGGCGCCAGAGACACGGGCGGTGAGTGCCGATGGGTCCGAGGCGAGTTGGACCTCCGCGTCGAGGAGCATGGCGAGCCGTTGCCGGGCTTCGAGGCGCTGCTCGGGGTCGCGCAGGCGCACCTGCAGCGAGCCGGCGCCAACCGACGCCTTGAGCTCCCCGGTAGTGCCTTCAGCGATGACCTTGCCGCGATCAACGATGGCGATGCGGTCTGCGAGCTGGTCGGCTTCCTCGAGGTACTGCGTGGTCAGAAGGACGGTGGTGCCTTCATCGACCATGGCGCGAACGATGTCCCAGACCTGGTTTCGGCTCCGGGGATCGAGGCCGGTGGTCGGCTCATCGAGGAAGATGAGGTCCGGCGTGACCACGATGCTCGCCGCGATGTCGAGCCGCCGCCGCATACCGCCGGAGTAGGTTCGCACCAGCCGGTTCGCTGCTTCGGAGAGTCCGAACGCTTCGAGGAGCTCCTCGGCCCGTTCACGCGCCTGCGCGGTCGAGTACCCAAGCAGCCGGCCGAGCAGCACCAGGTTCTCCCGCGCAGTGAGGTCGTCATCGACGGAAGCGAACTGGCCGGTCAGGCTGACGCGGCCGCGAACCTCGTTCGCCTGCTTCACGACGTCGTAGCCCAGGACCCGGGCCATCCCATCGTCGGGACGAAGCAGCGTGGCAAGGATGCGAATCAGGGTGGTCTTGCCGGCACCGTTAGGGCCCAGCACGCCGAACACGCCGCCGGCCGGGACGTTGAGTGTGATCCCGTCGACTGCTTTGGTGTTCCCGAACCAGCGCCGGAGTTCCTCTGTCTCGATGGCGTAGTTCGCCAACCCTCTGCTCATGGTCGTCATGCGTCACTCCCTGGTATCTGCGCGAAGCGGACCCGCCAACCGCTCGTGCGCGCAACTGCCCCGGCTGCGTACCCCGGCAAGACAGTAGAGCGCATCGTTCTGATCTCCATCAGTGAAGTGGCACACAGTTGCCGAGCGGTAGGTGGTGGGTTACGGCCTCACCGCGGCGAGCCCCGCATCGTTCATCATTCTGCTCGTGCGAGCTGTGCGCGGGGACGGCCGAAGGCCGGAAGGGCGGCCTGTACATTCGGGCAAGGCGGGTCGGGACCCTCGCCGACTGCTCCCCTGGGAACGTGCAGGATAGCGGCCAGCATGTAAACGGGAAGCAGCGGGTTGCAAGGTCAATGCAATCGTGTTCGATAACAGATTGTCCTTCCCCATCTCTCGAAGGCGTATGGTCGCTGAAGCGATATCCACAGGAGACAGGCCATGAAGAGCAAATTCGCGATCGCCGGGCACCCGCTGCACCCGATGCTTGTGGTCGTGCCGATCGGGTTGTTCGCGTGGACGCTGATCAGCGACCTCGTCTACTTCGCGAGCGATAGCAACCAGATGTGGTACGACATCGCGTTCTGGACGGGCATCGCGGCAATAGTGTCGGCGCTGATTGCGGCGCTGCCGGGGATTGGCGACTACCTGACGGTGGCGGCGCGAAGCGATTCTCGCGGCATCGCGACGGCGCACGGGGTGCTGAACGTGATCGTGGTGCTGCTGTACACGGCCGCCATGCTGCTGATGCTGGATAACGGCGCGACAGACGGCGCCGAGCTCACCGCGGTGATTGTGCTCCATGCGGTCGGTGTCGGGTTGCTCGTGGTCTCGGGCTGGCTCGGCGGCGAAATGGTGTACCGGCACCACATCGGCATCCTGCCGGACACGGAAGGTGGCGAACGGGCCGAGTACGAGCGGCACGCTCGCAAGCCGATCTGGGCCGAACGGGAGCAGTAGCGGGCGCGAAGTGGTGCTGGGCGCGGGCGGCGGCACGCCCCTATGCTCGCGCCCATGCAGGACTACGAAATTCGGATCGTCGACGCCTTTACGGACCGGCCGTTCGCCGGTAACCCGTGCGGCGTAGTGCCGTGGGCCGAGGGGCTCTCGGACGCGCAGATGCAGGACATCGCGCGGGAACTGAACCTGAGCGAGACGGCGTTCGTGTTCCCCTCGGAGCAGGCAGATTTCCGGGTGCGCTTCTTCACCCCGCTCAAGGAGATCCCGCTCGCCGGCCACCCGACTATCGCCACGATGCACACGCTTGCGGGGGAGGGCCGCATCGACCTCTCGGCGGGGGCGAAGCGCGTGACGCAGGAGCTGGCGGTCGGCATTCTGCCGGTGGATGTCGAGCGCACCGAAGGGGGCCAGGTTCGCGTGGTGATGACGCAGGCGAAGCCGGAATTCGGCCGGGAGCTCGAACGGGAACCGCTCGCGGAAGCACTGGGGATTACGGCGGACGACCTGCTGCTGGACGCACCCGTGCAGGTGGTGAGCACCGGAACCCCGCAGGCGATGGTGCCAGTGGCGTCGATCGAGGTGCTGCGCAGGCTGCGGCCGAACCTGCAGTTCCTGGGCGAACTCGAGCAGGCCGGCGGGTACTTTAGCGCGCACATCTTCGCGCTCGAAGCGTTCGAACCGGGACACGTGGCCCACTCGCGGCACTTCGCGGCTGGCGCGGGCATCGGCGAGGACCCGGTGACCGGCAGCGCCACCGGCGGGATGGCGGCATACCTGTGGAAGCACGGCCTGGTCCGTGAGCCACGGTACCGGGTCGAGCAGGGGCACATCATGGGGCGGCCGGGGTATGTGGATGTCGAAGTCGAGGCGGATGGCGACGAGCCGACGACAGTGCGCATCGCGGGGACCGCGGTGACAGTGCTGCGCGGCACAATTCGCGCCTGACCGGCGGGGGGCGGCGACCTGCTAAGCTCGCTCCGTGAGCGTTCCCGAGCTCGATTTCACGTCGGCTGAGCGGCTGCTGGAAGCATCGGAGTTCCTCGATTGCCGGCTGGTCTGGTCGTCGAACGTGGTGTACCTCGCGCAGCTGAGATCGCCCGACGGACAGACGTTCGCGGCGATTTACAAGCCGCGGAAAGGCGAGCGGCCGCTGTGGGACTTCCCGGACGGGACGCTGTACCTGCGCGAGGTGGCGGCGTACCGGCTGTCACGAATGCTCGGCTGGCCGCTGATCCCACCGACAGTCATCCGTGACGGGCCCGAGGGCGTGGGCGCGCTCCAGGTCTTCATCCGTCACGACCCGCAATCCCACTTCTTCGTGCAACGCGAAGAGCCGTCGCTCGTTCCTGCGCTCCAGCGGATGGCGCTGTTCGATTATGTAGCGAACAACGCCGACCGGAAGGGCGGCCATTGTCTGCTAGACACCGAGGGGAGGCTGTGGGGCATCGACCACGGCCTGTGCTTCCATTCGGAGTACAAGCTGCGCACGGTGATGTGGGATTGGGCCGGGGACCCGATCCCGACGGACTGGCTCGACGAGCTCCGGACGGTGTGCGACCGGCTGCGCGCGCCGACCGGCGACGCAGAGGCCGAGGGGCTGCTGGAATTGCTCGCGGCGGACGAACGCGCCGCGCTGTTTCAGCGCATCGAACGCGTGCTTCGGGACGGGCGGTTCCCTGCGCCGGGGCCGCATCGGCCGTATCCCTGGCCGCTCGTGTAGCTCGCACGCTTGCCTTCCGAGGGTACAATCCCGCGCCAGGAGGCAGCATGCACCGAATCACCATCGGCAACGTTGAAGTCACGGCACTGCTCGACGCACCGGTTCTCATGGACCCCGCGATCCTGATGCCGGACCGGGCGGAAGAGTTCCGGCGGGAGTACGCGCACCTGGCCGACGAGCGCGGGCTATTCCCCATGAGCATTACGTGCTACCTGGTTCGCTCTGCGGGGAAGACGATCCTCATCGACACCGGGCTCGGCGGCCGGAAACGCCCGGGGTACCCACGCGCGAACCTGCCCGGGGCGCTAAAGGAAGCGAACGTCGACCCGGCGGAAATCGACCTCGTCGTGAACACACACCTGCACATCGACCACGTGGGCTGGAACACGGTGGAAGACGAGGACGGGAAAACGCGCGTGTTCTTCCCGAACGCGAAGTGGATCATCCAGCAGAGCGAGTGGGAGTACTGGATGACGCCCGAGCACCTGGACGATCCCCGGCATCCGCACCTGCGGGAATGCGTCGCGCCGATCGAGAGCCACGTCGAACTGGTCACGACCGAGCAGGCGGTCGACGAGCACCTGACGTTCATCCCGGCGCCGGGACACACACCCGGGCATGTCGCGATTGGCATTGCCTCGAACGGCGAGCGGGCGGTGATCATTGGCGACGCCAGCCACCACCCCGTGCAACTCGACCACCCCGACTGGTCGCCCGAGTTCGACTGGGACAAGGAGATGTCGGCCAGGAGCCGCGACCAGCTATTCGAAATGGCAGCGAACGAAGGCAGGACCTGGATCGCCGGGCACTGGCTCCACCCCGGGTTCGGGCGGATCGTGCGGCTCGAAGGAAAGCGCGTGTTCCAGGCGCTATAGGCGGCGCCGCCCGCACCGATGGGCAACGACAAGCGTATACTCGGACGCTTGCCGCGCACTGCGGCGGAGATTCGTCATGGCCATCGAGATTCGCCCGTGTAGAGATAAAGAGGAGCTCGCCGAGTACGGCCGTATCGTCTCGTACGTCTTCGCGTCGACCGAAGGAATGGACGAGGAGCTCGCATCGACACAGCCGGAATGGACGATGTGCGGGTTCGTCGACGGGAAGATGGTGGCAACGATGGGGACGTGGCCGTTCACCGTGCGGCTGAACGGTGCGGCGGTGCCGATGGGCGGGGTAACCGCGGTGGGGACGCTGCCAAACTTCCGGCGGCAGGGCCTGCTGCGGGCGATCATGGCCCGGGGGCTGGAGACGATGCGGGAGCGGGGCCAGTCGATCGCGATCCTCTGGGCGAGCATGGGCGCCATCTACCAGCGGTTCGGGTACGGGCTTGCGGCCGAAAGCCTGACGTACACGTTCGACCCGCGGTTCGCGCAGTTCCAGCAACCACGCGAGGTACCGGGGCGCGTGGAGATGCTCCCGGTAGAGGAAGCGCTGGGCGTCATCAAGCCGCTCTACATCGAATACGCGACGCCGCGAAACCTGCTGATTCACCGCGCGATGCCGCTGTGGCAACTGGGCGCGTTGCGGCCGCGGAAGAAGGGGGAGCCAGTGCACGTCGCCGTGTACCGCGATGAGCACGGCACACCACGCGGATACATGACGTACTGGACGTACGAGGAGCGGCCGCCAACGCCGGGCGGCGACCAGGTGATGGAGGTACGGGACTTCGTCGCGCTCGACCTGGACGCGTACTACGCGCTATGGGAGTTCATCCGCCGGCACGACCTCGTGTGGAAAGTGATCATGCGAAACGTGCTCCCGGCGGACGACATGGCGCCCGACCTGTTGCTCGAACCGCGGATGCTCGACAAGCGCGTCGGCGATGCGATCTGGATGCGGATTGTCGACGCAGAGAAGGCGCTCGCAGCCCGGCCCTACCATGTGCGGGACGAACTTCGAATCGCGATCGACGAGGACGACATGTGCCCGTGGAACAACGGGACGTACGTGCTCACCAGCGACGGGCGAACAGGCATGGTGCAGCGGGAAGAGACCGCCGCCGACATCGTCGTGACACCGAACGGGCTGGCGACGCTCCTTTCGGGGAGGCGGACGGCGACACAACTGGCGCGAACCGGCCGGGTTGCGGGCGCGAGCGAGGAGGCACTGCGCCGGGCAGACGCGCTGTTCGCGACGACCTATGCGCCGTTCTGCCCGGACGGCTTCTAGCCGAGGGTTGCACGATCGCGCGGCTCCCGTATCGTTCGGCGACAAACGGTCCGGCCTGTGCCGGCGAGGTGGAGTGAGAGAGCATGGAACGCGAACTTCAGGGGAAGGTGGCCATCGTCACGGGCGCCGGGAGGATGCGGAGCATCGGCCGGCCGATCGCGGTGGCGCTTGCCCGGGCCGGCGCGAACGTGGTCATCACCGGGACGGGGCGGCCGCCGGAGCGATACCCGGACGACGAGAAAGCTGCGGGCTGGCGCGACATCGACAGCGTGGCGGACGAGATCCGCGCGGAGGGAGCGAAGGCGCTTCCCCTCGTGAGCGACATCCGGAGCGAGACGGCGGTGGAGGAGCTGGTCGAACGAACGGTCGCCGAGTTCGGGCGGCTCGATATCGTGGTGAACAACGCGGGTGCCGCCCGGGGCGAAGACCGGCGGCCCGTCGTCGACCTGGACTATGACGTCTGGAAGAACGTCCTTGTGACGAACCTCGACGGGACGTTCCTGCTGTCGAGGGCGGCGGCACGGCACCTCATCAAGCAGGGCGAAGGCGGCAGCATCATCAACATCTCGTCCATCGCGAGCAAGCTCGCGCCGGCGAACACTGCCGCGTACGCAGCTTCGAAGGCGGGCATCAACGCGCTGACACGTTCGCTGGCAATGGAGCTGGCGCCACACCAGATCCGTGTGAACGCGATCTGCCCGGGGATCATCGATACGTTCCGAATGGACGACCTTGGGCGCGGCGAGCAGTGGGAGCAGTTCATCAAGCGGATGGTCCCGCTCGGGTACCCGGGCGACGGCACCGAGTGCGCGGAGATGGTGGTCTTCCTCGCGAGCGAACGGGGCAAGTGGATCACCGGGCAGGCGATCAACGTGGACGGCGGGACCGTCTGGGGTAACTAGCAACCTTCTCGCGGCTGACCGACCGGACGGCGCTTGATACGCTCGAACTATGAGGATCGGTGATATTGAGATCCGTGGCCTGGCGCGGCTGGCCCCGATGGCAGGGATCAGCAATGCGCCGTTCCGGTTGATTGCACGGGAGTGCGGCAGCGGGCTCACGACGTCGGAAGAGATCGACGCGATTTCGCTGCTCCGCGGAAGCCCGGCGGCGCAGGCGATCGCGCGGTACTACCCTGAGGAGCGCCCACTGGCCATGCAGCTGCTTGGCTGCGACCCCGAACTGCTCGTCCCGGCAGCCGAACGCCTGCAGGAGGCCGGCGCGGACATCATCGACCTGAACATGGGCTGCCCGATGCCCAAGATCACGAAGCAGGGCAAGGGCGCGGCCCTCATGCGCGACGTGCCGAAGACCGCCAAGCTCCTAACGGCGATGCGGAAGGCGATCAAGGTGCCCTTCACGATCAAGATCCGCGGCGGGTGGGACGACGAGCACCTGAACGCGGTCGAGGTCGCGAAGATGGCCGAGGAGGTTGGCGTCGACGCAATCGTGGTCCATCCGCGGACGCAGTCGCAGCGGTTCACCGGCAAGGCGCCGTGGGAGATCATCGCCGACGTCGTGCAAGCCGTTCGGATCCCGGTAACGGGAAACGGCGACGTGAAGTCGATGGCCGACGCTCGCCGCATGATGGCCGAGACCGGCTGCGCTGGCGTGATGATCGGGCGTGGGGCGCTCGGCCGCCCGTGGGTGTTCGACGAAGGGTACGAGGACCTGCCGCCACACGAGCAGTGGGCATACCGCGAGCGGGTGATTCGCCGCCACGTCGAGCTCATCTACGACACATACCGGGACACCCCGCGGCACATCCTGAACCAGGTCCGGAAGCACCTCGCGTGGTACGTCGGGAGCGGGCTCCCGGGTGTCGCCGCGACGCGCGGAGCCGTGCACGAGGCGAAGACGCCGGAGGAGGCGCTCGACGCGTTCTGGAACTGGTTCCATCGTGCCGGCGAAGTCTACGTCCGGCTGCACGAGCGCGGCGTCCCGCCGAGCGAGGACCTGGTTTCCGCGGCTTCCTGACGTTCGCCGGGAAGAAGCCGGTACCTATGGCGCGATGCCGTGATGGCGCGGGAGCGCAGGTGGCTGCATGATGTGCCGAACGGCCGTTCGTTCGTGGGCCGAACGGACCGCCACCGCACGCAGCATGCCGTTAGAATGCGCCGTGCATTCGACCCTGCGACTTTAGAACGGCCCGCGGGCCAGAAGGAGAGACCCTGTGCAGATCGCGCCAATCCCGGACCTACCGCAAGAGACGAACGACATCCGGCTCGCCACCGCGAACATCGTCAATCGCTACATCATCCCGAACGAGAGCCTGCTGGGTGACTGGGACAACCCGGAGCGGAAGCGGCTTGTCGCCGAGATCCAGGAAGTGGTGAAGAAGGCCGGCCTCTGGGCGCCGCACCTCCCGAAGGAGTACGGCGGCATGGGCATTGGCTTCATGAACCACGCCTACATGAACGAGATCCTGGCCTGGAGCCCGTTCTCGAACCCGCTGTTCGGTGTGGTGGCGCCCGACTCGGGCAACCAGACCATCCTCATCAAGTACGGGACCGAGGAGCAGAAGAAGAAGTGGCTCGAGCCGCTCATCCGGGGCGAAATTCGCTCGTGCTTCTCGATGACGGAGCCGGATGCACCGGGTTCGAACCCCTACGCAATCCAGACGCGCGCTGTCCGGGATGGCGACGAGTGGGTGATCAACGGGCGGAAGTGGTTCACCTCGGGCGCGAAGGGTGCGGCGTTCGCGATCGTCATGTGCCGGACCGAGGAGGATGACGGCGAGGGTGGCAAGCGCGACAAGATGACGCAGATCATCGTCCCGACGGACACGCCGGGCTTCCGAATCGTGCGGAGCATCCCGGTGTGGGGGCGGGACAGCAACCACTGCGAGATCGAGTACAAGAACGTCCGGGTGCCG
>CAZWBW010000098.1:0-10298 GCA_964632355.1 uncultured Anaerolineaceae bacterium | reverse complement strand
GCGGAGCCGGTCGCCGAACCGCGCTCCGCATTCGTTTGCCCGCTCCCACACTCGTTCGCCGTCGCGTATCATCGGCGCTCGGCGAACACCATGACCCACGCACTTCCCCGGTATCGGCAGGTTCCACGTCGCCTTGTCGCGGCCCTTGCCCTCCTCGTCGTCGTTGCGGGCCTGCTCGTCGCCGTCATTATCGCCTCGCGCCAGTCCCGTCCGGGTGACGCCCCACCTGCCGCACCCCCGTTCGAGGGCTTCGCTGCCTCGCCGGTCGAGCGCTTTACCGTCCGTACCGTGGAGGGCGCCCGGGCCGTGCTCGTGGCCGACCCGCTTCCCGGACAGTCCACCGACACCCTTCGCGAGGTCGCGCTCGAAGGAGCATCCATCGAGGTCCTCCGCCCCATCGAACCCGCGGACATCAGGGTCGGCGACCGGCTCAACGTCATCGCCGTCTACAACCAGGTCCAGAACTTTTCCATCCGCTCGGTCGTCGTCCTCGACACCGCCGACACCGCGTCTACTCTCGGCTTTTCCGGCCACGAAGCGAGCACCGACCCGGCCGAACGGCTCGTGCTCACCGGCATCGTGCAGGCCACCGACGGCAGCACGCTCACACTCGATGCCGGCGCCGAACCGGCGACAGTCACGCTCCTGCCCGGCTCAGTCGTCTACCGCCTCGAACCCGGGTCCGCCGCGGATGTCGCGCCCGGCGACCGTATCGCCCTGCTCGAACGCGACCAGGGCGCGGTCTTCCTCGTACTGCCGGTCAACCCGCGCTGAGCGCTACTCCGTTCGCAGCACCACGCCTTCGGACGACCGGCGCAACACCCGCCCGATCGCGCCGAGCGCAGCCGCGCCCGCCAGCACCACCACGCCCATCGCCAGCGCAATGAGCCCCCACCGCGTTCGCAACTCGAACGGCGGCTCCACCGGTTCGCCCCTCGCGGTGACCTCCAGGAACGACAGCATCTCCCCGCTCACCACCAGCCCCACTACAACGCCCGCCGCCAGCCCAAGCACCAGCACGACTCCGTACTCGATGCCGAGCATCGCGAGAACCTGCCCGCGGCTCATCCCCAGCGTGTGCACCACCGCCAGTTCGACCCGCCGGCGCGCAACGGCGAAGAACAGCTGCGTAAGCAGCGCAGCCGCAACCAACCCCAGCACCGCGACGAACGCTATCGCCAGGATTCCGCTCCCGCCCGCGGTGATGAGCGGGTTCTCCTCCACCCGCTTCAACTCCTCCGCCCGGCTGATGAACCGATCGAACCCGAACGGCTGCCGCCGCAGCGCGCCCTCCAGCGCGTCGATATCCGCGCCTTCCTCCAGGTCGAACCAGACCTCGTTCGCGTGCAGGTCCACGTCGCCGAACGTGTTGACGATGGTCGCCCACCCGATGAGCGCGTCCCGGTCCATCACCACGACCGGTCCCTCCGCCGACCGCGTCGTTGGCAGCAGATCGAACACGCCCACGATAAGCACGGGCACGAGCGCATCCGCCCCTACCTGCAGCATCGTGGTACTCCCCGCCCCGATGCCAGTCCCGTCCACGAACGATCGGCTGACCACCGCCGGCAACGGCGTCAGCGAGGTGTTCAGGTACAACCCTCGCGGCCCACTGAACGACCCTGCCCTGAACGAGAACAGCCCGCCAGCCGTTCCGTTGTGGGCCGCTTCGGGGCTCCAGTCGAACGAATCAACGGTCGGCGCGCGGTCCGGGAGCACGGTCCACGGCGCCCGTCGCTCGAAATCCTCCAGCACGACTTCCTGCCCGCCCGCCGTCACCACGCTGATGTCATCGATTGCCATCGAGCGCTCCGTGGTCCGCATCGGCGGCTCCGACCACGTCAGCGTCACCAGGGAGAGCGGCGGCTCCATGGCCGGTCCGAACTCCTGCGCGATCGGCCCGTCGAGCAGTTGCCACCCCTCCGCCGCCGACGCTTCGCCGACCACGACTCGCCGGTACCGCCCGTTCGCATCGCGGAGCCCCGCCCGCAGCGTCAGGCCCTCCATCGGCTCGCTCGGCCGAATCCAGACCCGGATGCGCTCCGCGTCCACGGGCAGTTCGATTCCCGTGCCCGCCGTGGGTGCTCGTGCACCCTGGAGCACCGCCGGCAGTGCACCCCCCGCGAAGTCATCCCGGTACCACAGCATCTCCGGCGCAACACGCGTGTCGATCCCGAGGACTTGCAGAAGCTGGCTGCTCACCCCCGGCGTGGCGATGCCTGCGGTTGTTCGAACCACCGCCGATGCCCGCTCCACCCCCCGCAGCGCCGATGCCTCCTCCTCGAGTACCGCCGCCGTCATCGAAGGTCCCATGCCGCGCGCGCTATACGCCCGGTACTCTGCGCCCGCCTCGTAGTTCGCCCGGTCCTCGTACGACGCGTCTGCCGTGGTTGCGTACGAAGCGGCGAACGTCCCCACCGCGATCGCCATCATGAGCAGCAGCATCAGCCGCGTGTAATGGCCCGGGTTGCGAACCAATTGCCAGAGGCTCAGCGTCGGTACCGGTGCCCGCAGCCACGACGCGACCCGCGCCGCCACGCGCAACAGGATCGGCTGTACCCGCAGCACGATCGCGCACGCCGCCGCGATGATCAGCGCCGGTGACGCGAGCAGGAGCGGGTCGCTCGTCACGCCGCCCGTCGCAGAGGGTTCGAACACCGAATCCCGCTGCTGCAGTTCGATGATCAGCAAGATCGCGCCCGCGCCCAGAGCGACATCGAGGAAGTACCGCTGCACGAACGACCCGGCCGGCCGCGCCTGCATCCGGCGCAGCGCCAGCTGGCTTCGCATCGCGTACACAACCACCGGGATGAGCATCGCCAGCACCGACAGGATGACGCCCAGCGCCGCCAGCGCGTACGAAACCGGCAGAATGGCGACCGGGATGAGATCGCCGTTCGACACCGGTTCGAATGCCGGCGCGAGCCCGAGCCCGGCGGTGCACGCCCCCGCGACCAGCGGCCCGAGCACCAGTGCGGGCACCCCGAGGATCGCGCCTTGCACGCCGAACACCACGCACACCTGCAGCACCGTTGCGCCCCGTGCCCGCAACAGCGTGATCTCGTCCGCTTGCCGCTCGACGATTACCGCGGAGATGAGCGCCACGTAAAACAGCGCAATCCCGGTGATCTGCAGCAGCAGGATCGCCAGCGGCGTCTGCTCGTAGCTCGCGCGGTTCCCGAACGCCTCCAGCGTGTCCCGCAGCGGGCTATACGCGAGAACTCCGTACGGTTCGAGCTCCCGATACAGCCCGCTGATGTCATCCCGCGCCCGCTGGAAGTTCGCTCGCGTCAGCACCGTCTCGTCGGCGAACACGTGCCACGCCCGGCTCACGAAGTACTCGGGGTGCCGCTCCGCGAACGCGCCGAGGATCGTTTCTTCCCGCGTCAGCATCGGGACCGCCCGCGGCGACCCCTCGATCCGCACCGGGTATGGCGCGAAATACCGCGCACCGCCGATAACCCAGAACGGGTCCGATTCGTCATGTGGTTCGACCACCCCTACAACGACCGCCGGCTCCGCGAACGAAACCGTGGTCACGACGTCGCACGGCGGCGGGGGCGGCGGGAAGGGGTCCTCCGAGATTTCCGGTGCGCAGTTCGTGAACCGCTCCCGGAGTTCGAACGGCTCGCCGACTTCAACGCCCAGCGCCCGCAACCCGGTCGGCGAAACCACGACCTCGATGGGCTCACCCGGGCCCGTCGGCTCCGGGAGCCGCCCATCGATCAGTTGCACATACCCTTCGAACCCGGTGAGCGATTGCAGCTCCGCCAGCGGAGCGCCCGCGCGGTCGGCTTCGCCCGGCAGGTACGCCGGGAACCACCCCACGCGGATGTGCCGCGATTCGTCCTCCCGGAACCAGCCCACCCGCTCGTCGATCCGCCGCTCGACCGTCTCCGCGAACGCACGGCCTTCGTCCGTCGCGAGCGGCTGCTGCCGGAATTCCACCCGGACGGTGTCGCGGCCCTCCAGCTCGTCCCGGATTGCGAACGTGAGCCCGAGGTCCGCCATGGCACGGGCGTAGATTGGCGCTGCCGCAAGCAGCGTCGCGGCCACCAGCATCCCCGCGCCGAGGAGCGCGAACATGCCCCATCCCGTTGTGCTTCGCCAAAGGGCCAGCCGAAGCCCGCCCACAATGTCCCTCACGGCGCGGTAGCCTACCGGCTTTTGCCCCGCCGAACCACGTTCGGGTAGGCTGAGGCGTCGGCGAAAGGGCGAGGGAATGCCGCAGTTCGGGTCTATCCTCCGCATGGTCGCGCAGCGAAGCGCCGGGCATGGCCGTCTGTTCGCGGCCATGACGGCCGGTGCGCTCGTCTCTGCCGGCCTCATGGCCTGCGTCGTCATCTATTCCGACGCCATCCGCGACCTCGGCCTCAAGTACGCGCTCGAATCGCGCCCCGACCGCGAGACCGACCTCCTCATCGCCAGCTCGAATGCCGACTTCGCGGGCGCCGCCTTCACCACCCGGCGTTCGACCACCGACGGTCTTATCCAGGCGCACGCCGGCGACATCGTCACCGATGTCGTCCGCTACGGGCGCACCTCCACCTTCTACCTCGCGCCCGGGGGTGCGCCGCTGCCCACGAACGAGGACCGCCCTCGCGCGCACCTCCAGTTCGCCGACCGCCTCGAAGACCACGTCGACCTCGTTGAAGGTCGCGAACCCACCCCGCTCGCGGCCGCTGACCCGAACCAGCCGCCGCTCATCGAAGTCTGGGCCGGCACCGCAGCCGCCGAACAGCACGGCATCGCCGTCGGCGACACCTTCACGCTCTATCCGCACTGGCGCCCGGAGAAGCCCGTCAGGGTCACCGTCGTCGGCCTCGTCGCGCCGAAGAACCCCGACGACGCCTACTGGTTCGGCCGCACCGACCGCTTCCGGGTCGATACGCCCTCGTGGCCCACCTACCCGTTTTTCGTCCCCGAATCCTCGCTCACCGGCGGCCTCGCGACCTACCTCCCCGACCTCGACGGCTCGTTCGAGACCTACGCCTTCGTCGATATCGGCCGTATCGACAACCAGAACGCCCGCAGCGTCGAAGACCGGATCCGTGGGCTCGAAGGTGCCGTTCGTTCGACGCTGCAGTTCTCCTACCTCGACACCGGGCTCGACGACATCCTCTCTCGCTACCGTGAGCAGCTTTTCTTCACGCGCCTTCCGCTCTTCGCCCTCATGGTGCAGGTGGTCGCCATCGCCCTCTTCTACCTCGTGATGGTCTCCACCGCCGTGGTCGAACGGCAGTCGGGCGAAATCGCGCTGATGAAGAGCCGCGGCGCCAGCGACGTCCAGGTCCTCGGTGTGTTCGCACTCGAAGGCGCCGGGATCGCTCTCATCGCGACGCTGCTCGGTCCTCCGCTCGCGGCGTTGGCCATCATGCTTCTCGGACTCACGCCGCCGTTCAACGACCTCAGTGGCGGCGAACTCCTCGAAGTCGGGATCAGCCCGTGGGCGTTCGGCATGGCGGCACTCGGCGCGGTCCTGGCTTATGGCGCGCTCCTCTGGCCCGCCTATCGCGCCACCCGGCACACCGTTGCGCAGCAGAAGCAGCTCATCTCCCGCCCGCCGCAACAGTCCGCGTTCATGCGCTACTACCTCGACCTCGTTCTCCTGGGCATTGGTGCGTTCGCCTTCTACCAACTCCGCCAGCGCGGCTCATTCGTCACCGAAAGCGTCTTCGGAGACCTCTCCGCCGATCCGCTCCTCCTTGCCACGCCCTCGCTCTTCATGCTCACCGTCGCGCTCGTGTTCCTGCGGCTCTTCCCGCTCGTCCTTCGCGCTGTCCTCTGGCTGGTGTCGAAGACCCGGGGCGCGACTCTCGCGCTCGGCCTCACCCGCATGGCACGCGCGCCGATGCACCACAGCCGCCTCATCCTGCTGCTCCTCCTGACCACCGCCGTCGGCATGTTCGCCGCCGGGTTTCGCTCCACGCTCGAAAACGGCTACGAAGACCGTGCTGCGTACCGCGCCGGCTCCGATGTTCGCTTCGCCGACATCCGCCAGCCGTCCGACCTACCGCCCCGCGCCTTCGAATCCGAAGTGACGCGCGTCGCCGGCGACCGCCAGGTCGCCGCCGCAGTTCGCATCCCGGGCTACTACAGCGAAGGCCGCCTCCACTCCGAAGATGTCCAGCTCCTCGGCCTCGAGCTCGACGACTTCCGCGAAATCGCCTTCTGGCGCGGCGACTTCGCCTCCCGCTCCCTTGACTCCCTCCTCGACGCCATCCGCTACGAGCCCGAACCGTCCCCCGTCCCGCCCGCGGCCATCCCGCCGGGCGCCCGCACGCTTGGCGTTTGGGCCATCCTCCCCGAGGTGTCCGGCTCTGGGCTGCAGGCTGGCGTTCGCCTGCGCACCGAATCCGGCGCCTTCCACGAATACCGTCTCCGCCCCACCGCCACCGATGGCGACTGGACGCTCTACGCCGCCGCCCTCGACCCGGTGCCGTCCGCCGCCGACCCTGCGGTGCTCGACGCCATCTACCTCCAACTCGGCGGCGGTGGGCCCCGCATCGTCGAAAGCTACGAAGCCCTGCTCGGTCCGGTTGTGATCTCAAGTGTCGAACTCCCGGCCCGCGGCGACGCCGAGCTCTCTGACCTCCAACTCGTCGAGACATTCGACGACCCAGCCCGCTACGAACTCCTTCGTGGCGCGACCCTGCAGGGCAACCCCGGCGCCTTCAACCATGTCCCGGAAGGTCACCCCGCCGGCCACGCCATCCGGCTCTCGTTCATCCGGGGTCCCGGGTCTTCTCCCATCGTCGGCCTCCGCGCCTCTGGAGATAGCGCCCCGCTTCCCGTGCTCGTGAACAAGCAATTCCTCGACGCCCACAACCGGGACGTAGGCGACGAATTCGTGCTGTTCGTGAATCGCCAGTACGTCGACGTCCGCATCGCCGGCAGCTTCGAACTCTTCCCCACCTTCGACCCCGACGAAGGGGACCATTTCTTCGTCGCGGAGCTCGAAGCGGTTCGCTCGCGTGCGGCACGGCTCCCGGCGATCGGCACCCCCGCCTATCCGAACGAAGCCTGGCTTGGACCCGGGCGTGGCGGGTTCACCCGCGAATCCCTCGATGAGGCAGGCCTTCGCACCGAGGCCATCTTCGAGCGCGAGGCCATCCTCGCCGAACAGCGGAGCGACCCGCTCGTGGCTGCCAGCTGGGAGGGCATCCTCTTCCTCTCGTTCGCGACGGTCCTGCTGCTCAGCGGTCTCGGCTTCGTGATCTACTCCGGCATCAGCGCCCGCGCCCGCTCGGTCGAATTCGCCATCCTGCGGACCATGGGCCTCTCCGGCCGCCAGCTCCTCGGCGTCGTCTCGTTCGAACAGCTCTTCGTCGTCGGTTCCGGCATCGCCGCCGGGACGCTCCTCGGGTTCCCCCTCAGCCGCCTCATGATTAGCTACATGGGCCTCACCGAACGCGGCGAAGACCCCCTTCCGCCGCTCATTTCGAGCGTTAGCTGGCAGGCGGCTCTTACGGTGTATACCCTGCTCGGCATCGTGATCGCCACGACCGTCCTCGCGCTGATTACGCTCTACTCCCGTGTGGCTGTGGGCCGGGCACTCCGGATGGGCGAACTATGACTGCGATCGAACGCTTCGAACACGAATCCGACGTCTACATCCGCTGCGAGGACCTGTTCAAAATCCACAAACTCGCCGACCTCGAAGTCGTCGCCCTTCGCGGCCTCGACCTCAAGGTCCGCCGCGGCGAGTTCATGGCGATCGTCGGCGCCTCCGGGTCCGGCAAGACCACGCTGCTCAACATCCTCGCCGGCCTCGATGTCCCCAGCGCCGGGCGCGCCTACGTCGGTGGCCAGGACCTCCTCACGATGTCCCGCCAGGACATGGTCGAGTACCGCCGCAGCAAGGTTGGCTTCGTCTGGCAACAGACCGCCCGGAACCTCGTGCCCTACCTCGATGCCGTCCAGAACGTCGAGGTCCCGATGATCCTCGCCGGCGTGAACAAACGCGAGGCCCGCGAACGCGCCATTGCGCTGCTCGAAGCCGTCCACCTGCAGCACCGTCTTCACCACCGGCCGCCCCAGCTCTCCGGTGGCGAACAGCAGCGCGTCTCCATCGCCGTCGCGCTCGCGAACAACCCGCCGCTCCTGCTCGCCGACGAACCTACCGGCGAACTCGACTCCGTCGCTGCCAGCGAGATCTTCGAACTCTTCGGCGAGCTCAACCGAAACCTCGGCACGACCATCATCATCGTTACCCACGACCCCGACATCGCCGCCCGCGTCGACCGCGTTGTTGCCATCCGCGATGGCCGAACGAGCTCCGAAATCTTTCGCCGTGTGCGCCGCCAGGGGAACCAGGCCGAGGTCGTCCACGACGAGTACGTGCTCGTCGATGCTGCCGGCCGCCTGCAGATTCCCCGGGAGATGCTCGAGCGCCTCAGCATCCGCGATCGCGCCCGCGTGCTGATGGGCGAAGGGCGCCTCGAAGTGCTGCCCGAAGCCGCACGCCAGGAGGACCGCTGATGGGTGGCGCGTCCGTCGAAGTCCGCAACGTCTCGCGCATGTTTCACCTTTCCGGGGAAGACGTCTGGGCCGTCCGCGACGTCTCCATGTCCGTCGCTCCCGGCGAATTCCTCGCGCTCATCGGCCGCTCCGGCTCCGGCAAGACGACGCTCCTGAACCTCATCGGCGGCCTCGACCGCCCGACCGGCGGCGAAATCGAAATCGACGGCCAGCGCGTCGACACCATGTCCGAGAAAGAGCTCACCCACCTCCGGCGGCACAAGCTCGGCTTCGTGTTCCAGTCGTTCGGACTCCTGCCCCTGCTTTCGGCGCACGAAAACGTCGAGCTCCCGCTGCGCATTGCCGGCTACAGCAACCGCGAGCGCGCCGAACGCGCCCGGCGGGCCCTGGAACTTGTTGGCCTCGCGCGGCGCGCCCACCACCGCCCCTACGAGCTCTCCGGCGGCGAACAACAGCGCGTCGCCATCGCCCGTGCAATTGCCATCGACCCCGTCCTCCTTCTCGCCGACGAACCAACCGGCGAACTCGACTCCGCCACCGCGTCCATCGTCTTCGGCCTCCTGCGCGATCTCGCCCGCAGCGAAGGCATCACCGTCATCACCTGCACCCACGACCGCCTCGTCATGGAGATGGCCGACCGGGTCGAAGAACTGGCGGATGGCCGGCTTGTCACCGGCCACCGCGGCGAGGTTTGGAAGCACGTGCAGGCGAAAGCCCGCAGCCCCTTCGAGGCCGGCGCCGAAGTCCGGCTCTCCTCGCTCGTCGGCGCCGACCTCTCCCAGTTCGCGCGCCCGGCCAACGGCTCAGAAACCGTCGAATCCGAACCCGCGGCCGAACCCCCGCCCGACCAGCCACCGCCGGGGGAACCCGAGCCCGAACCCGAAGACGACATCTCGCGTTGGGCCCCGCCCCACCGGCGCCGCAATTGACCAGGGCTTCGCCGACTGCCTAGAACAGGCGTTCTAGAAGTGCTAGCCTGACAGACGGCTGTAGATCAGCCCGTTACACTCGAAGGAATCACTCCTTCAATTCCTGCCGGGTAACTTCGTGCCCCTCGACCACATCCTCGTTCGCGGCGCCCGAGAGCATAACCTCAAAGACATCGACGTTCGCATCCCCCGCGACCGTCTCGTTGTCATCACCGGCCTCTCCGGTTCGGGCAAGAGCTCCCTCGCCTTCGACACCATCTACGCGGAGGGCCAGCGGCGCTATGTGGAATCGCTCTCGGCATACGCTCGGCAGTTCCTCGGCCTCATGGAGAAACCGGACGTCGACCACATCGACGGGCTCTCCCCGGCCATCTCCATCGACCAGAAATCCACGTCGAATAACCCGCGGTCGACCGTCGGCACGGTCACCGAGATCTACGACTACATGCGCCTTCTTTGGGCGCGTGCCGGGCGCCCGCATTGCCCGAAATGCGGGCGCCCCATCGACAAGCAGACCGTCCAGCAAATCGTCGATGCGACGCTCGCCAACCCGCCCGGCACGCGCCTGATGATCCTGGCGCCGGTTACTCGCGCGAAGAAAGGCGAGCACACCGGCATCCTCGAAGAGGCCCGGCGCGCTGGCTTCGTTCGCGCTCGAATCGACGGCGAGATCCGCGACCTCGATGAAGACATAAGGCTCGACAAGAACAAGCGGCACGACATCGATATTGTTGTCGACCGCCTCATCGTGCCCGAACCCGGCAGCGACCCCTCGGCCGCGAGCCGCATCGCGGACTCCGTCGAGACGGCCCTCAAGGTCGGCCAGGGGGTCATGCACATCGCGCTCGCCGGCGAGAAAGCCTTCGCGCCCAGCGAACGCATCTTCTC
>CAZWBW010000097.1:0-10388 GCA_964632355.1 uncultured Anaerolineaceae bacterium | reverse complement strand
GCCTTGCCGTGTGGTGCATCGGCCAACTCGCGGAAATCGACGGCCTGGTGCGCGTCGCGGACGTCGTCTACGGCGCCAGCATCCTTCTCGCGACCGCGTGGCTTCCCGTGCTGACGCGCCTCCGCTGGACCCGTTCACAGCCGATCTACGAACTGCTCGTCCCGACCGCGTGGCTGGGCGCCGTGGTCTACGCCGTGCTGCTCGGCGGCCACGCCCTGGCCGGCTCTGATCTCTCCCTCTACCAGGAAGGCGCCATCCGACACGTCTTCTTGCTTGGGTTCATGGTCCCGCTCATGGTCGCGATGGCCCACATTGTGCTCGCCCGCTTCGGCACCGGCGCGATTCCATGGGAGCCGGCCCTCACCGCAGCCTTCGAACTCGCCATCGTCGCGTGGCCCCTGCGCGTGTTGCCCGCCCTCCTCACCGACGCCCCCTCCGACGCCGGTCGAGCAGTCATGGCCGTCGCCGGCATCGTTCTGATGGCCGCCCTTGCCCTCGTCGCCGCCGTCACCGCCCGCACCGCCCACGCCGTCCGCCAACACTCCCGCGGATAACGTCGGCCAGCGGGGCTCTCTTGGGCTTTCGGTTTGCCGAACGGCCCTTTTCGTGGGTGCTCAGCGCTCAAAAGTCAGCTGCTCATGCTGTTCCCGCGCCGCGGCCCAACATCCAGGCGTGTCGGGCGGAGGCACTTCGGCACCGGTTTCGAGCACCCCTGGTCACTCATCCTCGAACGTCGCTCACGTTTTCAGGCGTTCTCGGTCGTTGTCGCTCGAACTCCAACGCCCGTCTCGTCGGCCCGCAGGCGCCGATGCTGAAGTCGCCCATTCCTGAGTTTCCTGTGTTCGCGTCAGCCCTTGACGCGTGTATCTGGTATGTCTCGCCGCGATGGGCCGATGCCCGATACAGCGGGGTACCTCATGCTCTCGAATCACGCATCTCGTCTCGCGGCCAAGTTCGGCAGAAACCCGGACCGTCCTCCCGACTGCTTTCATCCGCTTATCTGTCACATGGTCGACGTTGCGGCGGTCGCTGAAGTGCTCTGGGACCACGTACTCCCTCGCGTGACCAGGGAACGCCTCCAGTCTGCCCTGGCCATCGCCGATGCCGACCAGGCCCGTTCGTGGATCGCCTTCCTTGCAGGCCTCCACGACCTCGGGAAGGCCTGCCCTGCCTTCCAGGCAAAGGACAAGTTCGCATCGACGCGCCTTGAGGGCCTGGCGCTCGACGGCCCGGTCCACGATGACCCCGGTCACGGAGCGGTGACCGGCGAAGTCCTTCGCCGCCTGTTCCGCTCAGAGTTCGAGATGCCTTCCAGGACGGCGGTGGCCCTGGCGGAGATTCTTGCCGGGCACCATGGCTTCTTCCCGGCCAGGTTCTCAGACGCCAACGGACTCCGCATTGGCGAGGCCGGCGCCGAGGCGAGGCAGGTATGGGAGTCCTTGCGGCTCGAACATGTGCGCGCGCTCGCGCACCTGACCGGGGCTCGCCCGGGCGCCATCCGGGCTACTTCCCTCTCGAACGCGATGGCCATGGTCCTGGCCGGGTTCGTGTCAGTCGCCGACTGGATCGGCTCCATAGACACCCCTGGCTTCTTCAGATACAAGCCCGAAGGCGCTGCCGACCTCGCGGCCTACCAGGAGGAGGCACGCTGCATCGCAAAAAAGGCGCTCGAAACGCTCGGCTGGCTCCACGAACCGAGGCCCGCGGAAGTGCGCTCGTTCCGCGATCTGTTTCCCTGGAAGCCCCGCGGGCTCCAGGAGGTCGTCGAACAGCATGTGGTGCCCGACACGCCCTCCCTGGTCATCGTCGAAGCGCCGATGGGTGAAGGAAAGACCGAGGCCGCGCTGTTGCTCGCCGACGCCTGGGCTGCCCGCGGCTGGCGGGGCGCCTATATCGCGCTGCCCACGCAGGCGACGGCGAACCAACTCCATCGCCGCACAACGGAATTCCTCGCGCGTGTTTTCCCTGGCTCGAAAATCAACCTCCAGCTCGTTCACGGTGGGCTCGTATTCGATGACCACGGCATCGAACCCGGTCGCGTGGAAGACCCCGATGATCCTGAGCGCGGGGCGGTCGCGGCTGCCGAATGGTTCCTCCCGCGCAAGCGTTCGCTCCTCGGGTTCTGGGGCGTTGGCACCGTCGACCAGGCGCTCCTCGCAGTGCTCCAGGTGAAGCACGTCTTCGTCCGCCTCTTCGGCCTCGCCGGGAAGCCGGTCATCGTCGACGAAGTCCACGCGTACGACACCTACATGACGGGACTCCTCGAACGACTGCTCGAATGGCTCGCGGCGCTGGGCTCCCCCGTCGTGCTCCTGTCGGCCACGCTTCCCACTGCCCGCCGCAGGCACCTGATGGAGGCCTACCAGCGTGGCCTCGGCGAGCCCGGCCTGGCTGACGATTCGACCGCCGATGTCCCATACCCCCGGGTGAGTTGGCTCGCTCACGGTCAGGTCCGCGCGCGAACGTTCGAAACCGAACCGCAGCCGGTGCTCGAACTCGGGCGGCTTGCCGACGACACCCAAGCTGTCGCCGACCTTCTGCACAACCAACTCGCGGACGGCGGTTGCGCCGCCGTGATCTGCAACACCGTCGGACGCGCACAGGAGACGTACCGGGTGCTGCGCGAGCGGTTCGGCGAGCGCGTCGAACTCTTCCATGCGCGCTTCCTGGCCAAGGACCGCCACGAGATCGAGTCGCGCTGCCTCCGCCGCTATGGGAAGGAATCGACACCGGACGATCGCCGCGGGCGCATCCTCGTCGCGACACAGGTCGTCGAACAGAGCCTCGACCTCGATTTCGACGTCATGGTGACGGACTTCGCACCGGTCGACCTGCTCCTGCAGCGCTCCGGCCGACTCTGGAGGCACGAGCGGGCCCGCCCGCAGCGGCTACGGCGTGTGCTCTGGATCCGCGAACCCGCGACGGACGAGAACGATGTTCCCGTCTTCGATCCCGGCACGAAAGCCGTCTACCACGAACACATCTTGCTCCGGACGTGGGTCCACCTTCGCGACAGGACGGTCATCAACTTCCCGGGCGAAATCCAGGACCTCGTCGATGCAGTCTATACCGACGACCCGGAGCCGCCATCGTCGGTGAAGGAGCCGCTCTGGACTCATTGGATCGACACGCGAACGGACCTCGAAGAAAAGCAGGAGGCCGAACGCCGGGAAGCGCAGGACAGGCGGCTGGCGACGCCACTCGCGAGCCTCCCGCTTAGCCAGGTGCTCAGACACCCGGGCGCCGAGGACCAGCCTGACCTCCACCCGGCCCTCCAGGCGTTGACGCGCCTCGCCGAGCCCAGCATCTCCCTCGTCATCATTCCCGAGGGATCACCGCTACTGCCGGTCGATGCTGGGCTTACCGTCGACCGGATCAAGGAGTTGCTTATGCACTCCGTGTCGACGAACCACCCGGGAGTTGTGCGGGAACTGTCGGCGGCACCACCTCCGCCTGAATTCGCGAACGTCCCCGCGCTGCGGCGTCATCGGCTCGTCGCTCTCGGCCCCGATGGCACTGCTCCCGTTGGCAGTTGGCAACTCGCGTACGACCCGGAACTCGGCCTCAGCATCGACCGGCGCGAGCAATCGCAGTGAGATCCTTACCCCCACGTTTGTGGGGACCACGCAATTTCCAACCTTGCTCTAGCGAGCGATATCGGTTCACCTCCACGAAGGTGGAGACAGCTAGCGAGAGATATCTTAGCACTGTCTCTTGACATGGGTCATTCCTATGTTGAAGATAAAGAAAGCGACCGCAGGGCTAGTGCGGTCGCTCCCGGACGGACTGGAGTCCCAGCCCATTCACAGTTCGATGATACCCCATGTCATCGAGGGGCTCCAGCGAGTCCAGAAAAATCTGGAGAACTCAGCATGGAGCCACACCCGGTGCGGATTGTGCTCGATTGTCCAGCTCGCATCTGGCTCGAGGACAATTCCGCCTCGCTCTCCCCCTTCGTCGATCCACAGCCGGGACCGGCCTGCCTGACCATACTGCCCGGTCCGCTTGCGATGCCCGCACGGCAGGAGCCTGGATTCGCTCCTGCGCCCCGACCATGCGGGAAAGGGGGAGGTAAATGAACCCGTCATTCAATCTCGTCCATGAACCGTGGCTCCCTGTGCTCTACACTGGCGAGCCCCTATCGCGCGAGGTCTCCCTTCTCGAGGCCTTGCGCGACGCCCACCGTATCCGCGAACTTGCCGACCCTTCGCCGCTTGTAACCGTCGCGCTGCATCGGCTGCTCATTGCGGTGCTCCATCGCGTGTTCGGCCCGGCTAACGATGACGAGTGGGCCGAGCTCTGGCAGAGCGGCAGGTTCGGCCCGGATCGCCTGGAGGCGTACTTCCGGCAGTGCGAGTCGCGCTTCGACCTGTTCGATGCGGAGCACCCGTTCTACCAGACGCCGGGCCTCCCGGGGACCTCCGCGACGACCATCGCCAAGCTCGGCCACGAATTCGCCGCCGGGAACAACCCGCTCCTGTTCGACCACTCGAAAGACGACGCCCCGGTGGCATTGGAACCGGCCGAGGCTGCTCGGCGGCTGGTTGCGCACCAGGCGTTCGCTGTGGGTGGCCTGGTTTCGCGCCTGCCCGGCGAATCGGCCTCGGCGAACTCGTCCCACCTTGTGAAGGCGGCTGTCGTGCTGGTGCGGGGCCGGTCGCTGTTCGAGACGCTCGCGCTCAACCTGGTCTGGTACGACGGCCGGAACAGCCTGCCGTTCGAGTTCGACCCCGAGGAGGACCGCCCGGCGTGGGAGTGCGACGAACCGGTCAGGTTCGCCGACCGTGAGCCGTGCGGGTACCTCGACCTGCTGACCTGGCAGAGCAGGCGAATTCTGCTGTTCCCGGAAGGCGATCCCCCGCGGGTTGCACGAGCGGTCATCATGGGCGGCTTCCAGTTCCCTGCCGGGCTGGGCATCCACCGGCGGGAGACGATGGTTGCCTACCGCCAGCGTAAGGACGCTCCAAAGGGCACCGATCCGTGGCTCCCGGTGGGCTTCTCGCCCGGGCGCGCGCTCTGGCGCGACAGCTTCGCGCTGCTCTCGCGGGATGAGGAAGAGGGAAGCCCGTTGGTGTTGAGAGGCCTTGGCGCCCGGAGGGACTACGGCCATTTGGAAGACGAGCGTGTCGTCGAACTCGCCGCCTTCGGCCTCGCCACCGACCGCGCGAAGGTGTTCCTCTGGCGGCGCGAAGAGCTGCCGCTCTCGCTCGCGTACCTGCAGGACCAGGACCTCGTGGTCACGCTTAAGCGCGCAGTCGAAGTTGCAGAGGAGGTGGGCCGGCACCTTAGAAGCGGGGTCTTCAATCTCGCCGAAGCTGCTCTCGCACCTGATGGGAGTGCAGATCGCTCCCGGGTGAGCGCCCTTGCCGAGTCTCTCGGGGCCGAGCCGGCCTACTGGGCCCGGCTCGATGTCCCGTTCCGCCGCTTCATGCGCGACCTGCCCGGGGTGTTCCGCGAACAGGCGGGCAAGCCCGCTCGCGAAGCATGGGCCGACGCCGTCCAGTCCGCCGCCCGCGATGCGTTCGACCGGGCAGTGGACACGCTTGCGACCACCGGTCGTGGTTACCGGGCGGCCGCTGCTGCTGGCCCTGCGTTCTACGGCCGTGTCACCGGCGTCGCCAACCAGTTCGCCGGTCGCACCACTGAAGTCCACGAGGAGGTACCCGCGTGACAACTGCCACATCCGCACCTGCGGGTCCAGAGACCCGTCGCGATGACTTAAGGAAAGCCTTTGGCGCGCTCCTAAGGAGACTGCAGAACGCCGTCCCGACGCCCGAACAGAAAGGCGATCCCGGCGCCCTTGCGGCACTGCGGCGCGCCGTCGGCGCCCGGCCCGGCGAGTCCGTCGCCGCCGCCCGCATCATCGAACCGCACATCCCCGAGGGCGAACGCGAGCCGACCCCGTGGGAGCACGAAGTCTTCTACATCGTCGCGTCGCTCTTCGCTCTCCACCGCAATCACCAGCCCATACAGGGGCGCCGTGACCAGCGGGGGCTCGGCGCAAGCCTCCGGGCAATTCGCTGGCGCGAAGGTGGCGATGAGAACCCCGGGGTCGCCCGCCGGCTTATCGCTGCGCTCGATGCGCATCGCGAGGCGCTGCCTACCCACCTCCGGCAGCTCGTCACGTTGCTATCGAGCGAGCATCCGATCGACTACACCCAGCTCTTCGACGACCTGCTCGACTGGGACCATCGCGACCGCATCGTCCAGCGCGCCTGGGCTGCCGGCTTCTGGCGCCAGCCGCCCAGGGCGGAACAGTCCGGCGAGACAACTCCAGGCGACAGCAACAACTGACCACGCTAACGAAATTACAGGGAGGGAAACCCGTGCTTATCGAACTCCACATCATCCAGAACTTCGCCCCATCGAACCTGAACCGCGACGACACCGGCAGCCCGAAGAGTTGCGAATTCGGCGGTTACCGCCGCGCCCGCATCTCCAGCCAGGCCATCAAGCGCGCCATCCGCACCGAGTTCAAAGACCGGGAGCTCCTGCCCGAGGAGAACCGGGCCGTTCGAACCAAGCGCCTCGTTGAGAAACTCGCGACGCGTTTCAAGGAAGCCGGCCGCGATTTCGACGAAGCGAAGAAGGTCGTCGAAGCCGGGCTCAATCTGCTTGGATTCAAGCTCGCTCGCGACGAGAAGACCCAATACCTGCTTTACATCTCGCCGAAGGAGATCGACGCTATCGCCGCGTTCTGCGAGGAGCGTTGGGACGCTCTGGCTTCTGGCGACAAGACCTCGAAGAAGGACGCCAAGGACCCGGAAACCAAGAAACTCGCGGACGAGCTCTCGAAGTCGCTCGACGGCGGCCGCGCGGTCGACCTCGCCCTCTTCGGCCGCATGCTCGCCCGTCCCCTCCACAACAAGAATGTTGATGCCGCTTGCCAGGTGGCACACGCCATCTCGACCCACCGCGTGAGCGCCGAGTTCGATTACTACACAGCGGTCGATGACCTGAAGCCCGAGGACACTTCGGGCGCCGACATGATCGGCACCGTCGAATTCAATTCCGCCTGCTACTACCGCTACGCGAACATCGACCTCGAGCAACTCAAGAAGAACCTCAAGGGCGACAGTGATCACGTTGACAGTGAGCTCGCCGAGGCGGCCGTTCGCGCCTTCCTTATCGCCAGCCGCGACGCCATCCCCACCGGCAAGCAGAACTCCTTCGCCGCCCGCAACGCGCCGTCGTTCTTCCTCGCTGTCGTGCGCGACCGGGGCGCCTGGTCGCTCGCGAATGCATTCGTCGCACCGGTCAGCGGCCAGCAGGACCGCGGCCTCGTCGATGCCTCGATCGAAGCGCTCGCGCAGCACTGGGGCGACCTCGTGAAGCTGTACGGCGAACCGGAAGGCCTCACGCTCGCTGCCTGCGCGCTCGGAGAGCCAAAGCTCGGCCCGCTCGAGTCCGCTCGTGTTGACACCTTTGGCGACCTCGTCGACAAGGTCCTCTCCGCCGTTCGCCCGGCGCTGGTGCAGTAGCCATGCCGACCCTCTTGCTCCGCCTCGCGGGGCCGATGCAATCCTGGGGCACGCGCAGCCGCTTCACCGAGCGCGACACCGAGCTCGAACCATCGAAGAGCGGCGTCCTCGGCCTCGTCTGCGCAGCCCTCGGCCGGCCTCGTAGCGACGACGTCTCCGATCTCGCCGCCCTGCGAATGGGAGTTCGCGTCGACCGCGAAGGCACCATCGAGCGCGACTACCACACCGCAGGCGGCGTCGACGGCATCATCCGGGCGAGCGGCAAGCTCTCGCGCGACGCCGTCCTGTCGAACCGGTACTACCTGGCGGATGCCGACTTCCTCGTTGGTCTCGAAGGCGACGAACCCCTCCTGCGTACCATCGAGCAAGCGCTACGCGAACCCCGCTGGCAGCTCTTCCTCGGCCGCAAGAGCTTCGTTCCCGCCGTGCCCGTCTACTTGCCGCGCGGCGGACTGAGACCACTCCCGCTGCGCGAGGCGCTCGAAGTCGAACCGTGGCCGCTCGAACCGCCAGCGCTTCCGCCGGCCCGCTATCGCAACAACCTGCTTCGACTCGTCCTCGAGGCAGATTTCGACACCGACGGCCACGAAGTGCGCATGGACCAGCCGCTCGGCGCCGCGTTCGCGACCCGCTCGTTCGGCCCGCGCGCCATCGTCCAGGCCTTCATCGAAAAGGAGCCACGCGATGTACCTCAGCAGGCTGCTGCTTCGTCCTGATACCCGCGACACCTGGTGCTGGCTCGAGGACTGCCATCGGCTGCATCGACTGGTGATGTCGGGCTTTCGCGACGTGGCCGACGACCAGGCGCGAAAGGCGCTTGGCGTGCTCTTCCGCGTCGAGCCGTTCGACCGGGGTCCCTTCGTTCGTGTGCTTGTGCAATCGAACGAAATACCGGACTGGTCCGGCGTCGAAAGCCGTGCGATCGTTCGCCCCATCGAACGCGCACTCGACCTCACTCCGATCGAGAACCGCATCGAGCCCGGTGCGCGGTTCCGGTTCCGGCTGCGAGCGAACCCCTCGCGTCGCGTACACCAGCGGGCGACGACCGGGCCGGACGACCGGGAGCTCACCGTTGATGGCCGCTGGCTGCCGCCGGACGAGATTCCGCCCGAACAGCGCACGGGCGTCCGCCGCCGTGGCCGCCCTGAAGATCCGCGATGGGTGACCACCCGTGCCGACGGCAAGCGGATCGGGAAGCGCGTGGACCTTCGCCGCGAAGAGGAACGGCTCGCCTGGCTGGCCCGCCGCGGCCGAGAGCACGACGGGTTCGAGCTCCTGCGAGTGCGGCTCGCCCCGGGCATCGAAACCCGGTTCGGGCCCCGCGCCCAGCCGTTCGCGACCCGTGCCGATCCCGGCGGTGCCATCACGGGCCGAAAGCTCCGAGAGCGTGCGGATGGGAGCTATGAGGTCGACCACCGGCTGACCATCGGCACTGCCCTGTTCGAAGGCGAACTCGAAGTCACCGATGCAGAACGGTTTCGGGCGGCGTTTCGCAACGGCATCGGGCCCGGGAAGGCCTTCGGCTGCGGCCTCCTCTCTCTCGTGCCGATATCACCAATGTGAAAGACCTTCATGCGCTGCCGAAAGTGCGCGATAGCCTCACCTACCTCTACGTCGAGCGGTGTCGCATCGAACAGGACGGTAAGGCTATCGCGCTGTTCGACCAGCGCGGCGTGGTCGCCGTGCCGTGCGCGTCGTTGAACCTGCTGCTGCTCGGCCCCGGCACTGCTGTCACCCACGCTGCAATGCGGGCCCTGGCCGAGAACGGCTGCATGGTGTGTTGGGTGGGCGAAGGAGCCGTCCGGCTCTACGCCCACTCGACCGGCGAGACCCGTTCAGCGCGGAACCTCATCCGCCAGGCCGCACTGGCAAGCGATCCTGCCGAGCGCATGGCGGTCATCGATCGGATGTACAGGTTGCGTTTTCCCGAGCCCCTGCCCGAGGGGCTGTCACTTCAGCAACTGCGAGGCAGAGAGGGGCTTCGCGTTCGCCAGGCCTACGCTCGGGCCAGCGCCGAAACCGGAGTCCCGTGGCAGGGACGCTTCTACGACCGAGGCGATTGGCGGCGTGCAGATCCCGTAAACCGTGCGCTCTCGGTCGCCGCCAGCGCCCTGTATGGAATCTGCCACGCGGCCATTGTCGCGACCGGCTACTCTCCGGGCCTCGGATTTATCCACTCCGGGAAAATGTTGTCCTTCGTCTACGACATCGCCGACCTCTACAAAGCCGAACTGACGATTCCGATCGCGTTCCGCACCGTCGCAGAAGGCACAGCGAACCTCGAGAGTCGCGTCCGCCAGGCATGCCGTGACGCCTTCTATCGCGGCCGTCTGCTCGAGCGAATAGTCCCGGACATCGATCGCGTCCTTGGCGGCCCCGGAGCCGAAGCAATCGCGTACGACGGAGACGGCGCTCTTCCCAGCCCCGGTTGGCTGTGGGACGGCGACGGCGAAGTGGCAGCCGGCACGAACTACGCGGCGAACTTGGAGGGTGTACCCGAACGATGATGTTGCTCCTGCTCGAACGCGTACCCCGCGGGCTGCGCGGCGAACTCTCCCGTTGGATGATCGAGCCCCGTGCGAATGTGTTCGTCGGGAACGTGTCGGCGATGGTCCGAGATAAGCTTTGGGAGATGGCGTGCCAGGGGTCAGCCGGCGGTTCGGCGTTTATGCTGTACACCACGAACAACGAACAAGGGTACGCGTTCCGCCTCTGGGGCGAGCCCAGTCGATACCCCGAGGACTTCGAGGGGTTGATGCTTGTGCGGATACCGGAGCGGAGCCGGGAGTGACATTGCAATCCGTGTTGTTGTGCAGGACGGTTTCAGTGTGGTCCCCACACGCGTGGGGGTGAACCGGTCGACGTCGGCGCCCGGTGGCCCAACCTGACGTGGTCCCCACACGCGTG
>CAZWBW010000096.1:0-10477 GCA_964632355.1 uncultured Anaerolineaceae bacterium | reverse complement strand
CCCCCACGCGTGTGGGGACCACACTGAAACCGTGTTTCGTGCCATCACGATCAGCAATGGCAGGCAGGCCGGTGCTCGGAGCAGGCCATTCCGCTCCGGCGAGGCGTACTCCTAAGGATGGGGCGAGGGAGTGCCGGGTTCAAGAGCCCCGCAGCGTATGCGTCGACCTGGCACCACGCCGTAAGCGGCGGGCGTTCGCGGGTCTGCACTCGACGGTAAGGGGGAAAGTGGTGGTCGGGGTGACAGGATTTGAACCTGTGGCCTCTACGTCCCGAACGTAGCGCTCTGCCAGGCTGAGCTACACCCCGTTCGGCCTCTCATCGTACACTGCGGCGCGCTTCCGGCCAAAACGGCGGGGCCACCTGTCCATACCCAGTATCCCATGCCGGCCACCAGGATGCGACCGGGGTGCATCGCACCGGCATCGCAGGGGCCTTTCGCTCCTTTCGATGCCCCGAACCCGCTCCCGGCATAGACTGACCCTGTGCTCATCGGACACGACGCCATTTTGCGTGAGCTGCGGGCGCTGGGAAGCGGCGACGATCCGCCACACGCGCTCCTGTTCGCCGGACCGGAAGGGACTGGCCGGCGGCTGCTCGCGCGGTTCTACGCGCAGGTGCTGAACTGCGAACGGCGCGGCGGTTCGGCGCCGAGCGGACCGAGCCTCTTCGGCGACGAACCCGCTGCCGGCCCGGGCGAGCTGCCGTGCGGCGAGTGCCGCTCCTGCCGGCTCATCGAAAGCGACGGGCACCCCGACGTGGTCGAACTCGGGCCCGGCAACACGCTCTGTAAGCCGCGCCCCGGCGACAGCTCGCACCCCTCGCACGAGAATTCGCGCGACATCCGCATCTGCCAGGTCCGGGGGCTGGCCGACCTGGCGGCGCGCTATCCGTTCGAAGGCCGCTTCCGGATCATCATCATCGAACCGGCGGAACGGCTCGCCCGCGATGCCAGCAACACGCTCCTGAAGACGCTCGAAGAGCCGCCCGGGCACACGATCATCGCGCTCGTGACGCCCGCGCCCGAAGCGCTGCTCGAAACCATCGTGTCGCGATGCCGGCGCATCGACGTGCCGCCCGTGGCGCGCGAAACGATCGAGGAGGGGCTGAAGGCGCGCGGCATCGACCCCGAGCTCGCCGCGGAAGCCGCGCAGGCAAGCCGCGGTCGCCCCGGGCGCGCCATCGAGTTCGCCGCCGACCCGGACCTGATGGGCGCGCGCGGACGGCTGCTCGAGCGGTGCGCGAAGATCGCGGCGGCCAGCATCGCCGAGCGGTTTCGCTACGCCGAAGACCTTGCCGAACGCTTTCGGAAGGACCGTGCGGCGGCCACCATGGAGCTCGACGCGTGGGAAGCGTTCTGGCAGGACCGGCTTCGCGAAGCGGCGCCCGAGCGGGGCCCGGCGGCCGCCGAGGCGCTCGCCGCGCTCCGGGCCGTGACGCAGTGCCGCGAAGACCTGCTGACGCAGGTGGTACCACGCGTTGCGTTCGAACTCATGCTCCTGGCCTTCCCGCGCCTTACACTGGAAGCACAATCAGAGGAAGTACCCGCAGCTCATGCGTGAACGCGAATCCAGCGTTGTGGGCATTCGGTTCCGCAACGCCGGGAAAATCTACTACTTCGACTCGGGCGGCATGCGGCTCGAAGTCGGTGAATACGTTGTGGTCGAAAGTACCCGCGGTCCCGAAGTCGGCCGCGTGGTCATCGCCCCCGGACAGGTGGTCGTCAACGAACTGAACCGCGAGGAGCTGAAGCCGATCCTCCGGCTGGCCACCGACGACGACATCCGGAGAATGGACCGCCTCCGTCAACGGGCGCAGGAGATCCTCCCGGAGGCGCGCCGGCTCGCTGACGAGATCGACTTCCCGGCGCGCATCGATGCCGCCGATTTTACGCTCGATGGCCAACGCCTCACCTTTTCGTTCACGAGCGAAGAGCGGCTCGACTACCGGGAGTTCCTGCGCCGTGCATCGGAACAGTTCGATGTAAAGGTCGACATGCGCCAGCTTGGCGCGCGCGACCGGGCGAAGCTCGCGGGCGGCTATGGCATCTGTGGCCGCGAACTGTGCTGTGCGAGCTGGCTTTCCACCTTCCCTTCGATCTCGATTCGGATGGCGAAAGAGCAGGAGTTGCCGCTGAACCCGCAGAAGATTAGCGGGCTCTGTGGGCGCCTCCTGTGCTGCCTTTCGTACGAAGAGGAAAGCTATAAGGAGATGCGCAAAACCCTCCCGAAGGTCGGACAGCGCTGCAGCACGCCGACCGGCGAGGGGAAGGTCATCAGCGTCAACATCCTGCGGCGGCAGGTCACTCTGCTCGTTGATGGCCAGCGGGTCGAAGTGCAGGACCGCGACCTGGGGACCGTCGTTCGCTGGGACCCGAGTTCGAAGAGCGCTCCACCACCGCCCAGCCTCACCCTCGAGGAGGCGATCGCGCAGGGGCTCATGGAGCCGCCGGCGGAAGAGCAGGTCGAAGAAGAACCGGAGCCCGAAGCCGTCTCCGTCCCCGGCGATTGGCTGCCGGACGACGTACCGGTCGGCGAGGGCCGCGGCCGCCTTCCGGGCGGTGGGCCGCGCAAGGAGATCCGAAAGAAGCCGGAGCCGGCGGCAGCCACGCCCGAACCCGAGCGGCCTACGGGACGCCGCCGTGGACGTGGGTCACAGGCGAAGGAGCAGCAGGCCGTGAAGCCCGAAGGTCAGCCGCGCGGACGGCGGGAGCGAGCGGGCCGAGCAACTCCGCCGGTCGACCTGCCGAAGGGCCGCGTCTTCAAGCGCCCGGAATCTGCACCGCTACCACCGGCGCCCGAACCACCTGCGCCTCCCGCAAAGGCCGCCGCGGAACAGCCGGCGAACGAAGGGAATTCGAAGCGGCGGCGCGGCAGGCGTGGCGGACGGCGAAGGAACCAGGGCAACAGCCAGTCGAACGAACAGGAGTAGTCGCCCGGCCTGGCCGGTGCCCTCGAACGCGCGGTGGGCTGCCTAGCCGCCGATCCGCTGCTGGTGCGACGTTTCGCGCTCTTCCTGGCTTTCGCGCCCGGTATGGAGGGCCGCCTGTGCTTCGCGGAAGCGCCGTTCGCGTTCGGCCGCCGCGCGGGCGTCGCGTTCCCGGCGCCACTCCTCGAGCGAATCGTCGCGCCATTCGGCTGCGCTCGCCGCGCGTTCGCGCTGGTGTTTTCGCCAGGCGCCGACGGCCCCGATGACGAAGAGCGTGGGGAAGACGATGCTGGCGAAGAGTACGGTAATCGTCACGTCTTCAGTGTGCCCCGGGGCGGCGAATGTCTCCAGCGCGGGGCAGGAGCGGTGCACTACAGGGCGACATTAGGGTTATCCCTGATAGGGTTTCACAACGGACGAGCTTATGGCATGCAGGTGCGTCTTGAAAGCCTGAAATAAGGCTAGCTGTTATGCGTTCGTTATTCGTTACGCAAGGCACAAGCGCTAGGCTGTGCCCTGCTGGAAGGTACGCCAGCGTACCAAGCCAGCGAGAAAATCCCAGGGGGAAATCAGGAGGAACTACGGAACAGGAGCGGCTTCACGCACCGTGTTCAATTCGATAGTTAGCCAGCCCGTCGGGTTCGCATATCAGAGTGACGCGGCCGTTGTCAGCAGTGAACACCACTTTGCTCATAAGCCAGAAGCGTCCACTATCGTTTGTCACGGCAAAGGAGCCAGGGCGTACTTCAACTACTTGTCCCAGGAGTCGCCCGCTCATGAAGTACACGTTATCCCCCGGAGTCACCACTGGCTCCATTCGTCGCTAATCTCCTGCAATTGGGAGGTGAATCGGCTCTTCGTTACGTGAACAAAGCTGCCATTTTTCTACTGGAGCAGGATTGAGACTGTCAACACAGTATCCAGCATTCTGTCAACCAGTATTAACGCAAACCTTGACTTTCGCCGGCCCGGGGACGCGCCCCTAACCCGCGCTCGGTCGACGCTGTGAAGAAGGCCTGTGGTCGAGAACGGTACGCTATCTTCCCTTGCAACCACTCAGCGCGATATCGTCCAGCTCCTGAAATTCAACGTGGAGATGGGCACCGAGGATCTTGCGCGGGAACTCTTCATCACCGCCGGCGCGGTACGGCACCACCTCGCTCTGCTCACCCGCGCAGGGTACGTCACCTACCGGCAGGAAGGTGAGCGCCGCGGGCGCCCTCGCTTCATCTATCGCCTCACCGACGAAGGGCACGCGCTCTTCCCCACGGCGTACGAGGCGCTTGCGCTCAAGCTGCTCAAGGCCGTCCGCGAGGAAGCGCCGCAGGTGCTCCAACGGGTCCTCGAAGAAGGGGCCCAGGAGCGCCTCGAACATGCCACCGGCGACGAAGACGCGCCGGCCACCGGGTGCGCCGCCGCCCTGCTCGGGCCGTTCGAACGCGACGGCTTCATGCCGCGCGTGGAAGGCGAATCGGGCAGTGTGCGCCTGACGATGCACCACTGCCCCATCCTGGAGGCAGCGCGGACGGCGCCGGAATTCTGCGAAGCGGAGCTCCGGCTCATTCGTGGCGCCGCCGGCCCAAACGTCACGCGCATGGAATGGCGGCTCGAAGGCGGCGACGTGTGCGCATACCTCCTCGCCGCCTGCAAGCCGCCCGCTGAAGAGACCGAGTACTAGCGAGCCAGGTTCCCGCCGCCGTGCACCCGAATCCGCTCGCCGGTGACATACCCGGCGAGATCGGAAACGAGGAAGCGCACCACGTTCGCGACGTCTTCGGGCTGGCAGACGCGCCCGAAGGGGCTGGTCGCATCGAGTTCGCGCATGTCCTGCGCGCCCATCGTCGCACGGGCGAGGCGCCGGCCCATCTCCGACTCGACAAGACCGGGCGCGACGATGTTGACGTGGATGTTGTGCTGGCGCTCCTCCTTATAGAGGGTGAGCGCGAGCGCTTCCATGGCCGCCTTGCCCATGTTGTACGGCGAACCGTTCGCCGCCATGGCGTCGGTGGCGACGCTCGAAATCATGATGATGTCGCCGCGCGGCTGTTCGCGCATGCTCGGCAGCACCAGCTTCGAAAGATAGAACGGGCCGAACGCATGCGTGCGAACGACGCGCTCCATCTCGGCCGGGTCGGTGTCGTAGACGCTGAGCCCACGGCTGGCGATACCAGCGTTGTTGATGAGGATATCGATGTGGCCGAAGTCGGCGATGATCTGCTCGACCATGGCCTTGTCTTCGTCCCAGTTGTCGACGGAGGCGTGGTACATCTTCGCCTTGCCGCCCATCTGTTCGATGGCCGCAACGGTTTCCCGTGCAGCCTCTTCGTCGCGCCGGTAGTTGACGGCGACGGTTGCACCGTCTTCTGCCAGCGCCAGCGAAATACCACGGCCGATTCCACGGCCGCCGCCGGTAACAAGTGCGACGCGCCCTTCTAGCGACATTGGTTCCTCCAGTGGGGATGTACTGCGGCTCGAGGCTTCGCGGAAACGCGTGGCGAAGCGTAAGCCACGGGTGGCCGCATTCTACGGGAGGAGCGGCGTGGGCTCGAACGGAAAGGCCGGGGGAAAGGCCCGCGGTGCGGGCGTTATGTCGCACCCCCGGAGGGCGGCTTCGCTGACAGCGGTATTGACGGTCTTCGTGGGGCCCGAGCGCGCATCGGATGCCACCAGCGGACGCTCCCTCACGGTCGCGGTACTGTCCCGGGGACACTCGCGCCCGGGTCCGCATCGCGGAATAGCGCCGAAGCCCGATAGCCGACAGCCGCTCGCCCTCCCGCTACCATTCGTCCGATGGACCCCGTCGACGCGCTGAAGCGCATCGCGTTTCACCTCGAGCGAAACGGCGAACCGACGTACCGCGTACGGGCGTTTCGGCGCGCCGCAGCCACGATTGCGGCGCTCGAACCCGGGCAGGTCGAGGAACTCGCACGGCTGGGCAAGTTGCGCACGCTGCCGAACATCGGCGAAGCCACGGAGCGGGTCATCCTCGAAGCGCTGCGCGGCGAACCGCCCGGCTATCTGCTGAAGCTCGAGGAGGAGAAGGCCCCCAGCATCCCCGACGGTGGGCCGATTCGCCCGCTGCTTCGCGGCGACTGTCACGTGCACTCCGACTGGTCGGATGGCGGCAGCCCGATCGAGGAGATGGCCGAGGCGGCGATCGCGCTCGGGCACGAGTACATGGTGCTCTCCGACCATTCGCCGCGCCTGACCGTAGCGCGCGGGCTCAGCGCGGAACGGCTTCGCCAGCAACTCGAAGTCGTTCGCGAACTGAACGAGCGGCTGGCGCCGTTCCGCATCCTGACCGGCATCGAAGTCGACATCCTCGAAGATGGTTCGCTCGACCAGGACGAGGAGCTCCTCGCACAACTCGACGTTGTTGTGGCGAGCGTGCACAGCAAGCTCCGCATGCCCGCGGAAGAGATGACGCCGCGGATGATCGCGGCCATCGCGAACCCGCACATGGACATCCTCGGGCACTGCACGGGGCGGCTGGTCATCGGGCGCGGGCGGCCGCAGTCGGAGTTCGACCACGAGATGGTGTTCGCGGCCCTCGCACACTTCGGCAAGGCGCTGGAGATCAACTCGCGCCCCGACCGGCTCGACCCGCCGCGTCCGCTCCTGCGAAAGGCGGTCGAGATGGGGTGCTACTTCTCCATCGACAGTGACGCACACGCGCCCGGCCAGCTCGAATGGCTGGCGTACGGCACGCGCCGGGCCGCCGAATGCGAGGTGCCGGTCGAACGCATCGTGAACACGTGGTCAGCCGACGAACTGGTGGCGTGGGCGAAGGGGCACGACGCCTGAGTCTCGACGGGCCCCGTTATTCGACGCCTTCCCGTTCCTGTTCGCGCTCCCGCTCACGGGCCTCGCGCTCCTCCCGCTCCTCGCGTTCTTCCGGCGTTTCGCCGACGAGCTTGCCGTGTTCGTCGACCTCGACCACGGCTTCGAGGGGTTCGCCCAGCACGGCGTATTTTGTGCCGCCGAGGTAGACGAGCGGGCTGTACTCGCGCTTCTCCAGGAGCCACGTCTGCGCGTAGGCCTCGTCGAGGGCCTGCACCCGCACCACGCGGCCGACGAACATGGTGTGATCACCAACGGGGATGACATCCTGCAGGCCGCATTCGATCCAGGCCAGGCACCCGTCGATGAGGGGCGCCTCGATGCGTTGCGCCGCGAACGTCTGCAGGCCGGCAGCGGCGATCTTGTCGTTATCGAGCCCTGTCT
This sequence comes from uncultured Anaerolineaceae bacterium, assembly GCA_964632355.1. Lineage (GTDB taxonomy): Bacteria > Chloroflexota > Dehalococcoidia > Tepidiformales > Tepidiformaceae > JALOAP01. The sequence goes on along the minus strand of CAZWBW010000096.1, from coordinate 3,326 downwards.
GCGTGCCGAGGAAGGCCGTCTGCTTCAGGAGCGAGGGCCCGGGAATGTTGATGGCGAACTCTTCGCTGAACCGGATCATCGCGGCGGTGTGCCGCCCCGGGTGAATCACCGCACCGACAAGTGGGGGCGCCATCGAAAGCGGTGCCGTCCACGCGATGGGCGCGGCGTTCACGTTGTCGCGCCAGCTCGTGGTAACGATAGCGACGGGACCGGGGTTCAGGAGTCTGCGGGCGTCTGTCTCGTCGCAAAGGCGGCGAACCATACAGGCAACCCTCCGTGCGGTGGTGAAGCCAGTATGGCGCACCGGCGTGCTTCGGGCAGTGCGGTACGATGCGGAAGGCTGGGGCCACACCGCGCCGGGACTTGTTCAGTTTGCTTAACCGGTGTGACGGGCTTGGCCGGTTTTCGGCCGAAGACGTAAGGAAACGGCTGACCAGGTGATCTATTCCAGCCTGCTGGAATAAGCCAGGCCGCTATTCTAATCTTGGGCAGAAAATTAGAATAGCAACATGGACCCCTCGGCTTTCAAGATGCCCTCCGGCCACCTTGTGCCGCAGACGTCGCCCGACACGCGACCGCGTGTACATTGCCGGTGAATTGCGGGACATGATGGAAGCGGCGTCCTGACGGACGCCGCGGGTGTTGCCGGGCTTTGGGCCTTACAGGTCGCTCTTCAGGCTCGCGAGGAACTCTTCGTTCGATCGGGTGCGGGCGAGCCGCTCGAGCAGGCGTTCGGTGGCTTCGAGCTGGTTCGGCGAGTTCTGCGAGATCATCGCCGTCATGCGGCGGACGAGCCACACGCCCTTGAGCGTCTTCTCGTCGAGCAGGAGTTCTTCGCGCCGGGTGGAGCTCGCCTGGATGTCGATTGCCGGGTAGAAGCGGCGCTCGGCGAGCCGCCGGTCGAGCCGGAGTTCCATGTTCCCCGTGCCCTTGAACTCTTCGAACACGACTTCGTCCATGCGCGAGCCGGTATCGACGAGACAGGTCGCGAGGATGGTGAGCGAACCGCCCTCTTCGCACTTTCGCGCGGCGCCGAATAGCCGCTTCGGCGGGTAGAGCGCGATTGGGTCGACGCCACCGGAGAGCGTCCGGCCGCTTGGCGGGAGGGCAAGGTTGTAGGCGCGGGTCAGGCGCGTGATCGAGTCCATGAGGATGACCACGTCCTTGCCGCCTTCGACGAGCCGCTTGGCGCGTTCGAGCGCCATTTCGGCGACGCGGCAGTGGTCTTCCACCGGCTCATCGAACGTGGAGCTCACGACTTCGCCGCGAACGCTGCGCTGCATGTCCGTGACCTCTTCGGGGCGCTCGCCGATGAGGAGGACCATGAGGTGCACGTCCGGGTGGTTCGTGGTGATGCCGTTGGCGATGTTCTTGAGAAGCATCGTCTTGCCGGCCTTCGGGGGCGAGACGATGAGGCCGCGCTGGCCGCGCCCGATGGGGGCGATGAGGTCGATGATCCGGTGGGTGAGGTTGTCCGGCGTCGTCTCGAGCTTGAGGTGCTGGTACGGGAAGATCGCCGTGAGATTCTCGAAGTAGGGGCGGCGTTTCGCGGTCTCGGGGTCCATTCCGTTGACCGCTTCGACCTTGAGGAGGCCGTAGTACTTCTCGTTGTCCTTCGGGTGGCGAACCTGGCCGGTGACGTAGTCGCCGGGGCGAAGTCCGAAGCGGCGAAGCTGTGACTGTGAAACGTAGATGTCGTGCGGGCCCGGCAGCATGCTTTCGCCGCGAAGGAACCCGTAGTTGCCGTCGTCGCTGACTTCCAGGAAGCCGCCGGAGAAGATGTTGCCGCGCGCTTCGGCCTGGGCCTGCAGGAGCCGGAAGATGAGGTCCTGCTTGCGCATGGTGGCGGCATCGTCGACGCCCATTTCGCGGCCGACCCTGATGAGCTCCTCGCGGGTCATCGCTTCGAGTTCGGCGATGTTGAGCGAGGGCATGCTCGGCCGTTCACGTTCGATGACTTCCACCCGCTCCGGTTCGGCGGCCCGGTCGCGATCGCGGTCGTGGTCGCCGCGGTCGCGCTCTGCGCGGGAGCGGCGGCCGCGCGGGCGGCGCTCCTGTCGCGGCTCCTGCTCCGTGCGGGCTTCCGCCGGTGCGACGGCGCTTGGATTGTCCGTTCGAACTTCCGCAGTTGCGGCTTCCTCCGATGATTCGGCGCTCGGTGCTTCCGCTTCTGCCTCGCTATCGGCTGATTCGGCCGTCGCCGGTTCGGCTGTCTCCTCAGCAGCCGGCGCCTCTGCCTGTGCTTCGGCGGCAGGGGCTTCGGCGGGAGCCTCGCCTTCTGCCTGCGGTTCGTCGCCCGGGGCCTCAGCCTCGCTCTCGGCGCTCGGAGCGCCGTCCTGTGCGTCGGTGCTCGGAGCTTCGGCCGAAGGCTCTGCCGCCGGCGATTCCGCGGCGGGCGCTTCGAGCGTCTCGGTAGCGTCCGGCGTCTCGGCAGGCAGTTCGAGCTGGGCGGCCGGCGCTTCGGCACCGGTGTCCGCGCCACTATCTGCCGCAGCGGTGCCGTCGGTTTCGTTCACGGCGCGGCCATCGGGCGCGGGCTCTGCTGGTGCTTCCGCCTCTTCCGTTGCATCGGGGGCGGCAGCAGCCGACTCCTCCTCCGCTTCGGGCTGAGGCAAGTTGCGTGGTCGGCGATTACGGGTGCGAGGAGTCTCTGGGGAAGTCAATGGAGTCCGGTTACCTTCGTGGTAGAGCGCCGTCGAGCCTTTCGCACGGCGCAGGGTACGGGAACCTGTTCTGCGGACCAGGGATCATCGGGGGCTGCTATCGCGGGAACGCCCCCGCGCCTTCTCGAGCAGCCAACAGGAGAATACGATGCTTATTGTAGGCCACGCAACTGCCTTTGTCAGCGAGCAGAGCGTTCTTTCGAGACGGGCACGCCCCCTCGCGAGTGCTACACTCAGCGCATGGTTACGCGCCACCTCATGAGCGTCGAGGAGTACCTCGCCCTCCCCGAGGAGAAGCCGTACCTGGAGTACGTCAACGGCGAGGCGCTGGCCAAGCCTGTGCCCGACTCCGACCACTCAGACATCGTGGCGCTCGCCGAATATCGCACGTACCACGGCGGCCACCCTGCCACAGAAGCACGCACACGATTCGAGGGCCCTGAGGGCATGAGCATCCTGCTCCCCGACGTCGCGTATTACGCCGCCGGCCGGCGCCGCCGCGGCGCAACACTTCCCCAGCCGACGCTCGCAGTCAAGGCCCGTCCGCCCGACGAAGAGGACTGAGCCGTGCACCCATTCCGCGTCGCCCTGTGCCAGGTTCGCGCCTACGACATCCACGAGGCTGAAACGAATCTGCAGAACCTGCTGCGGGCGCTCGATGAG
>CAZWBW010000095.1:0-10632 GCA_964632355.1 uncultured Anaerolineaceae bacterium | reverse complement strand
TACGAGAGGACCGGGGTGAACGGACCGCTGGTGTGCGGGTTGTTCCGCCAGGAGCACCGCCCGGTAGCCATGTCCGGATCGGATAAGCGCTGAAAGCATCTAAGTGCGAAGCCGACCTCAAGATGAGACCTCCCACCGGGTAACCGGGTAAGACCACAGGAAGACTACCTGTTTGATAGGCGCCAGGTGTAAGTACAGCAATGTACTCAGCTGAGGCGTACTAATGGTCGAGGGCTTGACCCACATAAAGGCACGCTGAGAATGCCCGCAGTCTGCTTCGCTCTCCAGTTACCGAAGGTGCACCGGTTCGCCGCCCATACCGCGGGGTGGAGCAGTGGCAGCTCGTCGGGCTCATAACCCGCAGGTCGGTGGTTCGAATCCCCCCCCCGCTACCAAGACACAAGACAAAACAGGCCTCTCCAACGAGAGGCCTGTTCGTCTGTACCCCACACCCCGCCATCGCTATCCTCCTCGCGTGAACGAGAAGCACCACGAGCTCTGCGCCAGCGACCGGTGGGCCAGCACCGTCAAAGACCACATCCTCCCCTGGGTCCTCCAAGGCATCGAACTCGGCGACGACGTCCTCGAAGTCGGCCCCGGCCCCGGCCGCACAACTGACGTTATCCAATCCATGGCACCGCGGCTCACTGCCGTCGAGCTCGACCCGGTCCTCGCCGAGCCACTCGCCCGGCGGTTCGCTGGAACCCACGTCGAAGTCCTCCAGGCCGACGCGACAGACCTGCCCCTGCCTGGCGACCGCTTCAGCGCTGCACTCTCGTTCACGATGCTCCACCACGTCCCCACGCACGAACTCCAGGACAAGCTTCTCGCCCAGCTCGCACGCGTTCTGCGCCCCGGCGGCGTGCTCGCCGGCGTCGATAGCCTCGACAGCGAAAGCTTCCGCGACCTCCACGAAGGGGACATCTGCGTACCCATCGACCCCGCAACCTTCGCCGGGCGACTTACCGCCGCCGGTTTCACCGACGTCCAGGTCGATACGAACGAGTACCAGGTCCGCTTTCGGGCACGAAAGCCCACACCTGGCGCCACTTGACCGGGACGGCACGGCATCGCACTCGCCCGATGGGCCCTCAGGCCCCCGGGCGCTCCCCATAGCGCTCGCGCCGCGCGCCGGGGTCCAGCACATGCATGACCCAACCGGCTCGCCCGGTGGTATAACCCCACCATGCGCAACACAAAGCTCAGCCGATCCGTCGAAGGAAAAGTCGTTCTCGTCACCGGCGCGGCCAGCGGCATGGGGCGCGCCACGGCGCTCCTCTTTGCCGACGAAGGCGCCGCGGTCGCTGCCACCGATGTCAACCCGGCCGTCGACGAAGTCGCCCAGCTCATCAAGGACGCCGGACAGAAAGGCCGTGCCTGGCACCTCGACGTCGGCGACCGGGAAGCGGTCGACCGCGTCGTCGCCGAGATCGTCGAAGAGTTCGGCGGCCTCGACATCCTGGTGAACAACGCCGGCATCTCCCGCCGCGCTCCCATCGACGACGAGAACTTCGAAGCACTCTGGGCCGAAACCCTCCAGGTCGACCTGACGGCCCTCACGTACACCGTTCGCGCGGCGCTGCCGCACCTGCGCAAGTCCGAGAGTCCCCGCATCATCAACATCGCGTCCACCGAGGGGCTCGGCGCCACGGCCGGCATCAGCCCCTACACCGCCGCGAAGCATGGCGTCATCGGGCTCACCCGGTCGCTTGCGGTCGAACTGGGTCGCGAAGGCATCACCGTCAACTGCATCTGCCCCGGCCCCATCCGCACGGGAATGACCGCCGCCATTCCCGAAGAGGAGAAGGAGATCTACGCCAAGCGCCGAACCGCCCTGCGCCGCTACGCCGATCCCGAAGAGGTCGCGCACATGACGCTCAGCCTCGCGCTGCCCGCAGCATCATTCGTGACTGGTGTGGCCCTTCCCGTGGACGGCGGCCTCACCATTCGGCGCGCCTGACCTGGGCCGGCCGACCCGCGACACTCACATTCGAAGCGGGTATCGTGCGCACAGCACCGTGGGACATGGAGCCCCGCGTGCTGTGCGCACGTTTGTCGGAGGGAAGCATGGATATCGCGCCATCGAAAGCCGGCTTCGACGCTAACCGCCTCGAGCGCATCACCGCCCACCTCGAGCGGAACTACATCGAGCCCGCGAAGATCGTCGGGTGCCAGGTCCTCGTCGCCCGGCACGGTCACGTCGCCTACTTCCGGTCGTTCGGGCAGATGGATCGCGAGCGCAGTCTGCCGATGCGGGACGACACCATCTTCCGCATCTACTCGATGACCAAGCCGCTCACCTCGGTCGCGCTCATGACCCTGTACGAACAGGGCCTGTTCCAGCTCAACGACCCGGTGCACCGGGTGATCCCCGAATGGCGCAACCAGCGCGTCTGGGTCTCTGGCGAAGGCGATGCCATGGAAACCGTCGAGCCCGCCCGCCCGATGACCTTCCGCGACCTCCTCTGCCACACCGGCGGCCTCACCTACGGCGGCACGAATCACCCGGTCGACAAGGCGTATCGCAGGGCCGGCATCGTGCGCACCCAGGGCGAAACCCTGCGGTCGTTCGTCGAAAAGCTCGCCGCGGTCCCGCTCCGCTACTCCCCCGGCGAACGGTGGATGTACTCCTACTCGACCGATGTCTGCGGCTATCTCGTCGAGGTGCTCTCCGGCAAGCCGTTCGACCAGTACCTTCGCGAGACCATCTTCGAACCGCTCGGCATGCGCGATACGTCCTTCTACGTGCCTGCCGAAAAGGTCAACCGGTTTGCCGCCAACTACCAGCGCGAACCCGACAAGTCGCTGCGGCTCATCGATGACCCGCGCGAAAGCGCCTACCTGGAGCCGCCGACCTTCCCCTCCGGTGGTGGCGGCCTGGCGAGCACGACCGCGGACTATCTCCGCTTCTGCGAAATGCTTCGCCGCGGCGGCGAACTCGACGGGCACCGCATCATCAGCTCCCGCACGCTCCGGCTCATGACCCGCAACCACCTCCCCGGCGGCGCGGACCTCACGCAGCTCGCGATCGGAGCCTTCTCCGAAACCGCCTACGAAGGTGTCGGGTTCGGTCTCGGGTTCGCGACCACACTGGACGAAGTGCAGGCCGGGACCGTCGGCGCGGGCGACTACTACTGGGGCGGCGCCGCATCAACCATTTTCTGGGTCGACCCCGTCGAGGACCTCGTCGTCATTTTCATGACGCAACTCATGCCGTCGAACACGTTCAATTTCCGCGGCCAGCTCAAGACCATCATCTACGGCGCCTTCGACGACTGAGGTGGCCGCTACAGGCGCCGCGAATCGGTAATGCGGAACACCGGGTGGCGAGGAGCGATGCGCGCAAGCTCCTCGTCGCTCGCCGTGCTGTCCACGCCGAAGAACTTCGCTGTTTCCGACCGCCAGTGCCGGAGGTACTCGCGCAGGATCGGGACCTTCTCCTCGCCCGGCACCTCGGCGAGTTGGACGAGTTCCTGCCTGCGCCCGAGCCGCAGCTTCGCCTCCCCGGATGCCCGGACGTTCCGAACCCAGTGCGTCTCCCCGCGCGGCGCCACCAGGTACCGCTCCCCGTTGAACGCCAGGGGATTGACCGGCGTCGTCCGCCACTTCCCCGATTTCCTCCCCCGCACTGCCAGTACATGCGACCCTCGCATGCTCAGCCCGAGCCGCGTCGCCGCGGAGATGAGCGGGTTCACGATCTTCGCTGTTACGAAATCTGGCTTCTGATACCTCGCCTCAGTCATGAGTCCCCCAAAAGGAAAACAGCATAATGTGGACGTCCATGCGACGGGTCCGTATAGTTCGCAGGCTACCCATACGCAAATTTGTTAGACATACGTAGGAAATTGGGGAGTTCCCCAAGTTTGCATTGTGATCAGCATGCGTAGAGTCGGTGGCAATGGGGAGAAGTGCCGGGGCAGACCCTAGAAAGTCGCTCCGGTTGGCAGGAGAACTTCGTGTCCGTAGAGCGCCCAGGGGAGCTTTCGGGGATGCTCCCCCGTCTATTTGATGCAGTCCGTACGCCCGTCCTCGTCGTTGGTCGCGACGAGCGACTTGTCTACCTGAACCGTGCTGCCGAACTCGCGATGGGTTCCGGTTTCGAGACCCTCCGCGGGTTGCCCGCCGACGCGCTCTTTGCTTCCCGAGGCCCCGCCTCCTTTTTGGCTGAAGTGAAGACGCCCGACGGCGCAGTGCGTAGTGTCGCGTCTCCGGCCGGTGAGCGCATCATCCAGTGGTCGGCACAGGAACTCGAATTTGATGACGCCAGCTTCCTCGTTTGCACTGGCATCGACATCACCGAGCAGGAGCGCTCCGCAGCGGCCCAGCGCCAGTTCGACCGGCAGCTCCGGACGCTGTTCGCGAATGTCCCGGCGCTGCTGTTCGCGCTGAACGAGGAGGGCACGTTCACACTCGCCGCCGGCCGTGGGCTTGCGCTTCTCGGCTACGAACCTGCCCAGGTTGTGGGCGAAAACGCCTTCGAGCGCCTCGAACATCGCCCCGACCTCGTCGCTCGCCTGCGCCGTGCGCTCGCCGGCGAATCCATGTCGGGGCTGGTTGAGATCGGCGGATATACGTTCGAAGCCCTGCTCGAACCGATTCGCGATGACAACGGCGAAATCACTGGCCTTGTGGGCGTGGCCGCCGACGTCACCGAGCGCCGCCGCCAGGACCAGCTCCTCGCCCAGGCCCAGAAGATGGAAAGCCTCGGCGTCATGGCCGGCAGTGTCGCGCACGACTTCAACAACCTGCTGACCGCCATTCTCGGGTTCGCTGGCCTGCTCAAGCTCTCACCGTCGCTCCACCCGCGCGACCGTGAGCAGTTGCTTCACATCGAGCAGGCCGCCCGCCGCGGCGCCGATATCGCCGGTCGCTTGCTGTCCTTCTCGCGCGGCGGGCTCGCCCGTTTCGTGCCCGTCGACCTTCGCGACGTTGTCCAGGAGACTGTGCGGCTCCTCAGCCCGACGCTTTCGAACCACATCCGAGTGGTGCTCGATCTGCCCGCGCGCAGCATCATGATCGAAGGCGACGACGGCCAGCTTCAGCAAGCACTGCTCAACATCCTGCTTAACGCACGCGACGCCCTCCACGACCAGGGCACCATCCAGGTCCACCTCGGTGTCCACGGCGACAAGGCCGTGATCTCCATCGCCGACGATGGCCCGGGGATCGACGCCGAAACGCGCGCCCGCATCTTCGAGCCGTTCTTCACCACGAAGGAACGCGGCGCTGGCACCGGCCTCGGTCTCGCCATCACCTACGGCATCGTCCGCGGCCACAAGGGCAAAATCGACCTCGAATCGGAGCCCGGGAAGGGCACGGTGTTCACCCTCACCTTCCCGCTGATTCCCGCCGACCGCCTGCCTTCCGTCGAATCCGAGGCCGGCGACGGCAACCTCATCCTCGTTGTCGACGACGACGAACTCGTCCGGAGGAGTACCAGCGCAACGCTCTCCAGCCTCGGCTATAGCGTGGTCGAAGTCGGCGACGGCACGCTCGCTGTCGAACTCGTGCGCGCTCGCCCGGGACGCTTCGCCGCGGTCCTGCTCGACCTGGTGATGCCCGGCCTGACGGGACGCGAGGTGTTCCACTCGATCGCCGAGATTCGGCCCGACCTGCCGATCCTCGTGGCCACCGGGTACGCCGCCGACGACCACATCGACGACGCAATGAAGCGCTCCATAGCCGGTCTGCTCCAGAAACCGTTTACCGCCGAGGAGCTCTCCGCCGCGCTGCAGCGCGTTGGTGCTCGCCCGGGCCGGCGGATCGCCGCCTCCGTTTCGTAGCCCACGTCGAGCGAGCAGTACTCCGCGTACGCTTCGACACCCTTTCAACAGCCGGTCCGCGCGCCGGGGTCCCCCGCGCGTTAGCTACACTGGACCGCGTGACAGCGCTTTCTCGCCGCCCTCGTGCTGAGCCTCCCTACCCCGAGCGAATCCCGGGGCTCGGTCTCGAGCTCCGCCCCTGGGACGAGGACCTCGTGCAGAAGATGGCCCGTTGGGGCGAGCGCGGATTCCCATACCACGCCTTCGACCTCGGGCACCTGCGCGATCCGGTTCGTGCGCAGGTTGAACTCCGTCGCGCGCGTGAGCACGGCCCCCACCGCCACTTCGTCGCCGTCGAAGACGGAGAGCCCGTGGGCCGCGTGTCGGTCAACCTCCGCGACGAATCCGGGCTCTATCTCTGGTCGGTGCATGTCCCGCCGGAGCACGAAGGACGGGGAGTGTGCCGCCGGATGCTCGCGGCGCTCATGACCTGGCTCGAACAGGAGTGCCCGGGACAGGACTTTGTCCTGACGTCGAACACCTTCGCCGAGCACGCGCATCGCGCCTACTTTGCGCTCGGCTTCCGCATCGTCGAGACCCGCTGGCACTTCGATCGCGAAATCGCCCAGCTCCTGTGGCGGGTCTCGCCGGAGGAACGCGAACCCGTTGCCCGCCACGTTCGCTTCCACAACGGCCGCTGGGAAGTGCAGGTCTACGTAATGGTGCGCGAACGCGGCGCCCCGATGGATCTCTCCACCCGTCCGCGGTCCTGAGGCCGCTACTCCTCCGCGCGCTCCACGTCTTCGTACTGTTCCACAGTCAACTCCTCGCGTACTTCGATCACGCCCGGCACGCGCGAGGCGACCTCCTCCGCATTCTCGGCATCCGACAGGAACGGCACGCGCCCTCGCAGCGTTACCACGCCCCGGAACACCGAGACGTCGATGTCCAGGTCGGTGGTCGCGGCGTCCTCGAGGAGTTCACGCCGGATGGCCGACGCGATCGCCTCGTCCCCGTACTGGTTATCCAGCGCCGACCGCTCGACTTCGATCGATTCCATCGAGCTGTCCTGCAGGCCGCCGACAATGTCGATGCGCCCCGTTCGCGGGTTCCTGCCGACAACCGGGTCCATCGGCGGCGTGAAGACGACGTCGCCTTCCTGCACGATGTCCCGGTCGATAGCAGACGAAGGCCCGGAAGCCTCCCAGCTGCTCGTGGTGGTGTGATCGGGCCCCTGGAAGTCGCCGGCCTCGAGCCTCGTCGCTTCAAACCCCTCCATGGCGCCCTCGAACATGCTCGTCTCGACCTCGCTGAGGTCCCGGTCGATCAACGGGTCCGCTGGCTCCCGCTCCTGGATCTGGTGAATCGTTGCAGGCAGCACGCCCAGGATTTCGAGGTTGTCCTCGACCCGCCGTTCGCCGGCGACCCGCATCGCGACGTTGAGCGCCCGGTCGCGCTCTTCCTCGCTCTCCACGATGCCGCTCACCACGATGCGGTCATCCAGTTCCTCGACCACGAGCCCCTCGAGTTCTGCTTCGGCAAGTTGGCGTTCGATATCGGTCAGACGTGGCATCTCGCACTCCTCCCGCCCGCGCACGCGCTGGCTTCGGCTCCGACGCTATCCGCCTGCCCGGCCGCGGCGAACAACGGGCCTCTCGGTTCGAAAACAGGGGAGTAACAACTCGTGCCGTGGGCTACGCGATCCCGAGGCGCCGATCGTTTTCGCGCCACGCGATGTCGTTCAGCAACATCAGCCCGCCCGCAACCAGCGAGTGGCCGCCGAGCAGCACCGGCTTCGGGGAATTGGCCGCAGCTTCAGTAATTCGCCGCAGGTTCGGCTCCTCGATGTCCTCGAAGGCGAACAGGTCGCTGCGGAAGCGGTCCTCGCGCGAGGGCGTCACGCCGAGGTGCGCTTCGAGCACGCGCGTGTCCAGCACCAGCGCGTCGCCCAGCTCGGCCATCCGGGCGAAGAACTGTTCCGCACCGAGCGTTTCGAGCAGGAACCCCAACACCGATCGCGCCCGGTGCCCCGGCCCCGCGGCTGCAAGTCCGCGCTCCTCGCTCAGCATCCGGACGCGGCACGCGGTCTCGCGCTCCAGGTGCTGCCACGTCATGCTCCCAACGCGACCCGCCACCACCAGTTCCGCCTCGCGGTTCACGAACACGCGCATGAGTTCCCGGTATGGCTCCACCGGCAGCGCCGCACCGTCCGCGACTGCCCGTAGTCGCGGGGCCAGCGTCTCGTGCAGCGAAAGCACCGCAAGATCCGCCGGCGTATCGAGGTCGAACTGGGTCTCCGTCGTTCGCGGCAGGATCACTGGCGCCAGCCCCACGTCGTCGCGGAGGCGGCGCGGCAGCACATTGTCCCGTGTGAACGGTCCAACTTCGTGGATCGCCTCGCCCGGCGTCCACGCCGTGAGGTCGCTTGAGAAGAAGTTGTTGGTCACGAACCGGCCGTCGCGGGCTTCCAACTGTTCGGCCACCAGCTGGAACTCGGCCACCCCCAGCAGCGGCACCGCTCCCGAACCCATCACCGCCGGTTTCTGAATCCCGTACCGCGAGACCAGTCCGCGCAGCCGCGCCGAAAAGTCGAACGGCTTCGTGTCGTCGACATCGAGCAGGACGCCGGTGGGGGCCGGTTCGAACGCCGCCGGGTCGTCTGTCGCGATGATGACCGCTTCGAACCCCGCCGTGAGCGCCGACGCCGCGCTTTCGAGGGCGGCAGCCACCCGCGCTTCTGCCATCATGCGCTCGGCACGGCCGGCTCCCGCGCCGCCGTGGAAAATGAGGAGCACCGGCCGTGCGTACGTCACCCGCTCAGCGTAGTGGACACGCCCGCTTGGCGCTTCCTCGCCGCTCAGATTGACATTGATGCCAATGGGGGACAGACTCCCCAAGGGTCTGCGCCGACGAGCGGTCGTTCGTTCGTTGGTTTTCTTTGCGACCCGCGCGATCGCGGAACATGCCGCGATCAGTATCAGCATCGAAGGAAGGAGCGCCGATGGGGGGCGAGAGTCCGGATACCGGCCGGGTGGCGGTGGAGGCGGTCCGGAAAGCGTTCGGTGACCACGCCGAGGTAGAGCAGCCGCGCAAGCTGGCTGGCGGCGCAGTACACGACTCCTGGGGCGTCGATGCCATCGTCGATGGTAAGAAGCACGAACTCGTTGTTCGCGTGACGCCCGCAGGCCGCGTGGACCACGAAAAAACCCGGCGCGAGTTCGAAGTGCTGCGCGTCGCGTTCGAGCGCGGCATCCGCTGCCCCGAGCCCATCAGCGTCGGAGAGGCCGAATCTGGCGAAGACTACCTCCTCATGACCCGCGTGCGCGGCGACACGAACCCGCGCCAGCTCATCACCTCCGACCAGTACGCCGGGGCCCGCAAAGCCATCATCCGCCAGCTCGCCGAAGACCTGGCCAAGATCCACCAGATCACGCCAGCCGATGTCGCGAATGCGCCCGGGATGCGTGGCCCGGAAGCCGGCGAAGACCCGCTCGCCTACTCACGCCGGCAGGTCGAAGCGGCCTACCGAAACGACCTGCTGAACCCGCACCCGGCGCTCGAGTGGGCGTTCCGGTGGCTCGATAGACAGGTCGAGCGCCTCAAGGAGGAGGGCCGCCAGCCCTGCCTGGTTCACGGCGACTTCCGCATCGGCAACATGCTCTACGACGAGCAGGGCCTCACCGCCGTCCTCGACTGGGAAGGCACGCACATCGGTGAGCCCGAAGAAGACCTCGCCTGGCTTTGCACGCGCGTCTGGCGCTTCGGCAAGAACGACCTCGAAGCCGGCGGCATCGCCTCCCGGGAAGAGTGGATTCGCGCGTACGAAGAGGCTGCGCAACGGCCGATCAGCCGTGAACGAGTGGCCGCCTGGGAGGTGCTTCAAAACATCCGCTGGTGCCAGATCACCATGATGCAGGCGCGGGTCCATCTCGATGGCCACCAGGTCAGCCACGAACTCGCGGCGATCGGGCGCCGCACCGCCGAGACCGAGCTCGAGGTCCTGCGTCTCACCGGCGTCGTCGAGAGGGTAGGAAATGCAGGATAGACCGACCGCCGGCGAACTCCTCGCCGCGCTCCGCGAGTTCATGCGCGATCGCCAGGCCCACGCCCGCGACCGCTGGGAGCGGTTCCAGTTCCAGGTCGCCGCCAACTCCCTCGCCATCCTCGAGCGCGAGTTCGAGATGGAAGACGACATGATGCGCGAAGAGTGGCGCGGGCTCGATGCGTTGCTTGGCTCCGAACCAATCCCCGAGGGCCAGAAAGCCTTCGCACGACGGCTCCAGGAGCGCAACGAGGAACTCGTCAAGCGCATCCAGAACGGCGAATTCGATGGCGACCGCGAGGACCAGCTCCTCCGGCACCTCCACCAGACCGTCGTCAATAAAGTCCGTATCGCCAGCCCACAGCAATTAACGTAGTCGGCCAGAAATCACGGCAGCACCTGCCGAGAAGGAAAACGGAACATGGACTTCACCATCCCTGAGGACATCCAACAGCTGCTGAAAGACCTCGACGACTTCATCGAGCGCGAAATCAAGCCCCTCGAGCAGCAGGACGACAACATTCGCTTCTTCGACCACCGCCGCGAGTGGGCCCGCACAGACTTCGAGAACGGCGGTGTCCCGCGCAAGGAGTGGGAAGAGCTCCTCGCCGAGGCGAAGCGCCGCGCCGACAAGGCCGGGTTCCTCCGCTACGCCGTCCCGAAGAAGTACGGCGGCCGCGATGGCACCAACCTCGGTATGGCGATCATCCGCGAGCACCTCGCCACCAAGGGCCTCGGTCTGCACAACGACCTGCAGTCGGAGAGCTCGATCATCGCCAACGCGCCGCCGGTTGCGCTGATCGATCAGTACGGGACGCCAGCCCAGAA
>CAZWBW010000094.1:0-10767 GCA_964632355.1 uncultured Anaerolineaceae bacterium | reverse complement strand
CCCGGTCCAGTACGCGCGCTCGGCCTTCCGCGGTGGGCGCATGTACCGCCAGCAGGGCCAGAGCCACATTCCGCTCCGCGTCAACATGGCCGGCATGATCCCGCTGATCTTCGCCTTCTCGATCATGATCCTGCCGCCCATCGTCGCCTCGTATTTCACCGGCGCCGGCGGCTGGGTCGGCTCGGTGGCGAACTTCTTCGTCGACCAGTTCAACACCGGCCGTGGCGGTAGCGGGAGCGGCCTCTACTGGATCATCCTGTTCATCCTGGTCATCGTCTTCACGTTCTTCTACACGATGGTCCAGTACCAGCAGCAGAACATCGCGAAGACGCTGCAGCGCCAGGGCGCCTTCATCCCGGGCATTCGCCCCGGACCCCCAACCGAGGCGTACCTGATGCGCGTCGTGACACGCATCACCTGGGGCGGCGCCTTCTTCCTCGGCTTCGTCGCCGTGCTGCCCTACTTCATCGGCAAGATCACGGATGTCCAGGCGCTCACCATTTCGAGCACCGGCTTCCTCATCGTCGTCGCCGTCGTCCTCGACACCATGAAGCAACTGGAAGCCCAGCTGCTCATGCGGAATTACGAAGGGTTCATTCGCTAGTGTTCATCGTGCTGTTGGGTCCACCTGGCGCCGGCAAGGGAACGCAGGCGCAACGAATCGCGGAAGCCACCGGGCTCCTGCACATCTCCACGGGCGACATGTTCCGCGAAAACGTCCGGAACGAAACGGAGCTCGGCAAGCTCGCCAAGACATATATGGATCGCGGCGACCTCGTGCCCGACGAGGTCACCATCCAGATGCTGCTCGAGCGCATCTCCAGGCCCGACGCCGCCCAGGGAGTCATGTTCGATGGCTTCCCCCGGAACGTCGTCCAGGCCGAGGCTCTCGACCGGGCACTCGCCGACCGGGGCGCGAAGATCAACCACGCGCTCCTTATCTCCGTCTCCGATGAAGAGCTCGTCGCCCGCCTCGGTGGCCGCTGGATCTGCCGCCAGTGCGGCACCCTGTATCACGAGCGGAACGATCCGCCTAAGCAGGCCGGCGTCTGCGACAAGTGCGGCGGCGAACTCTACCAGCGCGACGACGACCGGCCCGAGGTTGTGCGCAACCGGCTCGAGAAGCAAAAGCCGCCCGCCGACCTCATCGACCACTATCGAAAGCAGGGCGTGCTGACCGAGATCGACGGCGAACGGCCGCTCGACGACGTCACCGCGTCGCTCCTGGAGGCCATCCGCTAGATGGCTGTCAAGCTGAAGTCCAACGACGAACTGAAGATCATGCGCGAGGCTGGCCGCATCGTCGGACAGACCCTCGCGAAGATCCGCGAGATGGTACGCCCCGGGCTCAACCTGCTCGAGGTCGAAGCGTTCGTCGAAGAGGAATTCAAGCGGCTCGGCGCCATCGAAACCTTCCGCGGCTACTCGCCTGCGCCAAAGTACCCGCCCTACCCGTCGAACATCTGCATCTCCGTCAACGACGAGCTCGTCCACGGCATTCCAACCGACCGCGAGCTCAAGGAAGGCGATATCGTCAGCTTCGACCTGGGCGCCACCTACAAAGGCTACGTGGGCGACTCTGCCATCACCGTGCCCGTCGGCGAAGTCAGCGAGGAAGCCAAGCGGCTGATCAAGGTCACCGAAGATGCCCTCTGGGCTGGCATCGAAGCCGCCCGGACCGGCACCCATCTGAACGACATCTGCGCTGCCATTGAGGACGCGATTACCCCGAGCGGGTACTCAATCGTCCGCGGCTACGGCGGCCATGGTGTCGGTCGCGAGATGCACGAAGAGCCGCATGTACCGAACCACCGGATGCGCTTCCGGGGCCATCCCCTGAAGCCCGGCCTGGTACTGGCGCTCGAACCCATGGTGAACGCCGGCGGCCCCGAAACCTACGAGGCCGAAGACGGTTGGACTGTAAAGACCCGGGATGGTAGCTTATGCTGTCATTTCGAGCATACGATCGCAATTCGCGAGGGGCGTGAGGTTGAAGTGCTGACGCTCCCGTAACGGATTATCAAGAGAAGGGGTATGGCCAAGAAGGATGCGATCGAAGTCGAAGGGGTCGTAACCGAACCACTGCCGAACGCAATGTTCAAGGTGGAATTGGCGAACGGGCACGAAGTGCTCGCCCACGTCAGCGGTAAGATCCGAATGAACTTCATCCGAATCCTTCCCGGGGACCGCGTTCTAGTCGAGCTCTCGCCCTACGACCTCGGTCGCGGGCGAATCACCTACCGGTTTAAGTAGCCGCCCCGAGTTAGAAACACAGGGACAGAACGATGAAGGTACGAGCATCAGTTAAGCCACGCTGCGACAAGTGCAAGGTGATTCGCCGGCACGGCCGCGTGATGGTTATTTGCGAAGTTCCAAAGCACAAGCAGCGCCAGGGGTAGGCTATGGCACGAATTTCCGGGGTCGACCTTCCAAACGACAAGCGCGTCGAAATCGCGCTCACCTATATCTACGGCATCGGCCTCACGCGGTCGCAGCAGATTCTCGCTGAAACCGGCGTCAATCCCGACACTAAAGTGCGGGACCTGACCGACGACGAGATCATTCGCATCCGCGAATACATCGACAAGAACTTCGTTGTCGAAGGCGACCTGCGCCGCGAAGTGCGGCAGAACATCGCCCGGCTGATCGAGATCAACTGCTACCGCGGCCAGCGCCACCGGCGGAATCTCCCCGTCCATGGCCAGCGGACCCGGACGAACGCACGACAGAAGCGCGGCGCACGCAAGACCGTCGCCGGTAAGAAGCGCGCAGGGAAGAAGTAAGAGAGGCTGATCGCGAATGGCAGATGCAAAGCGACAGGGTCGAGGTGCTGCAGGGCAGCGTCGCACCAAGCGGCGTGAACGTAAGTCCGTGCCGCGCGGGAAGGCGTTCATCAAGAGCACCTTCAACAACACCATCGTCACGCTGACCGACCCCAACGGGAACGTCGTCTCGTGGGCCAGCGCTGGCGCGTCCGGCTTCAAGGGCTCCCGCAAGGGCACGCCCTTCGCCGCCCAGCTCGCCGGCGAGAACGCTGCTCGCCGCGCCATGGAACATGGCATGCAGAGCGTCGAGGTCTATGTCCGCGGCGCCGGCAGCGGCCGCGAAGCCGCTATCCGGTCGCTCCAGGCTGCCGGCCTCACCGTCACCGCGATTCGCGACGTCACCCCCATTCCACATAACGGCTGCCGCCCGCCCAAGCGGCGCCGCGTCTAGGAGCAGAGAGCGTTTATGGCTCGTTACACAGGCCCCGTCTGCCGGCTCTGCCGCCGCCACGGCGAAAAGCTCTTCCTTAAGGGAGAGCGCTGCTTCACGCCCAAGTGCAGCTTCGAACGCCGCCCCAACCCGCCCGGGCCGCGCCCGGCGCGCCGCCGGAAGATCTCCGACCGCGGCCTCCAGCTTCGCGAAAAGCAGCGGGCCCGCGTTACCTACGGCGTGCTCGAAAAGCAGTTCGTTCGCTACTACAAGGAAGCGATCCGCCGCCCCGGTGTCTCCGGCGAAAACCTCGTGCGGCTGCTCGAAAGCCGGCTCGACAACGTCGTCTACCGCCTCGGCTTCGCCGATTCGCGCAGCCAGGCCCGCCAGATCGTCCGCCACGGCATCATCGCCGTGAACGGCAGGAAGCTCGATATCCCCTCGGCCCAGGTCTCCGAGGGCGACACCATCAGCTTCACCCCGCGCGGCCAGCGGAGCGAGTTCTACAAGGTCGTCCAGGAGACCATCAAGTCCAAGAACCCGCCCTCCTGGCTGTCGCTCGACCGGAACACCATGACCGGCAAGGTCGTGGCGCCGCCAACGGTTGCACAGGGCGAAAGCCACCTGTTCAACGAGAACGTCATCATCGAGTACTACTCGCGCTAGGTTTGCGGGCTCCCCGGAAAGGTTAAGGCACGACCGCATGATGGATTCCATGGAGTTGATCGGACAGACAACCGAAGAGGTCGTCCCCCAGCTCACTGTCGAAGACGAAACCGAGACCTATGCCCGCCTCATCGTCGAACCGCTTGAGGCTGGCTACGGCATCACTCTCGGCAATGCACTGCGGCGTGTTCTCCTGAGCTCTCTCGAGGGCGCCGCAATTACCTCCGTGCGCATCGACCAGGTCGAGCACGAGTTCTCCACCATCCCCGGCGTCCAGGAAGACACCATCGAGTTCCTCCTGAACGTCAAGGAGATTCGGCTCCGCGCGCTCTCGAATCGCTCCGGCACCCTCGCGCTCGATGCCGAGGGCCCCGGCGAAGTGAAGGCCGGCGACCTCCAGGTCCCCGCCGACTTCGAGATCGTCAACCCCGACCTGCACCTCGCCACGCTCGATAGCCCAGATGCCCGGCTCAACGTCGAGTTCCATGCGCAGCTCGGCAAGGGCTACCAGCCCGCCGGCAGCGTCGAAGGCATGCCCATCGGTGTGATCCCGGTCGACGCCGTCTTCTCGCCCATCCGCAAGGTGAACTACCGCGTCGAAAAGACGCGCGTCGGGCAGTCGACCAACTACGACCGCCTGGTGCTCGAAGTCTGGACCGACGGCACCATCGGCGCCGTCGACGCCGTCGGCCAGAGCGCCGACATCCTGATCGACCAGTTCTCGCTGTTCAGCGCGATGGGCCGGCCCGAGGTCCCGCAGCTCGCCACCGGCGGCACGACGCAGACCAGCCTCGTAATGCCGCCCGATCGCTACAACACCCCGATCGAGGACCTGCAGCTTTCGGTGCGCGCATATAACTGCCTGAAGCGCAGCGGTCTCATGAGCGTCGGGCAGGTGCTCGAAAAGACCGAGGACGAACTCCTTGGCCTGCGCAACTTCGGCCGCAAGTCCTACGAGGAACTGCGCCAGCGCCTCATCGACCTCGGCTACATCGACCCCGATGCCGAGGGCCTCAAGCCCATCGTCGATACCAGCGCACAGCAGCCGGCCGGCCGCCCGTCCCCGGGACGCCGCACCTCGGTCCGCACCAGCGCCGTGATTCTCGACGAAGAGGACGAAGAGGAAAGCCTGGGCGCGCTCGGCAAGGCACTAAAAGAAGCTTTGAAGGAGGTTGGCGACGAGGACCTGCTCGGCGCCGACGACGAGGACTAACCATGCGACACCGCGTAGCCGGCCGCCATCTCGGCCGTGACACTGCACACCGCCGTGCCCTCTACCGGAACCTGGTCACCGACCTCCTCCGGTACGAGCGCATCACCACCACCGAGGCCAAGGCGAAGGAGATTCGCCCCATGGCCGAGAAGATCATCACTCTCGGCCGCCGCGGGGACCTCCACTCCCGCCGCCAGGCCCTCCGGTTCGTCTACGATCCCAAGGTCGTGGCAAAGGTGTTCGATGACATCGGCCCGCGCATGCGCGACCGTCCCGGCGGCTACCTGCGCATCACCGCGCTCGAGCCCCGCAAGGGCGACGGCGCGAAGATGGCCGCGATCGAACTCGTGGACTACGTCGAGGCGCCGTCCGCGCCCCGGCCCGAGCGCGTGACCGCGGCCCCGGCCCCCGCGCCGGCCGCACCGTCTGAGCCAGAACCGGCCGAGACGGAGCCTGCAGCGGAAGCCGAGACCGAGGCCACCGCGGAAACCGAAACTGAACCCACGGCCGAGGCGCCCGCCGAACCCGCAACCGCGGACGAGTCGGCGCCCGAGGCCGAGGACGCTGAGGCCGAAGCCCCCGAGGCATCCGCCGAGCAAGCCGAAGGGGATGACGCCGGCGAAGGCGACGAAGGCAACGGAGACGCCGAGCCGGAGCGGTGACCGCGAAGCGATTCGCGGCTACCGTTAGCTACGACGGGGCGAAGTTCGTCGGTTCCCAGAAGCAGGCGAACGGTCGCACCGTCCAGGGTGATCTGGAACGCGCGGCGGCAGCGCTCTTCGGAACGCGCCTCCGCGTCGACCTGGCAGGACGTACGGACTCCGGCGTCCATGCCATTGGCCAGGTGGCGGCGTTCACCGCGGAAACGCGGCACGACGCCGCAACCGTCGGGCGAGCGCTCAACGCTCACCTGGCGGACGACGTAGCGGTTCGCGACGTTCGCGAAGTGCCGCTGGATTTCGATCCACGGCGCTGGGCGCGGCGGCGCTGGTATCGCTACACGGTCTGGAACGGCGAAGCGCGGCAGCCGCTGCTCCGCCGCACCGCGTGGTTTGTCCAGGCTCGCCTGGATGTCAACGCGATGCAGCGCGCGGCCCAGGCGCTCGTCGGCACGCACGACTTTCGCGCGTGCTCCGGACCAATCGAAGAGGGACGGACTTCGGTCCGAACCGTCTTCAAAGCAGGCTGGCAGAGCGAAAGCTGTGTCCTCCTGTTCGATATCGAAGCCAACGCATTCCTGCCTCAGATGGTGCGACGCATCGTCGGGGCGCTCGTCGAGGTAGGACGCGGGGCGCTGGAAGTGGAGGAGTTCGAACGACGGCTGCACGAAGCCCGGCCCGGCACGCTGGGACCGACGGCGCAACCGCAGGGCCTCTGCCTCTGGCGCGTGTGGTACGACGAGGGATACCTGGTATGACGACGAAGACAGTCCGCATGAAAGCCAGCCAGATCACCAAGGACTGGCATGTGATCGACGCCGCCGACCGCCCGCTCGGCCGCGTCGCAACCGAAGTCGCCACGCTCCTGCGCGGCAAGCACAAGCCCAACTTCGAGCCGCATCTCGACATGGGCGACTTCGTCATCGTAATCAATGCCTCGAAGGTGCGCCTCAGCGGCGGCAAGTCCGCCCAGAAGAAGTACTACTGGCACTCCGGCTACCCCGGCGGCCTGAAGGTGCGCTCCTTCGAAGAGCAGCTCGCGCGCCATCCCGAGCGCGTTATCGAACAGGCAGTCTGGGGCATGCTCCCCAACGGGTCGCTGGGCAAGAAGATGCTCAAGCACCTCAAGGTCTACCCCGGTCCCGACCACCCGCACCAATCGCAGGTGATCGGCTCGGAGCGGGCCCGCGAAGCACGCGAGAAGGCTGCCGCCGAAGCGCTGTACGAACCGCGCAAACCCGTGCGGCTCCGCCCGCTTCCCGTGCCGCAGGGTACCGAGGAGCCCGAAGCCACCACGGCCGCACCCGCCACCGCCGCGGAGGAAGAACCGGCAACCCCGGCGGCCGAAGCCCCCGTGGCCGCCGCCGAAACCGAGGTTCCCGCAGCCGTGGCCGAGGCACCTGCGGAAGCCGAGGCGACCGAACCGAAGAAGTCCCGCCGCCGTGCGGCAAAGTCCGAGTCTGAGTCCGAGGAATAACGTATGGCAGAACAGCAGTACTACTACGGCACCGGCCGGCGGAAGACCGCCGTCGCCCGTGTGCGCCTCTACCCCGGCAACGGCGCCATCGTGGTCAATGGCAAGCCGATGGAAGAGGTGTTCACCCGCGACTCGCACCGCGCCGAGATCCTCGCACCGTTGCGCCGCCTCGGCCGCGAAGGCCGCTTCAGCGCCACCATTAAGTGCGAAGGCGGCGGCATCTCCGGCTGGGCCGGAGCCATCAAGATGGGCATCGCACGCGCCCTCGTCGCTGCCGATCCCGACTCCAAGCCGCTGCTCAAGCGCCCCGACAACCTGCTCACCCGCGACGCCCGCATGAAGGAACGGAAGAAGCCCGGCCTCAAGCGCGCGCGCAAGGCACCTCAGTTCACCAAGCGCTAACCGCGCTCCTCTCTCGGACTCGAAACGAAGGCCCCTCACTCGAGGGGCCTTCGCCGTATCTGACTGCTACTGGTACTGCACGTAATCCGGCTGCGGCACGATCTGCACCACCTCGTGTGGCTGGAACATGTTCACGTCCTCGTCGATGAACAGCTTGATGCCGCCGTGGGGTGCCTGCTGCTCCACCACGTACGCCTGGTAGTGGTCCAGCTTGACTTCGCGCGAACCGAACCCGTCCATGTCGATCACCAGGTCCACGCCCGGCAGCCGTTCCAGCGCCGTCTTGTTCGTGATCATCGATTCCGTGAACTGGTGCACGATGAGGATCTTCGACGGCAGGCCCGTCTCATCGACGATCTGCTGCAGAACGTGCTGCGCGTGATTGATCGCGCTGGCGTCCATGCTTCCCAGCTTCGTACCGGGCGTGACACCCGAAGGCATCGTCCACTCCGGGTCGAGCGCGAGGTGGACGCGCGGGTGGTGAAGATACGGCAGGACGTGCTCTACCTCCGCCGCCACGCTGCTCGTCCCGATCTGCAGGTCGAGGAACACGATCAGGTCGTGCTGCTCAGCGATTGCGATGTACTGTTCGATGAGTTCCCCGGGCATCCGGTTCAGGTGCGTGCCATCGGCGCCCGGCACATCCTGCGCTACTGCCGCGATCAGGTGGACCGCACCGACCGCCCTCCTCGTTCCGTTCACGGCGTCGTACTGCTCCGCGATGTACGAGAGCTGCTCGCCGATCTGGTGCGGTTCGTACTCACCGAGGATGCCGAGCACCGGGTGCCCCGGATAGCCGTAGTACGCAATCACCTGGCAGTTCTGAAAGATCGACCGGTCGCTCGCAGGGAACAGCTGGAACTCCGTCGTTGCCGCACGCGGTTCGTAGCAGTCGGCAGGAGCGGCCGGCACCGGGGTCGGCGTCGGTGTTGGCGTAGGCGTCGGAGTCGGAGTCGCGGTACTCGTTGGCGTAGCCGTTGCAGGAGGCTCATCCGGCGAGAACGGGGTGTCCAGGGAACGGCTTGATAGCGCGAGCAGCACGACGCCGCCCACGAGGACGACGCCCAGGAGCGCTGTGCCGAGTGCCGCCTGCCGCTTCAATGTCTGCAGCTGGCTTCTCCTTTCGGGGACGCACGCTCGAAGTTCGCGCGCAGACTACCAGACATCATGTTGCCTTACCGTTCAGGACGCGGGATATCTGCTTGCTTCCTGTAACTCCCGGGGGTAGAAAGCCCCCGGGAGGGAAAGATGGATTCGAACTTCGTGCAGACACCCGGGCTCCGCATGCACTACCTGCAGCAGGGCACGGGCGACCCCGTCATCCTCATCCACGGCTTCCCCGAGACGTCGTACGAATGGCGCTACCAGCTCCCCGCGCTCAGCGAAGCCGGGTTCGCCTGCTTCGCCCCCGACGTTCGCGGCTTCGGCAAGACCGACAAGCCCGGCGCCCGCATGAGCCGCTACCTCCTCGCCCGGGACATCATCGAGTTCATGGACGCGCTGGGCATCGAACAAGCCCACGTCATCGGGCACGACTGGGGCGGCATCATCGCGTTCAAACTCGCGATCGAATGGCCGGACCGGGTCAAGAGCCTCGCACTCCTCGACACCCTCTGCACGGTCTGGGCGCCTGCGGCTATTCACGGCTACTGGTTCAAGGCCGAACCCTATCCCGAGGAGTTCTTCGCCAACCACCACGCCGACTTCATCCGCGCGATCTTCGCGGGCGATGTCGAATTGCCCGCGCGACCGCTATCGCCATGGCGCCCCGGCGGTGTCGGCCGCTTTAGCCGCTGGGCCTCCGAAGAAGACATCGCGCACTACCAGGCGGCGTTCGCTGACCCCGCGAGCCACTTCCACGCCATCTCGCAGTATCGCTATGCCCTCCCGTTCCACATCGTGCACGAAGATGCCACGGCTCCCGGCGGCGAACGGTACGAAGCGCTGAGCGAGCGCCAGGTCGCCGAGATGTGGCTCCATCCCGAAGGCCTCGAGCAGCATCCCAACTTCGCGCACTTCATGGATTACGGCCCCGAAGACCGCCACCGGCGGTACCAAGGCCGGGCGCTCTGGATGTACGCCGGGCCCGCATCCTCTCGCGCTATCCCCGCCGGTAATCCGTTCGTCGACCAGTTCCCGAGGTACCTCTCCAACCTGCGGGTGCGGAACGTCGATGCGGGCCACTTCTTCCCCGAAGAGCGGCCTGACGTGACGAACGAGACATTGCTCGCGTTTCTCGCCGGCCGCCTCTAGCCTGCGGCCGCGCCGTCCGCCTCTAGCCGGCCAGCCACACGGTCTCATCCCTGCGGACGTCCCGTCATGTGCCGAGAACTACGGTGCCGGGTCTGAGTGCCCGGCTGCATATTCGTGCGAATCGTCGGGGGGTAAGGTCGTGACGGTATGCCCGGATCTCGAACCACGCCGGACCTGGAAGCGCCTGGTGGCGTTGAGTGTGGTTCTTGTTGTCGGCGCCGCTGCGTTGGCCCATCCTTTTCGTTCGCTTCCGACGACGGTTGTGGCTCGGTCTGCTACGTCGACTCAACAAACGGCAACGACGCAAATCCCGGCACTGAAGCGGAGCCGTTCCGGACGATTAGCGCGGCCGTCGAGGCTGTTGAAGATGGCGGTACGATTCACGTCGCTCCTGGCACCTATGACGTTACTAATTACTGGCTCGCGAAGAGCGTAACTCTCCTGGGTGCGCAGGCAGGAGTGAAGGGGTACGAACGCGAGCACACACCGGTTTCAGAGGACCACTCCCAGGCGGACGGTCCGACCCTTCCTGCCGCCACTCCCGACCGCGACGGCGACACCCACGCCAACACCATCGCCGACTCGCACGGTCACCGCGACGCCGTCACCGACCCCCACACCCACCGTGACCTACCGCCTCAACCGCGGTTGGACGCTGCTCACGTGGACGGGGAAGGACGGTACCCCGCCCGGTGAGGCGCTTTCCCGGCCCGGCGGCGAAACGATCACCGCCATCTACACCTGGGTGCCCCCGGGCCGCTGGCTGGGGTACTTCCCGAACGGTGTGAACGTGCCCGGCGCCAACGACCTCACCGAGCTCCGCGCCGGCGGCGTCTACTGGATTGCGAACCGGCGCGATGGCACCGACTGGTCCGTCCCCGGTGACGCCGGCGAAGAACCTC
>CAZWBW010000093.1:0-10961 GCA_964632355.1 uncultured Anaerolineaceae bacterium | reverse complement strand
GACGAGCGGCACGCTCTCGGGCGGCGAACAGCAGATGCTCGCCATGGGCCGCGCGCTGATGGCCCGCCCCCAGGTCCTCCTGCTCGACGAGCCGTCCATGGGCCTCTCGCCCATCCTCGTCGAGACTATCTTCGAAACCATCAAGACCATCCGGGAGGGCGGCGCTACCATCCTGCTCGTGGAACAGAATGCCGCCATGGCGCTCGAGATCGCCGATCGCGCCTACGTCATCGAATCCGGGGTAATCACCATTTCCGGCACGGGCAAGGAACTCGCCCGCGACGAGCGGGTGCGCCGTGCCTACCTGGGCGAGGAATGACGGCCCTGGCCGAGCGATGGCTCGAACTCCCCGCCGGGCGCTTCCGGGTGCTCGCCCGCGACGGCGATGGTGCCCCCGTCGTCTTCCTCCACGGCCTCACCGCCACCGCCGACGTGTGGGGCCCGACCATTGCCCGTCTGCCCTCGTCGCCGCCAGCCTTCGCACTCGACCAGCGAGCACACGGTCACAGCCCAAAGCCACCATCCGGCTACACCGTGCGGGAGTACGTCAACGATCTGCTAGCTGCCTGCGCGGCCCTCTCGGTCGGCCACTCGATGGGTGGTCGCGTCGCGCTGGTGGCGGCGGCGCGCCATCCCGAGCAATTCCGCTCCGTAGCTATCGTCGACATCGGCCCCGAAGCCTGGCGCGCCAACTGGGTCGAAACCCACGAAGGCCTCGACGCCCTCCCCGACCGCTACCCCTCCATCGATGCTGCCATCGAAGCGAACTCGCCCCGGCGCCTCCCGGCCGGTCCTGATGCACCGCATCCCGAGGAGCTCCGCGCTATCGCCGCCGCCCGCTTCACGATCGAACCGGACGGGACCGCCCGGTGGCTCGCGGACCACGACGCGCTAAAACAGGTCGTGCAGATCCAGCGCTCCCGCGACTACTGGCGCGACTGGGAGCGGATCAGCATCCCGGCGCTCCTCGTGCGGGGCGAACGCTCGCGCGAGCTGCGCCCCCGCATCGCCGAAGAGATGCGGCGCCGCAACCCCCGCGTTCGCTTCGAAGAGGTCCCGGGCGTTGGACATAACATCCCGCTGCTCGCGCCCGGCGCGCTCGCCCGGCTGTTGGCCCGCTCCTGGCAGGAGCTCGGCTGACCGCCTAGTAGCGCAGGATGAGCGCGACCCGGCCGTAGTCGGCCAGCGAACCTTCCTCCACGAACACCACTTCGCCGCCCTTTTCCAGCACCATCTCGATGAGCTCGTCGACGGCGTCGTCCAGGTGTGCCGCGCCCGCTGCTGCCGCGTCCTCGTCGGACACCAGCTCAAGCACCCAGCCGTCGCGGCGCACGATCGCTGGCTGCCGGTAGTGTTCCTCGACCACCAGCTTCATACCCTGCCCGGCCGCGGCGGCCTTCCACGCGTCGTCGAGCCCGCTGGCCAGCCGTTTCGCTCCGAGCGCCTCGCCGACCTCGCGCACCGCCTTTTGCCGCTGTTCCGCGAGCCACTCCCGGAAGCGGGGCCACACGAGTTGGCCGATCGCCGAGGCAGGCGAGTTGTCGTAGCTGCCCTCCACCCGCACCGCGATGTCCTGGGTGTTCTCGCTGACCTCTTCGAAATTCGTGATGTTCCGCCCGGTGCCCACGACCACCAGCGGCAACCGCTCCTCCCTCGTGACCTCCGTGAGCGCCCGGTCGACCTCCGTGAAGAACTCATCGAGGTGTGCCTCGCGAATGGTCGAGCGTCGCATCTGCGGGCCGTCCGGCAGCCGGGTCGCACCCGGAGCCCCGGTGAACGCCACCGGGAAGTGCCCATTCCGCACCTCTTCCAGGTCTTCTCCCTGGCCTTCGAAGAGGCGCGATGGCTGTTCGGCCAGCACGAGCACCCGGTAGCGGGGCATGCGGTGGAGCGCATACACGAGGTCTCGCGTATCGAACGTCTTGTCGACGGTGACGCGCGGCTCGACACGGAACGGCAACCGGTACCACGCGGCAAAGTCGTCGCTCGCGTAGAGCGCAAGCCCTTGCCGGTTGTGATGCCAGTCGATTTCCTCCGCCATCTCCTCGAGCCGTTCCATGAGTGGCCACGAGGGGCGCTTCCCAACCTCCTCGCTGAGACGCCGCCGCGCCTCCTCCAGCAGGTTCTTCAGCCGGATCGGGTCCTTCTGGTTCTCCGGGTGCCCTGGATGGGTCGGCATCAAAATCGACACCGACGGGTACTGCTCTCGAGTCGTTAACTCTCGCACGATGGCACGTCGCACGCGGGGCCTCCCATCAATTCGTCCTGTCTATCGTGCCTGCTCTCGGAAGCCGGCGTAAGGCCTGCTAAGCTGTGGCCCGTGAACCTTGTTGCCTTGTTTTTGGCTTGATAGTCTGGACAAGGCGTAGTATGCCCTCTTTTCAATAAGACCAGGGCATTCCCAGCCGACCGAGGGGAATCGTACAGCGCATGACTGAAGATGTTCTCAGCGAGAACGCCATCACCGATGCCGACGAAGTCATCGGCGGCGTTCTAAGTCGCCTTTCCGGCAACGACTTCAGCGAAGACGACGTCGAGGAAGAAGACGGCGTCACGTCCGAGCTCGAAGACGAGGACGAAGATGCCGTCCCGGCCGAAGGCGAGGAGGAAGACGAAGAGGAAGAAGTCGATGTCGCAGCGCTCCTCACCGAGGAGTCCGAAGGCATCGACGACCCGGTTCGGATGTACCTTCGCGAGATCGGGAAGGTCTACCTCCTGACCGCTGATGACGAAAAACACCTCGCTCGCCAGATGGAGGAGGGGCTCCATCTCAAGGCCATCGAAGACAGCTACAACGAAAAGTACGGGCATAAGCCCAGCGCTGCTCGAATGGCCGTCGCCCTCCTCGAACAATGGGGCGCACTCCTCCCCGTCTATGAAGCCGCTATTCGCTTCGTCGACGACTACGAGAACATCCTCGCCAAGCAGGGCCGCGCAACCGACGAAGAATCCGACCGCAAGGCACGCTGGCGCGACCCGGAAGGCGAGAAACTCGCCGGCCGGAGCCTCTCCGAAGTCATCGCCGACCCCCAGTTCCGCGGCCTCGTCGACGGCGAAATGGACCTCGACTTCCGCCGCTACGTCAACCGCGAACTCGGCCGCGACGAAGCCGACGAAACCGAGGCCACGCACACCGACATCGTTCAGCTCTCGATCGTCACCCACATCCTCACCCCCGACCTTGTCCAACAGATGGCCGAAGAAGCCGGCGGCGAATCCCAACTGGTGCCACCGGCCGAGGGGCTCGTCGAGCGCCTGTCTCCGCTCGAGGACAAACTGCGCTACCACTTCGAGACGCTGAAGCAAAACGGCGAACGCGCCGAACGCCGCCTCACCGAAGCCAACCTCCGCCTCGTCGTTTCCGTCGCAAAGAAGTACATCGGCCGCGGAATGTCCCTCCTCGACCTCATCCAGGAGGGCAACATCGGCCTCATCCGCGCTGTCGAAAAGTTCGAATACCGCAAGGGCTTTAAGTTCTCGACCTACGCCACCTGGTGGATTCGGCAGGCCATCACCCGCGCCATCGCCGACCAGGCCCGCACGATCCGCATCCCCGTTCACATGGTCGAGACCATTAACAAGCTCGTTCGCGTTAGCCGCCGGCTTGTCCAGGAGTACGGCCGCGAACCCACGAGCGAAGAGATTGCGCGGGGCATGTCGGAATCCGGCAAGGGCGACGCCGCCTCCATGTTCACCCCCGAGCGCATTCGCGAAATCCAGAAGGTCTCTCAGGAACCCGTCTCCCTCGAAACACCTATCGGCGAAGAGGAAGACAGCCACCTGGGCGACTTCATCGAAGACCCGAGTGCGCTCGCCCCGGCCGAGGCCGCGAGCCAGCAGCTCCTCCGCGAACAGGTCGAAGACGTGCTCGCCAGCCTGACCAGCCGCGAACGCCGCGTGCTCCAGCTCCGCTTCGGTCTCGAAGATGGCCGCAGCCGCACGCTCGAGGAAGTCGGCCGGGAATTCGGCGTTACCCGCGAGCGCATCCGCCAGATCGAAGCGAAAGCGCTGCGGAAACTCCGCCACCCGTCCCGCAGCCGCAAACTCAAGGACTACCTGGACTGACTCCGAACCACAGAACAGGCCGGCGATACCGCCGGCCTTTTTCATCGCTTCGGCAACCGGGACTATGCGACGATTCGCCAGCCCGAGATGACGCCCCGCTCCTTGAATTCATCGAGACAGGGCCCGCAGAGACGCCCGGTGAGGCGCTCCACGTGCTGCCCGACCCTCTCGATGGTGCTCAGGAACTCGCCCGGGATGCCGCACACCAGGCAGGTCGCACCGCCCAGGAGCTCTTCCTTGCGACAGTTCCGGCACACTTGCACATCGCTGCGCAGGGGCTGGAACTCGTGCCGGCCAGGCTGACAGTACCGCCCCAACCACAGCTCCACCCAGCTTCTCTGGACAGGCATGTCGGAATCATATCAATCGGTATGTCAACAAGAAACCCCGGTAAATGAAAACGCGAGGAGGGCACTCGTAGGCGTCCGGGATTCCTCCTGTAAGCCGCCCCCGGCCTACACTCAGTAGCGTGAACGTCGCGGCCCTCCCGTACACGCTCCTGCTCATCCTCGTCGAGCTCACGATCGGCAGTCTCTGGGTAACCCTCGCCGCCGACCTCCGAGGCGGTGTTACCCGTGGCTTCGTCATGACCATGGCGCTCTGCATCGCCATCGCTGGCGCCCTCGCGTACTGGACGGCCACCTCTATCGACATCGGTACCGACGTCGATGGCTACGCCATCAACAACCGCTGGTTCGGCGAGACGCAACGCGCGCTGCTGGTGGTGACTGTCACCTCTGCTATCTACATGTTCTGCGTATTCATGGGCTGGGACCCGGTGGGGCGCCTCGCCGGGATTGCCGGGTCCATTGCCGGCGTCCTCGCAATCGGCCTCATGGCTGCCATCCTCGCTCCTCCGACGTGGGGCTATCCGGGCATCCTGCTCGCACTCCTCGCCGGCACCCTCGCCATGGGCGCGGTCTCGGTGTCGATGACCTGGGGCCACTGGTACCTGACCGAAGGGGCGCTCCCAGCGTGGCCGCTGCGTGACCTATCGTGGATCCTCATCGGTGCTCTCGCGCTCCAGTGCATCGTGGTGGCCGTGAACCTTGTGCTCCCTGTGCGCGAAACCCCCACACCCGCGAACCCGGTCGATGTTGGCCTCTTCGCCAACCCCGTGCTCTATCTCCGCATCGGCGTCGGTCTCGTGTTCCCCGCAATCCTTGCGGTGCTCGCACTCAAGACCACGCACATCAAGGCGATGATGAGCGCGACCGGCCTGCTCTACATCGCTATGGGCGCGGTGTTCGCCGGCGAAGTGCTCGCCAAGGGCCTCATGTTCATCACCGGCAAGCCCGTCTGAGCGCCCGCGCGGACCGCCCGTCCACGCCTCCACCATTCTTCACGTCCCGGGCCGATGGTAGGATGCGGTCGGTGCCGAACGGCGCCCGGAGGTTCCCATGCACCGGGACGACGCCTGGAACATCCTGCTCGAGTACTCCCGCGAGGAGCGCACCCGCAAGCACGGCCTCGCCGTCGAAGCGGTGATGCGCGCCTACGCCCGCCACTTCCACGAAGACGAAGAGAAGTGGGCCATCGTCGGGCTCCTCCACGATTTCGACTGGGAGATTCACCCCACCGAAGACCTGCACCCGCAGGAGGGCTCCAAAATCCTCGCGGCACGTGGCGTGCCGGAGGACATTCGATACGC
Organism: uncultured Anaerolineaceae bacterium; assembly: GCA_964632355.1. Classification (GTDB taxonomy): domain Bacteria; phylum Chloroflexota; class Dehalococcoidia; order Tepidiformales; family Tepidiformaceae; genus JALOAP01. Next base: position 5,245 of record CAZWBW010000093.1, on the reverse strand, counting down.
CATCCTCTGTCACGCCCCGTTCCTTGGCCTCGAATACACCTCCCGCATGGACCGCGCCATCTTCGCGTGCGACGAAATATCCGGCTTCATCACCGCCTGTGCGCTCGTGAAGCCCGATCGCTCGCTTTCGAGCATTGAGCCAAAGAGCGTACGCAAGAAGATGAAAGACAAGGCCTTCGCACGCGCCGTGAACCGCGAAGACCTCCTCAAGGGCGCCGCGGACCTCGGTGTCGACTTCGACGAACACATCCGGTTCGTCGCCGAAGCCCTCAAGCCTGTCGCAAAAGAACTTGGAGTGAACCCGTGAGGAACGAACAGGTCCCCGATCGAAACATCGCTATGGAACTCGTCCGCACCACCGAGGCGGCCGCCCTCGCTGCCGCCCGGTGGATGGGGCGGGGTGAGAAGAACGCATCCGACGCCGCCGCCGTCAACGCCATGCGAATGATGCTTGATACCGTCGCAATGGACGGCGTCATCGTCATCGGCGAAGGCGAAAAGGACGAAGCGCCGATGCTCTACAACGGCGAGCGCGTCGGCACTGGCTCCGGGCCACAGGTCGATGTCGCCGTGGACCCCATCGACGGTACCCGGCTGCTTTCGCTCGGCCGCCCCGGTGCGCTCAGCGTCGTCGCCGTCGCACCCCGCGGCACCATGTTCAACCCCTACGACATCTTCTACATGGAGAAGATCGCCGTCGGGCCCGCCGCAAAGGGCATGATCGACCTCAGCGCGCCCGTGAAGTGGAACATTGAACAGGTCGCGAAGGCCAAGGACCTCGCTGTCGAAGAAGTCACCGTCGTCATCCTCGACCGCGACCGCAACACCGCCATCGCCGACGAAGTCCGCGCCGCCGGCGCCCGCATCCGCTTCATCACCGATGGCGACGTTGCAGGTGCGGTGATGACTGGCCTCGCCGGCACCGGCGTCGACATGCTCATCGGCATCGGTGGTTCGCCCGAAGGTGTGGTCGCCGCCTGTGCGCTCAAGGCCATGGAAGGCGACATGCAGTGCCGGCTCTGGCCGCGCCACGACGAGGACCGCAAGCGCGCCGCCGAACTCGGCCTCGATGTCACCCGCGTGCTCTCCATCGACGACCTCGTCCGCGGCGACGACGTCTTCTTCGCCGCGACCGGCGTCACCTCCGGCGACCTCCTCAAAGGCGTCGAATACGTTGCGGGCGGCGCCACCAGCGAGTCGCTGGTCATGCGCTCGCGGTCCGGCACCATCCGCCGCATCCTCACGGAGCATCACTGGCGGAAGCTGCAGGAGATCAGCGGCGACCGCTACCGGGACGGGAGGTAACCCATGACACGCATCCGCCAGGTCGCCCTTGTCGCGCACAAGCTCGCCCCGGTCGTCGAGGACTTCAGCGCCGTGCTCGGCATTGAAGTCGGTTTCCGGGACTCCGGAGTCGGGAAGTACGGCCTCGAAAACGTCGTAATGCCCGTCGGCGATACCTTCCTCGAAATCGTCGCGCCCGTTACCGACGGCACCACTGCAGGCCGCTACCTCGAACGGCGGAAGGGCGATGGCGGATACATGCTCATCCTCCAGGTGCCCGACATCGAAGCCACGCGCAAGCACGTCGAAAATCTCGGTATCCGGGTGGTCGAACGCATCGACCGCCCGGGCGCCTGGGCAACGCAGCTCCATCCCAAGGATGTCCCGGGCACCTTCCTCTCCCTCGATGCGATGGACCCGCCCGAGGAGTGGCAGTGGGCTGGCCCGAACTGGCGCGACCACGTCACCCCCGGCATCGTTCGCATCACCGCCGCCGAAATCCAGGCCGAAGACCCCGACGCGCTCGCGCAGCGCTGGAGCGAAGTCCTGCAGCTGCCGGTCTCGAACCGGCAGATCGAACTCGACCGCGGTCACGTCCGCTTCGTCCCCGCCACCGACGGCCGCGGCGACGGCATGGGCGGCATGGATGTCGCGCTCTCCGACCCGGCATCCGCGCTCGCCCGCGCGAAAGAGCGCAACCTCCCGGTCGACGGCGACACAGTGCAGATCTGCGGTATGCGGGTCCGATTGCAGGCGGGGTAGTCCCGGGCTCAGCCGGATTCTCGCCAGGGGTCCATCGCTCCTTTCCGGACCCCGTAGGGAAGAACGAGGACGCGGTCCCTCTCTGACCCGATGCGCACACCTGAACGCCCCGCCGAGCGGATCCGAACCGTTGATGCCGCCCGGTGAGGGCTGTCGTGCCCTCCATCATGGTGTAGAATGCACCATCCGAACGACGTTCGGGTTTGGAGGGCCTTCGTATGACCACCGAACAGGGCGCGCCATCGCTACCGCAGGAACTCCTCGCGCAGTTCTATAGCCCCGACTTCATCCGCGACCCCTATCCCACGCTCGCCAAAGTGCGGGAACATACCGAGGCATTCTGGGAGCCCGTCCTCGGCCGCACCGTCCTCCTAAATTGGGACGACATCGAAGCCGCGTTGCGCAACCGCACCTACTCGCGCGACCCCAAAAACGCCGCCGAAGACACGATGATGTACCGCCGGCGTCGCCAGGACGACCAGCCCGGGACGAGCATCCTCTTCATGGACCCGCCGGGCCACACCCGGCTCCGCGGGCTCGTGAACAAGGCCTTCACCCCCCGCGCCGTCGAAGCGATGCGGCCCCGCATCGAGGCCATCGCCGAGGAACTCCTCGACCGGGTCGATGGGAAGCCCGAGTGGGATCTGATTGAGGCGTACGCTGCCCCGCTTCCGACGATCGTCATCGCCGAGATGCTCGGTGTGAACCCGAAGGACCAGCCGCAGTTCAAAGAGTGGTCCGACAACCTCGTGAAGGGCCTCGACCCGTTCATTTCAGAGGAGGACCAGCGCCGCCTCGAAGCATCGAGCGAAGCGCTCGACGCGATGTTCCGGCGCGAAATCGCCGCACGCCGTGCAGAACCCCGGGACGACCTCCTCTCCGCCCTCATCGCCGCCGAAGATGAAGGCAACAAACTCACCGAAGACGAACTCCTCGGCACCGTCTCCCTTCTGCTCGTCGCCGGCAACGTCACCACCACCGACCTCATCGGCAACGGCGTCCACGCGCTCCTGACCCATCGCGACCAGTTCGAACTCCTGCGGAATGCCCCGTCGCTCATCGTGAACGCCGTCGAGGAGATGCTGCGCTACGACAGCCCCGTCGTGATGAGCGGCCGCATCGCAATGGACGACGAGGTGATCGCCGGGTGCCCGGTGAAGAAGGGACATTCGGTGACCACCATGCTCGGCGCCGCGAACCACGACCCGCGCATCCACGCCAACCCCGAGAAGTTCGACATCACCCGCCGCGACCCGAAGCACCAGTCCTTCGGGGGCGGGATCCACTACTGCCTCGGCGCACCACTCGCCCGTGTCGAAGCCCAGGTGGCGGTGAACACGCTGCTCCGCCGCTTCCCCACGCTTCGGCTCAACGGCGAGGCCGAGCGGCGACTGCTCGTCGGCTTCCGCGGCTTCGTGAAGCTCCCTGTCGCGCCCTAACCGAAGCCCGCCAACCCCACCCAATGTGAGCGGCCCTCCTTCAACGCGAAGGAGGGCCGCTCGCACAGAACGAAGATGCTCGCTAGTAGCTGGCGAAGTTGAGCGCCAGTCCCGGCGTCTCCCAGTTGTCGAACGCTACCACCTGGCCGCGCCCACTCAGCGTGACGTACAGCGTCCGCAGGTCCGGGCCGCCGAAGCAGGCGTTCGTGGTCATGATGTCGCCGGTTGGAACGTGCCGCACCGTGCCGTCGGGCGACATCACCGTCAGTCCGCCGTGGACGATGGTCGCCACAATCACGTTGCCCTCGCCATCGACGCAGAGCGAGTCGCACATCGCGAGGTTGAACCGCGGATCGCCCGGGACGGTGCCGAGGACGCGCCGCCTCGCGATTTGGCCCGGACCGGCCAGTTCGCACGCCCACACGCGGCCGGTCGGCGTCTCCGCGACGTACAGCGTCTTCCCGTCAGGGCTCAGGCCGATGCCGTTCGGCGCCTCCAGCGGAAAGAGGATCTCCTTGATCATCCTCCCGTCGGGCGACGCGTAGAAGACGCCTGTCCGGTCGCGCTGCCGCCCGTACGACTTACCGTGGTCGGTGAAGTAGAAGTTCCCCTCGGCGTCGAACACAAGGTCATTCGGGCCCTTCAGCGGTTCGCCGTCACATTCGCGGTAGAGCGTCGTGACTTCGCTCCCGTCGGGGCTCACGCGCTGGATCTGGCCACCGATGTAGTCCTTCGGCCGGTCGCCGGGGAAGAACGTGGGAGTGCCATCCGGCAGGCTCCGGGCTTCCCATTCGAACCCGCCGTTCTGTGCTACATAAATCGCTCCATCCGGGCCAATGGCAGCCCCGTTCGGGCCACCGCCGGTTTTCGCGAAGGTTGTCTTCGTTCCATCGGGTGCAATCCGCGTCAGCGTGCCCGCACGAATTTCGGTCACAAGCAGGTCGCCGCCCGGCAGCACCAGCGGCCCCTCGGGGAACGCAAGCCCCTCGGCAACAACGCGCATCTCCATCTGCTTCTCCGCGTGTGAAAGTGGCGCGAATCCTACCAGAGGGGCCCGAACGGAGCAGCCGTTACCGGAGCGCGCGTCCGCCGTCGACGAGGAGCACCGTCCCGGTCACGTACCGGCTCGCGTCAGATGCGAGGTAGAGCGCAGCACCGGTCACATCGTCCGGAGTGGCGAACCGGCCGAGCGGGATTTCGCTCTTGAGCCCCGGGCCGTGCCGGCTCGCAAACAGCCCCGACGTGAAGTCCGTTTCGGTCCAACCGGGAGCTACCGCGTTCACCCGAACGTTTCGGTCGGCCCACTCCAGTGCCATCACCTTCGTGAGCTGGTGGACTCCCGCTTTCGTCGCGGCGTACACGCCCAGCCGCTCCTGCGGCACGACGCCGAGCACCGAACTCACGTTCACGATCGAGCCCGGCCGCCCGGCGTCGAACATCCGCTTCGCCACTTCGACGCTGCAGAAGTACATCCCCCGCAGGTTCACGTCGACGACGGCGTCCCACTCCTCGACGGTCACGTGCTCGACGCGCTTGAAGTACGGGCTAATCCCCGCGTTGTTCACGAGCACGTCGATCGGGCTGATGCGCCACGCTTCCTCGACCATGCGAGCGATGTCGGCCGGGTCGGCGTTGTCGCAGCGAAGGCCGATTGCGTTGATGCCCAGCTCCGAAGCGGCCTTCTTCAGGCCGTCCTCTCCGCGGGCGGTGATGAACACCCGGGCGCCTTTCTCGAGAAACGTGCGCGCGATCGCGTATCC
>CAZWBW010000092.1:0-10985 GCA_964632355.1 uncultured Anaerolineaceae bacterium | reverse complement strand
CCCAGCGCCTCGCGGACCGCTTCGACGTCCTCGACGAACTCCTCGCGGCTGTAGTTGCCATCCTCGGCCCAATCGCTATCACCGTGGCCACGCTGGTCCAGCGCGATGAGGCGAAAACGGCTCGCGAGCCGCTCCGCGAACTCATCGAACATGTGTCCCGAGACGCCAAACCCGTGGAGCATCATGATGGCAGGAGCGTTCGAGTCGCCCCATTCCTGGTAGTGCAATTTCAGCCCACGGACTGTCACGTCCCGGTCGGTGTATCCAGCAGTACCCACGAGCGAACCTCCGATCGGGCGGCAGTGAATGCTCAGGATCTTAACACCGGATCGCTCGTCGACGCCTTGCAGCCCTGTCCCAACGGGTGAGCGGCCGCCTAGGCGAGTCCCTGTGCTGCCAGCAGCGCCCGGTAGTGGCGCACCACGCTGTCACCCTGGTACGCCCAGCCACCGCCCGGGTTGAACGAGTGGTCGTAGGCCGCCCGGAGGCGCTCCTCGCCGGTGTAGCCCTGGCGCGTCACCACGTGCCACGACTCCGCCAGGCCACGTGCCGCGCGCTCGGCGTTCGCCTCCGGGTCGAACCGGAGGTCGCCCATCCCATAGCCGTACCCCTGGTCGTGCAGCTGGAACAGCCCCACCGAGTGGCCGTTGTCGCCGATTGCGTTCGGGTCGCCGCCACTCTCGGCGAGCATGACCGCCTTCAGGAACAGCGGCGGAACGTTGTACTTCGCACCGAGCCGGTTCAGCAGCCCGTCCCAGCGGTCCGGGTCCCCCGCGCCAGTGCTTCGAATCGGCGTGGGCGCATCCATCGCGGACGCCCGTCGAGCCCCTCCTGTCGTTGCGAACCGGACATGTGGTCGGTACGCGCGCAACCGCGCGATCTCTCGCGCCTCGTGGAGGGACACGTGCGCCGAAGAGGGCAAACCAGCAGCAAGCGGATCGATGGCCATTGCCCGTCCACCCTAGTACCGTGTGGCTCACCCGGCGCATTGGGGACTTCCCCGGTCCGCTCCCACCACACCCGCATTTCGAGGAACAGGATGGCTGATTCCCGCATCCCCGACCCGACGCTCATGGCCCGCCTCCAGCTCAGCGTGAAAGGCGTCGACTGGGCGGCATCACTTGTGCAGCCCTGGCAGCACCGCCAGGTCGTCGGTCAATGGTCGGCCCACCAGCACCTTGTCCACCTGCTTGCCGTCGAACGCGAAAGCTACCAGCCTCGCATCAAGCGCATCCTCTCCGAAGACCGGCCGGTGTTCGAGAACTGGGACGAGAACCAGTTCATGGTCGAACGGTATCGCCCGGAAGGCGATATCGCGGCAATCGCCGAAGAATTCATGGCCGAACGCGCGGCGACGGTCGAACTCCTGAAGGACCTCACGCCTGAACAGTGGCAACGGACCTGTGTGTGGCCGAACGGGCGCGAAGTCGATCTCGCGTGGGTGGCCGAACGCGTGCTCGCCCACGCCCTCGAACACTTCGTTGCGCTCCTGAATCTCCACGGCGAGTTCGACTCGCTGCACGCCCAGCGCTGGCTTGGCAAGGCGCCGGAAACGACCTAATCGCGCAGACAAACCGCTTCGTAGCACCCTTCGCGGAGCGCCGCCATCAGGTCCGCTTCTGTCGCGATGCGGCGCTCGAACCGCGTCGCAGCGCGGCCAACTTCGTCCGCCGTGTGCGCGTCCGAACCGCCGATCCCCGGCAGCGAAAACCCGTGCGCAAGCCCGGCGGCCGCCAGGTTCTGCAGCCGCGAATCCGACCCGTTCTGCGACTCCACCGACACTACCGACGTCACGATCTCGTGGTCGACACGCAGGAGTCCGTCTCGGGCCGGGTGCGCGAGGTAGAGCAGCGCACCATCGCGGTTCGCCACCTCCCGCAGCGCAGCCAGCGTCGGAACCGGTTCGCGGACACCGGTAAGCCCGAACGCCAGCACGTGCCCCCGGTCGGTCGTGAACTCAACTCCGCCGAGCACCAGGAAACCCGTCCTCCGTCGCACGTCGGCGAGCGCCCCGGCGTCCCACGGCGCGTCGTGCTCGGTAAGCACCACACCGTCGAGCCCCCGCTCCCGGGCGAGGTCCACGAGCTCTTCGGGGCGAAGAGAACTGCACTGGGACAGCGGCTGCGTATGGCAGTGAAGGTCAATCAGCACGCCGACACGATTCCCTATCGGCCGCCCATCGGCAAACCACAGCCAGTGCTGCCGCCTATCGCGGGAGCCGCGTGCCGTAGATCTCGCCCAGCAGGTCGAGGAACGCCGACATCGGTCCGGACTGAGGCTTGTTCCGCCTGTACATAACGGCGATCTCGCGCACGACCGGCTCGGCCGACTCGATGTGAACCTTGTGCAGCGTGCCCAGCCGAATCTCGCGATCCACCGAGAGTTCGGGCAGCAGCGCGATGCCGAGGTTCGCCTCGACCATCTTCTTCGTCGCTTCGATGCTGTCGAGTTGCATCTGCTGCTGCGGCACCACGCCGAGATCGCGGAACAGCCCGAGGATCATCCCAAAATACCCCGAGTCCCGGTCGAACAGGATGAGCGACTCCTCTGCCAGCTCCTCGACCTTGACCGACCCCCGCTTCGCCATCCGGTGGTCCGACGAGACGACGAGAACCAGTTCGTCCTCGTACAACACAATCGTCCGAACGTCCGGGTGGTTTATCGGCCGTCCGAAGCCGACCTGCACGTCGTCGTCGAGCACCATCTGCAGCACAGCGTCGGAGTGCCCCGTGCGGACCACGACGTCTACGCCTTCGCGGTTGTCGCAGAAAATCTTCAGCAGTCGCGGCAAAACATAGGTACCGACCGCCGGCGCCGTCCCGATGCTCAGCCGCCCGGCCGTGCCCTCGCGCGTTCCTTCGAGCACCATGAGGCCGTCGTTGAGGGTGCGAAGCACGCGCTGCGCATACGGGAGGAACGCTCGCCCGGCGTCGGTCAGCTTGACGCCGCGGCCCATGCGCTCGAAGAGCGCCTGCCCGACCTCCCGCTCCAGTGATTGAATCCGGTTGCTGAGCGACGGCTGCGCGACATTCAGGAGCTCAGCAGCCCGGCTAAAGCTGCCGCAATCGGCAGCGGCAATGAATGCGTCTAATTGGGCCAGTTCCACGGATGCCTCACCCACCAGCCATAGCGGCTGCCTATGCCCCTAACGATACTCCTCTCGTCTCGCATAGGCTAGATCTAGGCATCCATTTGTCGAAACTACGGCTTCGCGGCCTGAACCTACCCCGCAGTCTCCCCAAGGTCGTGCGTATACACCTCGTTCAGGCGGATGCGGTCCCCGTCCAGCAGCACCAGGTCGAACCCGCGCAAGTACCGCTTCGTGCCGCCGGGCAGGTCAATCGTGCAGATCCAGCGGCCGCAGTACCCGCCGTCGATGGCCCACAGTTCGTCCGGCTCGTACCGCATTGGCGGTGTGCGTTCGAACAGCGACGCCAGGTACCCGCGGAGTTCCTCGTGGCCCTTCAGGCCGGTAACGGTCTGCCCGTCCTTGTACACCACGTCCGGGTGATAGAACTCGAGGAGTCGCTCGACATCCTTGTCGCTCCATGCTTTGAGCCACGCTGCGTTGTAGGCATCCAGGTCCACGTGCTTCCCTCCCGGCTTTGGCGCGCATCGTGCACGCGCCGGGCCGCACCGGCAACCCGTAGAACCGTCAGCGGGCCGCGAACATCCCGTCTTCACACACGGCCTGCCCGCGCGCGAGCAGCAGATCGAGGTGGCCCTGCACCGTCGCGACGATCTGCCAGAACCGCCGCCGCAATGCCTTGGGGTACAGCCGTTCGCCGAGCCCGTACACCGTGGCCGGTCCACCCTCGCGCAGTTCCTCCAGCATCCGCTCCGTTCGTGCTTCGATCGCCGCCAAATTTCCGTCGATCTCTGCAGCAACGTCCGAAAAGGGCTCACCGTGGCCAGGCAGACATCGCGTCAACTGTCGCTCGCGCAGCCGTTCGAGCGACGCCACGAAGGCTGGCAGGCTCGCGAACCGTTCGAAGCCGCCGTTGCGCGGCACAAACTGGATCCCGGGCGTCGGCGTAATGTTCGGCAGGAGCTGGTCGCCCGAGAACAGCACACCCTCGGCCGGGTCGATTGCCACGAGGTTCCCGGGCGTGTGCCCCGGGCAGGACAGCACCTGGAGCCCGCCGATCGTCATGTCGCCGTCCACGGTGCGCCTGGGTGCGAAGGCCTCGTATCGCAGCCCCGTCGGCCACCGTCCCGTGCTGCCCACCGGCGGGTACTCCGGCGATTCCGCTACACGTACGGCCCACTCGCGCCGTCGCTCCAGCCCTTCGATCGCCTCCGCCTGCACCTCCGCGGGCGCACCGACACCTCGGACGTAGTCCACCATCGCCGCCAGTTCGCCCTCGTCGAGCATGTGTGGCTTACGCGCGAAGTGCAGGTCGGCTGCCCCGAGGTACACCGGCACGCCCTGCGCCTGCCACCACGCACCCAGCCCGGCGTGGTCGTGGTGTGCATGCGTCGCGATAACCGCGTCGGGCAGCTGCTCCCCGAGTGCCTCCTTCAGAACAGCGCGCGCACCCTTGTAATCCGGCCCCGTATCGATCAGGATGCGCCCCTCCGGGCCGTCGACCACGTACACGTTGTTGTAGGTCAGTTGGATTCGTTCGAATCGAGCCACGCGACGAGTCTAACCGAGACCCGTGCTACGACGGTCGCGCACCGCGATTCAGCAGCGTACGATGCCGCATCACGGAGGGAAGGTGTCTACTGCCGAACAAGCTCGCCTCTCGCAGGCTGATGTCGACCTGATTCGATCAACCGCGGAGCGCCTCCAGGCGAACATCCAGCGGGTCATCGTGGGCAACGAGGAAGTCGTGCGCCTCGCGCTCGTCGCGCTGCTCACCGAGGGCCACATCCTCCTCGAGGACGTCCCGGGCACCGGGAAGACGACGCTCGCCCGCTCTATCGCGCGCTCCCTCGGCTGCACGTTTCGCCGCATCCAGTTCACGCCCGACCTGATGCCTTCCGACATCACCGGCATCAACTACTACAACCAGAAACTCGGTGAATTCGTCTTCCGCGAAGGGCCGCTCATCGCACAGGTCGTTCTCGCCGACGAAATCAACCGTGCCACGCCCCGGACGCAGGCGGCCCTCCTCGAAGCGATGGAGGAGCGGCAGCTCACCGTCGAAGGCGTGACCACCCGCCTTCCCAGCCCCTTCCTGGTGCTCGCGACGCAAAACCCGGTCGAACTCGAAGGCACCTTCCCTCTGCCCGAAGCGCAGCTCGATCGCTTCCTCCTGCGCCTGAAGCTCGGGTACCCGGACGAAGACGCCGAGGACCAGATCCTCGAACGGTTCGAAAGCGAGAACCCGCTCGACTCGCTCGAACCGGTCATCGAAGCAGACGAGCTTGTGCGGCTTGCGCGGGCCCTCCGCTCCCTGCACGTGGACCCTTCGGTGCGCCGTTACGCCGTGCAAATCGTTCGCGCCACTCGCGAAGACCCGGCGTTCGAACTCGGTGCCAGCCCCCGGGCCAGTCTCGCGCTCTTCCGCGCCTCACGCGCGCTCGCTGCCATCAACGGCCGGGACTTCGTGCTTCCCGACGACGTGAAGCAGATGGCCGCCTATGTCCTCCCGCACCGCCTTATCCTCTCGACGCAGGCCCGCCTTCGGGGGCGCGGCGTCGACGAGCTGCTCGCCGAAATCCTCGCGCGCGTCCCCGTGCCCGTCGAACGCTGATGCCCTTCCGCGATGCCTGGCTCCCGGTTGGTGCTCTCCTCATCCTCGTCGGCTTCGCTGCGAGCCAGCCCGTCATCTCCGCGGTAGGCTTTGTCGTCCTGCTTATCGGCGGCATCAGCCGGTTCTGGAGCCGCCACCTCTTCGATCGCGTGTCTCTACGTCGAGATCTCGCCGAACGCCGCGTGTTCATCGGCGAGACGGTGCCGCTCGCCATCGAGCTAGAGAACCGCAAAGCCCTCCCGCTACCGTGGTTCGAATGGCGGCTCGCCCTCGCCGACCCGCTCGAAGTCGAGGGGGAATCGCTGGCCGCCCACGCCGTTCCCGGCCTGAGTTGGCTCGTTCGGCGCGGCGCCATCGGCTGGTACGAACGACGGAACTGGCGGGTCACGCTGAAACCGGCCGACCGCGGCTACCACCAGGTTGGCCCCGCCACCATTGCCTCCGCCGACCTCCTCGGCGTTTTCCCCGGCCACCTGGACGATGAGCGCGTTGACCACCTGCTCGTCTTCCCCCGCGTCTACACCATGGAGGACCTCGGCCTCCCTGCCGACCGCCCGTTCGGCGAACGAAAGGGCGGCAGCCGCATCTTCGAAGACCCGCTCCGCATCGCCGGCCTCCGCGAATACCGTCCCGGCGACCCTCTCCGGCGCATCGACTGGAAGGCCACCGCCCGCACCGGCGACCTCACCTCCCGCGTCTACGAGCCGTCGGCCACGCAGCAGCTCTACATCGCCCTCAACATCGACACGATGCACCACGTCTGGGAGGGCTATCTCAAGGACGAACTCGAGCGAACGGTGTCGGTTGCCGCATCGGTGGCCGTGTGGGCAGCCGGGCAGCGCTACGCCGTCGGTTTGCTGGCGAACGGCTCCTACCCGGACGCCGACCGGCCGATTCGGCTCGCGCCCTCCCGCGCCCGCGACCAACTGACCCGGATCCTCGAAGCGCTCGCCGTCATCCAGCCGCTGACCATGGGAGACCTCGCCGGGGCTATCCTGCGCGAGGCGGCACGCATCCCGGCCGGTTCAACGGTAGTCGTCGTGGCGTCGCTCGTCCCGGGTTCGCTGGCCGGGGTCCTGTCCCGTCTCGCAGGTGAAGGGCACCAGGTGTTCGTGCTCGCCACCTCCGATCGCGCGCTCGAAGGGGTCCCGCCCGGCATCCCGGTGCACGCCATCGGCCGCGCCTTCGAACGGCAGGAGGTCACCGCATGATTCGCGCGGCGGCGATCACCTGCCTGCTGGCCGCCGAGGCCCTCGCGATCTACACGCTGGCCGAGTGGATCGCGGCGAGCCACGACCACCACGCCGGCGCCGTCCCGGCCGTCCTGCTGGTCCTCGTGACCCTCACCGGGTTCGCCGTCGTCTGGTTCGCCGAAGGCTGGGAACTTCCCGCGTCGCGTTTCGCGATGCTCGTCGCCGCCACCGCGTTCGTCGCAATCTACGGCTCGCTCCGCATCTCGCTCGCGGACGATGTCGCCATCTGGGACTTCGGCTGGATCGGCGAGTTCATGGACGGCGCCGAAGCCACGCTCCGCAACCACCCGGCCGCCATTCCCTCCGCCATCGTGCTCGTCGCAGCCTGGATCCGCGGGGCAACCCGTGCGACCGACGACGTCGAACTCGAGATGGTTCCCCGCACGCTAAGCCTGCCATTCATCGCCGTCACCGCAATCGTCGTCCTTGCCGCGGGAACGGACCGGTCAGGCGAAGTAGCTCGCGGCGCGGCAGCCTTCTACGCCACTGCAGTGCTTGCGCTCGCCTGCTCGCAGCTGGCGCTGAGCGACGCCACCATCGGCGACCTCCGAGCCGGCGGCATCGTCTCCACCCTGCTCGGTTTCACCGCGTTGCTGACCGTCCTCTCGGTCGCGGTGTTCTGGGTGATGTTCGGCCTCCTCGGCACCACCATCGGGCCGGTTCTTGGCCGCGCCGTCGAGGTGATCCTCACCATCGTGCTCACTCCGCCGGCATGGCTGCTCGAACAGCTCCTGCGCGCACTCTTCGCAAACGCGGAGTTCCCTCAGATCACTGAGAACCTCCGCGAGACCATCAGCGAAACCAACCCGGACCGCGATGAACGCGACTCCGGCCAGTTCGTGCAGGCGAGCCGCTTCCTGCTGCGTGGGCTGGCGCTGGTGATTGCTGTCGCGATAGCGGCCGGGGTCATCGCCTGGTTCACGCGCCTTCGCCGCCGGCTGCAGAGCCGCCCCGACGCGGATTCCACCACCTCAGCCGCAGGCAGCATCGGCGAAGACCTCCGCGGGTTCGCCGCCCGGCTCCTTCGGCGCAGGCCGGCCGAACCCCGCCCAGGCGCGGCCTCGGACGCCGAACGGCTCTACTTCGACGTCCTCGCACGCGCAGAGCGGTCCGGTGAACCTCGAGAGCCCGCCGAGACACCGGAGGAGTACGCGCCGCGGCTCCAGCGCGTCTTTCGGTCAACCGTCACTGATGACATAACCCGCGCCTTCGAAGCCGCCCGGTACGGCTCGCGTCCGCCCGACTCCGCCGTCGTCGCCGAACTCGAGCAGCGGTGGCGTCAGTCCTCCTGAGCCTGCCCGCCCAGCGCGCCAAGCTGCTCCATCAGCGAAAGCCCGTCGGAACTCACCCAGTACTCCGCGAAGCGCCCGTCCTCCACCCGGAGGATGTCCATACCGCCGAACGTCACCTCGGTTCCCGCGGGCGCGGTCGCTCCCGGCATGCCGCCCCGGTACCTCCCCTGGCCCCGCCACCGTGCCGCGACGTATTCCCCTTCGGAGATCGGCCCAACCTCGATTTCGAACCTGAGCCCCTCGAACGGTGCGTGGCCCATCGCGATCATCTCCTTCACCGCGTCGGGTCCCCGGCGCGCCTCCGATTCCGCACCGTCGGTCCGAGCCTGGTGCACCACGAAGTCGGGGGTCACCAGTTCGTCGGCGAGTTCGGGCTGTCCGTTCCACATCTCCAGCAGCCACCGGCGGTAGAGGTCAGCGTTCGAGGTGCTCATCGGTTCCTCCCTCCGGGAAATCGAGCCTCTGGTACCCGTTCCTGCCGACCGAACCGCCGCGGGGTGGCGCGCAAGCGAATTTCTTGACATCTTGACTTACCCGTACCCCACGAAAAGGCGCTATCGTAGTCGCCCCGAGGTGCGCGGATGGCCTCGACCTGGAGCAACCGTTGACCAAGTCGTCGAAACCCGCCGGCAACCTCTGGCTTGCCGAGGAACTCTGGAAACTGGACGCCATCGAATTCGGCGATTTCACCCTCGGCCGAACCGCGGTCCATTCCCCCGTCTATATCAACCTTCGCCGCCTCATCTCGAACCCGAAGGCGCTCTCCCGCTGCGCACGCATCATCCGCGAAGAACTCGAAACCCTGATGTCGATGCGCCATCCGCAGGTGCAGCCCTTCTCCCTTGTGGCTGGCGTCCCCTTCGGCGGTCTCCACATCGCGACCGCGTTCTCGCTCGCGGTCAACTCGCCGATGATCTACATCCACCCGCCCGCTACCGAGAAGGCCGACGTCATCGAAGGGATCTACGTTCGCGGCCAGACCTGCCTCATTATCGACGACCTGATCACCGGTGGCGGCTCGATCCTCCAGACCGCCGCGACGCTCACCGAAGCGGGCCTCGTCGTGAAGGACGCCGTCACCCTCGTCGACCGCCAGGAAGGTGGACGCGCGGCCCTGAAGCAGGCGGGAATCAATCTCGTCTCCATCCTGACGCTCGAACAGATCGTCACCTACCTCATGTCTGCCGGGCACATCGAAGAGGAGTGGTACCGGCGCTCGATGGAGTACATCCAATCGCGAAACAATCGCGACTAGCCCTGCACGCGCTCGACACCCGGCACGTTCATGCTCCCGCTTCGATACCCTGCGAGATCGAGCGCCACGTGCTTGAACCCCAGGTTGCGTAGCCGCTCCACCACAAGCTCGCGGTTCTCCGGTGCGAACACGATCGCCATCCCCTCGGCGTCCGTCTCGATCCTCGCGACGTCCCCATGGTGCCGCACGCGCAGCTGCCGAATGCCGAGCCGCCGTAGCACTGCTTCCGCTGCGCCAACCTGGTCGAGCGCTTCTACCGTAACCGGGGTGCCATGGGGGATGCGGCTCGCGAGACACGCCATCGCGGGTTTGTCCCACGTCGGGAGCCCCATCTCCTTCGAAAGCTCGCGAATCTCCGCCTTGGTGAACCCGAGTTCCAGCAGTGGGCTTCGAACGCCGTGCTTTGCCGCCGCCTGCCGCCCCGGCCGCCAGTCACCCGCGTCGTCCGCGTTGGTGCCATCGACCACGACGGCGCCGTTCGCCGCCTCCGCAATCGCGCCCAGCACACCGTACAGCTCGTTCTTGCAGTGGAAGCACCGCATCGGGCTGTTCGCAACGTACTCCGGGTTCTCGATCTCGTGCGTTTCGACGAATTCGTGCGCAATGCCGATCCGGCGCGCGAGCTCCGCGGCCTCTTCTCGCTCCTCCTGCGCCACCGACGGCGACAGCCCTGTGACCGCGCGCGCGCGCTCGCCCAGGGCCTCATGCGCCACGGCCGCCACAAACGTGGAGTCCACCCCGCCCGAGAACGCTACGATGACCGACCCGTAGCTCCGCAGGGTATCGGTCAGTTGTTCTCGCTTCGCGCTCAGGTCCATGGTGGCCATCGTAGCGCAGCCGGGTTCGGACCATGCCACTCGAATCAACAACTTGCGATGAAACTGTGCTGCGCAGACACAGAGGAAGGGCCCGCCCCATTCGAGGCAGGCCCTTGCTGGATGGCGTGGTCGAACGGGCTAGAGATCGCGGCCCGGGACCTTGATGTCGTCCGCCGGCGGCGCCGGGTTCTGAATGCCCTGCATCAGCTGGGTGGGGACCAGCATCCGCAGTTCGTCCAGCGTCCACTTGCCGTGCTTGTAGATGTTCCGGAACGGCGGATACATGTCCTGCAGCAGCCCCACATGGCCGCCCGCCACCTGGAAGATGCGCCCGTTGATGTTCCAGGCCTCGTCGAGGAGCAGGTACACCGTCATGGGCGCGACCATGTCGGGGCCGCGCATCGCAGCGGCCTCTTCCGCAGCCTTGTTCACGAGCTCGTTGGCCGCGGCCGCGCTCGCCGAACCGCCGGCAGCCGCGATGCCCCGCTGCGCTCGCAGCTCCCGCGCCGACTGGGGCACGGTCGCCGTGAGCCGCGTCGCCGCGCCCGGCGCAATCGCGTTCACCGTCACGCCATAGCGGCCGAGGTCACGCGCCGCCACCCGGGTGAGGCCCGCGACGCCGGCCTTCGCCGCGCCGTAGTTCGCCTGTCCCGAGTTGCCCTGCA
>CAZWBW010000091.1:0-11087 GCA_964632355.1 uncultured Anaerolineaceae bacterium | reverse complement strand
CCGGGAGCGGTAAGACACTGCTCGCCCGCGCGCTCCCGACCATCCTCCCGCCGATGACCGGCGACGAAGCGATGGAGGTCACGCGCATCTACAGCGTCGCGGGGCTGCTCCCGCCCGGCTCCGGCCTCCTGACCGCCCGGCCGTTTCGCGCGCCGCACCACACGATTTCGAACGCCGGCCTCGTCGGCGGGGGTTCGGTGCCACGCCCGGGCGAAATCACGTTGTCGCATAGGGGTGTGTTGTTTTTGGACGAACTCCTCGAGTTCGACCCCCGCGTGCTCGAAGTGCTCCGGCAGCCGCTCGAAGACAAGGTCGTCACCATCTCCCGAGCGAAACTCGCCGTCACGTTCCCGGCGAACTTCGCGCTCGTTTCGGCGCTGAACCCGTGCCCCTGCGGCTTCTACGGCGACCCCGAACGCGAATGCGTCTGTACGCCACAGGTTGTGGCGCGCTATCAGCGGCGCATCTCGGGGCCGCTGCTCGACCGCATCGACATCTTCGTTGACGTGCCCCGCGTTGCGTATGAGAAGCTCGCCGCCGCCGCGAAAGGCGAGCCCTCAGCCGCGGTCGCGGAGCGCGTGCAGCGGGCGCGGGAAGTGCAGCGCCGCCGTTTCGCGAACGAACCCGGCACCCACGTCAACGCCGACATGACGCCGCCCCAGGTCCGCGACTACGCGCAGGCCATGCTGGCCGACGACGCTCACGACATCCTTCGTCTCGCCGTGCAGCAGCTCAACCTCTCCGCACGCGCATTCCACCGCGTCCTCAAGGTCGCCCGCACCCTCGCCGACCTTGCTGGCAGCGAACCCATCGAAGCCGCCCACGTCGCCGAAGCCATCCAGTACCGCGAGCGCGTCGAATAGGCCGCCGGCGGCGCTACAGTATCCCCACATGCAGGACCAACCGACGTTCTACGAGCGCGTATACGAACTCGTGCGGCAGGTGCCGCACGGGCGCGTCATCACGTACGGGCACGTCGCATTGCTTCTCGGGGCGCCCTCATCCGCGAGGGCCGTGGGATACGCGCTTCACTCGCTGCCGCCGCGCAACGACGTCCCATGGTGGCGCGTAATCAACGCGCGCGGCGCCATCAGCTTCAAGAACCGGGGCCCCCAGGCCGACCTCCAGCGCACCCTGCTCGAACGCGAGGGCGTCGTCTTTGGCCTCGACGGCCGCTGCGACTTGAACCGCTATCGCTGGTGGCCGGCCGAACAGGTGGAACTGGCCTAGTCAGCCTCGCTCAGGTCGTAGGACATGATGAGCAGGTCGCGAGTTTCGCCGTGGGCGTCCATCACCCAGTCGGTCAGCAGCGCCTCCGCCCGGAACCCGAGGCGCTCGAATGTCGCTCGTGCGCCCTGCTGGTCGAGCGACATGTGCGCTGCCAGCCGCCGTAGTCCGAGTTGCCGGGCGAGGCGATAGATCTCCCGCGCGAGCAGCCGTCCGAGTCCCTGGCCGCGGTAGTCACGCCCCGTGAGGATCTGGATCTCGCCGAGGTGCCGCATCCACTCGGTCGCGTCGAAACCCAGGCTCGCATAGCCTGCGAGCGTCTCGCCTTCGTGGGCCAGCAGCGTCAGCGTTCGACCCTCTTCGATGTGCGTGATCCAGTCCTGGACCGCGGACTCCTGCGTGATGTTCGTCGGCAGGAACATGAGGTCGTCTTCCGGCAGCGAACGCGCGAACTCCAGCATCGCGGCCCGGTCCCCGGCATCCATCAAGCGCAGAACGAACTCGGTGCCGTTCGGCGTGTGGACCGTGCGCGGGTAGTGCTTCCGAATTTCCCCGTGAATCACTTCGAGCCGAGTCTTCGCTGCGGACGTCATCCCAAACCCCCTTCGGCACTCCCCGCGACCCTACCCGCCAGTATCGCGATACAGTATCAGGGCCATCCCCCACGAAGGGCGGAGATTGCTTGCGAAACCAGTTCACGATTCGAAGCAATCGCAAAGATCACGTCCGTACCCTGCTGGCCAGCCAGCGCGACGACGTCCCCATCGCGAAGCTCGGCGAACGTGACGCCGTCCCGTTCCTCCATCGCCATGTGGGCACGGTCGAGGAACTCGCGGTACGCAGCTTCGAATTCGGCCGCCTCGCCTTCGTCCGTGAAGCGAACCCGGAACACGCCCACTGACGCCTCGCCGTCCTTGTATATATCGAAGCGGTCCCCGGCCCACCCTTCGGCCGCCGACGCTGAGGAGCTCGCCCGCGCGTACAGCTGGAGGTAGTTCCGTAGGTTGAACTCGCCGAGCGTGCTGCTCCACGTGCGTTCGAAGCCCTTCCCCAGCGCCTTCGACAGGTCCGGCAGTTCGGGGATATCCGGTTCGAAGCCGGAGTCAAGCAACTCCGGGTGGAGGATGTATGCCGTCCCCGGCGGTGGATCCGCCAGCCACGCGTCGATTCGGCTCGTGCCGCGCTTGTCCCGCTCGGCCCGAACCCAGTCCGCACCGGTTGTGTAGGGGAAGTACATCTCCCGGATGATCGAGGGAGGAACGTTCGGGATCTGCGCCGCACTCGCCAGGATGACGGGCGATCCGGGCAGCGACAGGAACCGCGCCGAGTACAGCCCTTCGTGCGTGACCGCGTCCCCTTCGATCACCGCCGTCCACGCCTGGGTGATGTCGAAGTTGTCCTCAAACGGGTCGTCCGTGGCGACGAGGTCGAAGTGGTAGTCCTGGAGCGCGTGCACGATTTCGTGAACAAGCGTCTCTTCCAGCGGGCGCGAAAGGTTGTCCAGGTCCGGCTCGCGGCCGTCCTCGTGAACGATCCAGAGCGTGTCGTGGATCGGCGAGTACAGGCCCAGCACGGCTTCGCCCCCGAATGACCGGTAGACGTCCAGGTAGTCCTGGTCGTTCCGAAGGTGGCCCAGCAGCCGATACAGGTCCGTGACCTTTGCGAACCACTCCCGGTCCTTGTCCGTCGTCAGTTCGTCGATGAGGTCGACCACGCCCGATCGCGGGACGAACTCGACGTTCAGCGACGGCGGCGCCTCGAGTTCCCGCACCTCGGAAACGCGGTCGAGAATTCGTTGGAGGGACTCGGGCAGTGGCTCAGGTGTGCCGGCCGTAGCGGTGGCCTCGGGCGAGGGTGTGGCGCCCCCCGGTTCGCCCGGATCGGAGTCTGAGCACGCCACGAACAGCCACGAGGCCGACAGGGCAAGGATTATCAATACAAGAGAAACTCGTTTCATGTACCTTCCTTGCCCGGTCCGAAGGGCTTGGCCTAGACTCTAAGTACGGCGCATTCGTCTAGCGGTCTAGGACACCGCCCTCTCAAGGCGGAGATCAGGGGTTCGAATCCCCTATGCGCTACCAAGACTTGCATCTGCGAGGGCCGACCAGTTCGGCCCTCGCGTCGTCTCTTCTACCGTACCAGTTCGGCCCGAAAGCACCGGAAATGCAGCCCCAGGCGGGCCGACGGAACCTGCTGCCTCCGCGCCTTCACCGCCCGAACCAACGCCCATGAGCACCCTTCCGGCCGCCTGCTACGATCGCGGAGAAGTCGCTTCTCAGGGGTGCCCGGCACATGGCGTTTGTCGACGAAGAGACCGCCCAGGCGTACCGCGAGGCCTGGGAAAAGTGGATGAAGCAACTCGAGCAGGTGCACCGCGTCTTCCTCGACGGTGAGCGGCTCACACCCGACCGAATGAAGGGACTCCTGAACCGGGAGGCCCGTGCGAAGGAAGCCTACGATCGCGCCCGCCTGCGCCTGCTCGGGCTCGACGCGTCGCCCCTCAGCGATGTCCCGGGCGACAACCCTTTTAAACAGGACTGATTCCCGATTCTGATTCGGCCCCTCGCAATATCCGCCGTATCATGGGGATGCTGGAGGAGCTCACGAATGGCTACCGAACCAGGCGTGGTGCGTCGTCCCGCTGTCAGCCGCAACCTGGTCTACCTGTTGCTGGCACTGCTGGCGGTGCTCCCACTGCTGGCCTTTGGTCTTGGTCCGCTCACGAGCGATAGCTTCAGCCTCCGCGGTCCTGGTGGTCCAATTCTCGCTTTTTCCGCGGGGGTGCTGTCGTTCGTCTCCCCCTGCGTCCTTCCGATCGTTCCGATCTTTATCACGCACCTCTCCGGCGCCTCGGTCGAAAACGGCAAGATCGTCGCCGACCGCCGCGTGACGTTCTCTCACGCGCTCGCGTTCGTCGGTGGCCTGTCGCTTGTGTTCATCATCCTGGGGACCAGCGCCGGGCTGCTTGGCTCCTACTTCCTGCGCGACAACCAGCGCGACCTCGAGCAGATCGCCGGCGTCTTCCTCATCGCGATGGGCCTGCTGATGGTGCCCTCCTACGGCCGCGCCTCGCCCATGAAAGCGGGCCTGCTTCTCCTCGGCCTCACCGGGTTCTACTTCTTCCTCGCGAACGTGGCGGACCTGCGCGCGACCGCCGATCACCCGGCCGACCGCACCGGTCTGCTGTTCCTTGGCGCCGCGATGCTGCTCGCCTGGCTGCGGTTCGCCGGGTACATCCAGCTCCCGTTCCTCCAGCGCACGTTCGAAATCGATGTGGCCCGCAATCGACAGGTGGGCTACACCCGCTCGGCAATGATCGGCGGCGCGTTTGCGCTCGGGTGGACGCCATGCGTTGGCCCCGTCCTCGGCAGCATTCTCGGACTCGCGCTCACGACCTCGGCCTCGACATCCGAGACCCTCACCGCGACGTACCTGCTCGTCGCCTACTCGGCCGGGTTCAGCATCCCGTTCCTCATCGCCGGTCTCGCGCTCAGCGACGTCACGGCCATCTTCCGCAAGATCCAGCGCTACACGCCGATCATCGAAACGGCCAGTGCCATCATGCTGATTGGCCTCGGGCTGCTGCTCTGGTACGGCCGCATCACCGGCCTGAACGAGCTCTTCTCGTTTGCAGACTTCAACCAGGGCCTGTAAGAAAGGCGGGTGTTCACCTCCGTCCTCGTCGCCAACCGCGGAGAAATCGCGGTCCGGGTCGTTCGCACCCTGCGCCGGCTGGGCATTCGTTCCGTCGTTGTCGCTTCGATCCCCGACCGACAGTCCCTTGCAGTGCGCAGCGCCGACGAGTGGGTGCTGCTCGAGGGATACTCCGCTGCCGAGTCCTACCTCGACGTCGAGGCCATCATCGATGCCGCGAAGGCGACGGGGTGCGAAGCCATCCACCCCGGCTACGGCTTCCTGAGCGAACGGCCCGACTTCGCTGAGGCCTGTGCCGAAGCCGGCCTGGTGTTCATCGGCCCGTCAGCCGAGACGCTGCGCCTGCTCGGCGATAAGGCAGCGGCCCGGCACCTCGCACGCGAAAACGACGTTCCCGTCGTGCCCGGCTACGAAGGGCCAGACGACGACGAAACGCTGCTTCGTGAGGCAGCCAAGCTCGGGTTCCCGCTCATGGTGAAGGCGCGGGGCGGTGGTGGCGGTCGCGGGATGCGCGAAGTTCACGGCGATGCGGACCTGCGCGAAACCCTGCAGAGCGCCCGCCGCGAGGCCCTCGCTGCGTTCGGCGATCCGGGCCTCTTCCTCGAACGCCTCGTGCCCACTGCCCACCACGTCGAAGTGCAGATTCTCGGCGACTCCCACGGCAACCTGGTGCACCTTGGCGAGCGCGACTGCACCGTTCAGCGCCTTCGGCAGAAGCTCATCGAAGAGTCGCCCAGCCCCATCGTCGACCCGGCCCTCCGCGAGGCGCTCACCTCGGCGGCGTTGCGCATCGCCCGGGCGGCGGGCTACGTCAACGCCGGCACCGTCGAGTTCCTGGTCGGCGAACCCGGCGCCGAGGGCCGGCGTCCGTTCTACTTCCTCGAAGTCAATCCCCGGCTCCAGGTCGAACACCCCGTCACTGAGTTCGTCACCGGGCTCGACCTCGTCGAACTGCAACTCCGGATCGCCGCCGGCGAGCAGCTCCCGTTCACACAGGACAATGTCCGTTTCGACGGTCACGCCATCGAGTTCCGCATCAACGCCGAGGACCCCTGGGCCGGTTTCCGGCCGAGTTCCGGGCGCCTCGGCGCTGTTTCCGTCCCCACCGGATCCGAACGTGCCCGCTGCGACGCCGGCTACGACCATCGCGACGTCGTCCCGACGCAGTACGATTCGCTGCTCGCGAAGGTCATCGTCCACGGCTCGACCCGGGACGAGGCGCTCGACCATGGCATCGAGCTGCTCGGTGGCATTGAATTCGAAGGCGTCCACACCTGTGCGCCGCTCCTCGCTGCGGTCGCGAACGCCCCCGAGTTCCGGGCCGGCCGGCATCACGTCGGATGGCTCGAGCCGCACCTCGACCGGCTGCTCGACGATGCCCGTCCGCCCGAGGCGGTGCTCGCCGCAGGGGCACTGGCGGCTGTCCTGCTCGGCGATCCCTCTCCGTTCCGGCAACCCCCGTGCACCATTCACCTCGCGACCGAGCGCGGCCCCGCACGGCTCGACGTACAGGAACTGAGCCGCCACGACTACGAAGTCACGCTGGCAGGGCGCCCGTTCCGCTGCACCATCGACGAGCAGGACGAGGTCCGCCTGCGCGTGTCGGTGATCGGCGAGCAGGGCTACGTGGCCGTGGTCCGCGAACCTTCGGGCGCGTTCGTCGCAACCCTCCCGCTCGCCGAGCCGCCTCGCGGGTGGGTGCTGCGGATGGCGCCTCCCCCGCCGCTACCCCGCCGCCCACAGGCTGATGGTCCCGCCACTATGCTGGTCACGGCGCCTCTCGCGGGCACGGTTATCGAGGTTCGCGTGGCCGCCGGTGACACGGTCGAACCGGGCGCCCCGCTTATTGTTCTCGAAGCCATGAAGATGGAGCATCGCATCACTGCCGACGGCGGGGGCGTGGTCCAGCGCGTCGCGGTCCGCCCCGGCAATGTCGTCCGCGAAGGGGACATCCTCGTCGAACTCGCCTGACGGCCCCTTCTCGCACTGCTCGCGCGTTTTTTCGTCGCTCCGCATTATTGCTTTATGACGAACCGCCGCGGCGACGTCCGCAATATCGCCATCATCGCCCATGTCGACCACGGGAAGACCACGCTGGTCGACGCCCTTCTCAAGCAGTCGAACATCTTTCGCGAAAACCAGGATGTCGGCTCGCTCATCCTCGATTCCAACCCGCTCGAACGCGAGAAGGGCATCACGATCATGGCGAAGAACGCGGCGGTCGATTATGCCGGCGTTCGCATCAACATCATCGACACCCCCGGCCACGCGGACTTTGGCGGCGAAGTTGAACGCGTCCTCAACATGGCCGATGGCGTATTGCTCCTCGTCGATTCGGTCGAAGGGCCCATGCCCCAGACCAAGTTCGTGCTGCGGAAAGCGCTGGGGCTCGGTCTGCCCGCCGTCGTCGTTGTGAACAAAATCGATCGTCCGAACGCCCGAATCGCGGAAGTCGTGTCAGAAACGCAGGACCTCTTCCTCGACCTCGCGACCCACGAGTCGCAACTCGACTTCCCGGTCGTCTATTCGAACGCCCGCGACGGGTATGCCAGCTTCGACCCGTCCGCGCGCTCGGGCGACATGAAACCCGTCTTCGAGACCATCCTCGAACACATTCCCGGCCCCGAGTCCGACCCCGGCCGCCCCTTCCGCATGCTCGTCACGACGCTCCAGTACGACAGTTACCGCGGGCGCACTGCCGTCGGCCGCATCCGCGACGGAGTGATTCGACCGGGCGACAGTGTCGTCCGCTACACCCACGACGGATCGCCGTCACAGCATCGTGTGCTCCAGGTGTTCGGTTTCCAGGGCCTGAACCGCGTCGAGCTCGAAGAGGCGCGCGCCGGCGACATTGTCGCCCTCACCGGCATCTCCGATGTCCTCATCGGCGAGACGCTCGCGAGCGCCGAGGCCGAAGGCCCGCTCCCGCCCATCGCCATCGAGGAGCCGGCGATGCAGATGACCTTTAAGGTCAACGACTCGCCGTTCGCTGGCCGCGAAGGGCAGTTCGTCACCAGCCGTCAGCTGCGCGAACGCCTCTTCCGCGAGATCGAAACCAACGTTGCCCTACGCGTCGAGGATGGCGAGACCGCCGACTCGTTCGTGGTGAGCGGCCGCGGCGAACTGCACCTGGCCATCCTCGTCGAGACCATGCGCCGCGAAGGGTACGAGTTCGCGGTCACCCGGCCCGAGGTGATCCTCCGCCGCAACGGCGACCGCCTCGAAGAACCGTTCGAGCGCCTCCTCGTCGAGGCCCCGGAGTCCTCGACCGGCTTCCTCATCGAGGCGCTCTCCGCCCGGAAGGGCCAGATGACCGGTATGCACCACAACGCCGATGGCACCGTCCGCATTGAGTTCGAGATCCCGACCCGCGGTCTCATCGGCTTCCGCGATACGTTCATCACCGGCACCGGCGGCGAAGGCGTCATGCACACCGAGTACCTGGGCTATCGTCCCTGGGCCGGGGAGATTGCTCGTTCGCGCAACGGTGCGCTCATCGCTGCCGAGACCGGCACGGCCCTCGCCTACGGCATCGCTAACGCACAGGAGCGCGGCATCCTCTTCATCGAACCGGGCGCCGAGGTCTACGAAGGCCAGGTCGTGGGTCTGCACTCCCGCGAAAACGACCTCGTCGTGAACGTTTGCAAAGCGAAAAAGCTCACCAACATCCGGAGTTCGACCGCCGACATCGCGGTCAAACTCACGCCGCCACAGCCACCAAGCCTCGAGCGCAGCCTCTCGCTCATCACCAACGACGAACTCGTCGAGGTCACCCCGAAGTCCATCCGCCTCCGCAAGGCGTACCTCACCGCGCTCGAACGCGAACGGGCCAGCAAACGACCGAGGGTGAGCGTCTAACCGCTGACCGGCGTGTCCGCGAGATGCGCCGCCTTGCGTCACGACGCACCGGGAGCGCTTCGGCGGAGTAGACTTCCAGCGTGCGCGTAGAGGACCTCGACACCCCTTGCCTGCTGCTCGACATCGACGCCATGGAACGAAATATCGCATCCATGGCATCGTTTCTCGCGAATACGCCGGTCAAACTGCGCCCCCATTTCAAAACCCCGAAAACCCCCGAGGTCGCCCGGCGGCAACTCGAGGCCGGCGCCATCGGTATCACCGTCGCGAAACTGGGCGAAGCCGAGGTCCTCGCCGACGCCGGTCTCGGCCCCATCCTCGTCGCGAACCAGGTCGTCGGGCCCCAGAAGATCGACCGGCTGATGGCGCTGCTCGCTCGCGGCGTCGACATCACCGTCGCGGTCGAGTCCGCACATAACGTTCGCGAACTCGCCGAGGGCGCCCTCCGCTCCGGCCAGGTCCCCGCTGCGATCATCGAAATCGACGCTGGCATGCATCGGTGCGGCACCTGGAGCCCCGCCGCGTCCGTCGCCCTCGCGCGCGCCCTCAAGGATGCCGGCATTCGATACCGCGGCGTCATGGGGTACGAAGGCCACGCCGTCCTGCTCCCCAACGAAGCCGATCGCCGCGAGAAAGCCGAGGCCGCCTACAGCATCGTCCGGGAGCACGTTGAAGCGCTCGCAGAGGCCGGGTTCCCACCGGAAATCGTGTCTGTCGGCGGCACCGGCACGTACGAGTTCGCCGCGTCGGTGCCCTTCGTTACCGAATTGCAGTGTGGTTCGTATGTGTTCATGGACGGTTCCTATGGGCGGGTCCTACCCGGGCGCTTCGAACACGCGCTCACCCTGCTCACCACCGTCGTGGCCGTCCATGACGACTACGCCGTCGCTGATGCCGGGCTGAAATCCCTCACGAACGAGTTCGGAGCGCCGCGATCGAAGGACGGCCGCCTCAAAGCCGCCCGCCTCTCCGAAGAACACGCGCATCTCGTCGGCGAAGGCGTCGCGGACCTTCGCATCGGCGACCGGATCGAGTTCATCCCCAGCCACGGCGACACCACCATCAACCTCCACGACACCTACTACCTCGTCCGCGAGGACGAAGTTATCGGCGAGTGGCCGATCGTCGCTGCGCGCCGGTACCGCTGAGCCCGGGCACCAACCGCACCGCGCGCTACAATTTTCACAAAGGAGGAAAATCCGATGCGTGAGTGCCCCTGGTGCGGGCGGATGAACCTGAACGTCTACGCCTACTGCCAGAGCTGTGGCCGCGGCTTCGATGGGCCCGAGAAGAAGGAGACCAAGAAATCCGAAAGCCGCCGGCGGAGCTTCTGGTGGCCGTTCGGCTCCCGGGCCGCCAGCAGTTCGAACAGCTAGCCACATATCGCGCCGGGCGCTCCGCCGCCCCAGAGCGATACGGATCGAAATCCCCGGCCCCGGCGCATTTGACAGACGCAGAAAGGTCCCGAACAATTCCTGATGTCGCCACCTGTTGGCGACCCGGCCAACAGCCGGCGCACCTTTCGCTTCCCGACACCGCTGGCAGCAGCTCAGCGCAACCGGTCGGCAGGCGAAGACGCAGCCTGGCATTCAAGCGAACTGCCCGGGCTGCTGCGGACCTTTCCTTCTGCGGCATTCTCGAGGAGCGCCGGTGCCCCTTGCCGGGTACTTGACGTAACTCTCGGGATATGCGAACATATGAGCGGTACGGGCGATGGTGCCCGTATTGCCTGCCCGCGGGGCTGGACAAGTTCCAGGTTCCGGGCGATGATCCTGGCAAGCGCATCGGAGGAGCCGATGCGTACGGCCCGAGCGGAGGGCCAGCCAGCCGGAGTGTCCACGAGGAGCTCCGGGGAACGAGTTGACAGGCCCGGCAAGCGGCGCTAGTCTTCTCGTTCGGGCCTTGGAGAAAGGCCGGCGCACTTTAACAACTGGATAGCGGACGAAAGAGAACAGTTCGGGAACCCGTTAGGGAACTGAACCAGTCGTTTCGACTGGAGAATGTTTCTTTCGGAGAGTTTGATCCTGGCTCAGGACAAACGCTGGCGGAATGTATTAGGCATGCAAGTCGCACGGACCTTCGGGTCAGTGGCGGACGGGTGAGTAACACGTGGGTAACCTGCCTCGTAGTGGGGGATAACTCGCCGAAAGGCGAGCTAATACCGCATAAGACTACCGGTGAGAGTCCGGATAGTGAAAGCTCCGGCGCTACGAGAGGGGCCCGCGGCCGATTAGCTAGTTGGTGGGGTAATGGCTCACCAAGGCGACGATCGGTAGCTGGTCTGAGAGGATGGTCAGCCACACGGGGACTGAGACACGGCCCCGACTCCTACGGGAGGCAGCAGCAAG
>CAZWBW010000090.1:0-11157 GCA_964632355.1 uncultured Anaerolineaceae bacterium | reverse complement strand
GACGAGGGCCGCGTCACCTCGATCAGCGACGAAGAGGTGCACGCGATGATTGACGAAGCGTTCGCGACGGCGGGCGTCGGACAGTAGCCAGTTGGCGGTGGGCCTCGGCTCTACCGCCGGGGCCCACGGTGGTCGCTGGGCCTGGGACGACGATTCCGTGGGTCCCGTTCCTACACCCCGGGTTGCCGTGTAGACCGAGCGCCCGGAGTGTGAGCAATGCCCCCGGCAGCAGCAGGCTGATCCCCGCAGCACCAATTTGCACTTCGCCCGCGGAGATTCACGCGTCCGCCTCTCGCTGGCTTCTCCGGCCGAGCTTTACTTAATCACATTCGCTATCGTGTCGAAGAACGGCCGATATCCCTCCCCTTCCTCGTGCCCGGTGCCCGGCGGCCGAAGCCGATAGCCGATGGCCGATAGCCGATAGCCATCTACGCCAATGGCCAGCGCGCGCTCGCTTCGTACGCGTGGGCGATCTGGTGGTGGACCCAGATCTGCGCGAGGATCTCGGCCTTCGGCATCTCGTACCCGCCGAGCTTCACCACCTTCGCGAGGTCGGCGTCGTCCATGGCCTCGACCGCCCTCGCGGAAGCCTCGGCGCCGTCGCGGATGGCCTGGATGATCTCCTCGCGCGACTTGTCCTTGAGTGCGTCGATGCCCCGGGCGTTGCCTGCGGCGGCCGCGGCCTGGTTCACGTTTTCGAGCACGTCCGAATCGAGCAGCGGTGCGATCTGAGGGAGCGCGCCCGCGTTCGCGGCGATGTGGCGGAACGCATCGCCGCTGGTCCACTGGTGGCCGAGCTGGTGGTCCCAGTCCTTCGTGTAGTGGGCAGCCGTGGCGGCCCGCTCGCCAGCGAAGCGGATGGCGTCGGCGAGTTGCTGTTTCGAAAGCGTCATGACACCCCTCCTCGGCGCGGCATTGTACCGGCGTCCGGGGAATAGTGCCGGGAGCGCTTCGATGCGCGACGGTCAGGTGTGGCTCGGTGGCTCCTGCCCGGCGACGAAGACGTCGCGCGAGAAGGTGTTGTAGAGCAGGAAGAGCGACGGCACGAGGATGAGCGACCCGATGGGCAGCGCCACCAGGAACGACACGACCGTGATGTTCGGCGCGGCGGTTTCTTCGATGGTGAGCGAGGGCAGCACCAGGTAGGGGTTCTGCGCGAGCGCCCAGGTGATCACCACCCCTGCCACGGTGGCCCCTGCGCCGAACTGCACGAGCAGCACCCTCCCGCGCCAGAGCATGAGCAACGTCGCCAGGCCGAGGAGTGCCGTGACGGCCATCGAAAGGAGCACCTCCGCGCGGTCGAGGTGGCTGAAGAACTCGCCGGCGTCGGCATCGGCGATGGGGATGGCGATGGTGGTCACCACGCCGAGCGCGATCGAGGCGACGAGCGCGCGGCGGCGGAAGTCGTCCTGCAGTTCGCCGCGGGTTCGCGGGACCATGAACGCGGCGGCGATGAACGCGCTGATCAAGAGGCCGATGAGTCCGCAGACAAGCGAGAACGGCGTGAGCCAGCCCTCGAAGGGGCCGCTGGTGATGTTCGTTCCTTCGGCTTCGAGGTGCCCGCCGCTCACCGCGCCAATCACGGTGCCGAGCATGAACGGCGTCAGCAGGCTGGCCGTGGAGAACGCGCGCATCGAGGTTTCGCTCATCCGGGTTTCGCGGCTGCTGTAGTGGCGCAACGCGAACGCCGCCCCGCGGGAGACGATGCCCAGCAGCGCGAGGAAGATCGGCACGTACAGGGACCGGAAGATCTCGGCATAGGCCGTGGGGAACACCACGAACAGCGTCACCACGAGCAGGATGAGCCAGACGTGGTTCGTTTCCCACACGGGGCCGATGGCGCGCTCAAGCGCGTTGCGCTGGTCCTCTTTCCGGGGGCCGGTAGCAAGCAGCGTCCAGATGCCGCCGCCGAAATCGGCGCCTCCGAAGATGGAGTAGAGCACGATGGCGGCAACGGCGATGCCCGCTGCACCTTCTTCAGGCGACATCGGCAGCCTCCTGGCCGGTCGGGCCTCGGGCGGCTTCGGGGACATCGCCGCCCTTTCTCCCGAAGGGCCATTTGAGCAGGGTCCAAATGAGCGCGACGGAGATGACCACGTAGAGGATGGCGAAGAGCCAGAAGAACACCTGGATGCCTTCCTCCTCGGTCGCGCCTTCGGACGTTCGCATGACTTCGTAGATCACCCATGGCTGGCGCCCGAACTCGGTCACGAACCAGCCGGCCTGGTTCGCGATGAACGCGAGCGGGCCGGAGGCGATGAGCGCCAGGCCGAGCCATCGATTGAGCGAGAACTCCCGCTGGCGGCGCCGCCACCAGGCGAGCCAGAACCAGGCCGCGACCGCCAGGAGGAAGAACCCGATGCCCACCATCACCTGGAACGACAGGTGGGTGATCAGTTCGTTCGGGCGGTCCTCTTCCGGGACCTCGTTCAGCCCCATGATCTCCGCGTCGGGGTCGCGGTGGGTGAGGAGGCTCAGGGCTTTCGGGATTTCGATGGCGAAGCGCGTCTCGCCGTCGATGGGGATGCCGCCGATGCGCAGCGGGGCGCCGCGTTCGGTTTCGTACTGGCCTTCCATAGCGGCGAACTTCACGGGCTGGAGGTCGGCCACGCGGCGGGCGGCGAAGTCACCGGCGAGGATCTGGAGGGGGATGGCGATGGCGGCCATGATCATCGCGATCTTCATGCCGGTGACGGTCGCTTCCGATTGGCGTCCGCGGAGGTGGAAGAACGCGTACACGCCGGCGACGGCGAACCCCGTCACGACATAACTGGCGAGCGTCCCGTGGATGGCTTCGTGGAGCCAGGCGGCGTTGAACATCGCGTCCCACGGGTCGATGTTCGTCGGTTCGCCGTTCACGAGTTCGAAGCCTTCGGGCGTGTTCATCCACGAGTTCGCCGAGATGACGAACACCGCGGAGATGGCGGCGCTGACGAACAGCGGGATACCGGCCAGCCAGTGTGCGCGCGGCGACAGGCGGTCCCAGCCGTAGATGTAGACGCCGAGGAAGATGGCCTCGGTGAAGAACGCGAACCCTTCGAGTGCGAACGGGATGCCGAAGATGCCCCCGGAAAAGTCCATAAACGTGGGGAAGAGCAGCCCGAGTTCGAACGAAAGCACCGTGCCGGAGACTGCACCGACGGCGAACAGCAGCCCGACGATCGGGGTCCAGGTGCGGGCGAGCTGCCGGTAGATCGGGTTCCCGGTGCGGAGGCCGATGCCTTCGGACACGAAGAGCAGGAGCGGCATCCCGATCGCGATGGGAGTGAAGAACGTGTGGAAGACGAGCGAGAGACCGATGAGAGCGCGCGCCGAGAGCAGCGTGTCGATGGCGTGCCTCCTCCTGGCTCGAAGCCAGTATGTCAGTGCTCGATGGGGAGTATGACCCGGCACGCACCAGCGCGAATGATCAGAAACGTATCATCTGTATATAAGAATGTTCGTGACGTCGGGTTCTAGCTGAGGACTCAGAACCGAGCACTCAGCACTCAGCACCCCGGCCCCTCTCCCATCACCGATGGGGGAGTTGGCAGTGGTTCGCGGCACATGGAAAGCCCCCGGCCCTGTGCCGGGGGCTTTGTGTTTGGTTCCGCGGCGTTTCAGCGGATTAGTGGAGCTTGATCTGGATGGCCTTGGTCTCGAGGTACTCTTCGAGGCCAAGGTCGCCGAGCTCCCGGCCGAGGCCGCTCTGCTTGTAGCCGCCGTAGGGCATGTTGTAGAGCCCCGTGCCGTGGTAGGCATTCACCCACACGGTACCTGCGCGCAGGCCCTTCGCGACCTTCAGCGCGACGTTGATGTCCTTCGTCCAGACCGCGGCGGCGAGACCGTACATGGTGTCGTTCGCCGTGCGGATGACGTCCTCGATGTCGTCGAACGAGAGCACCGAGAGCACCGGCCCGAAGATCTCCTCGCGGGCGATGGTGGCGTTGTTCGAGACGTCGTCGAAGATGGTGGGCTGGACGAAGAGGCCACGCTCGAGGCCATCGCCAACGGCGCGCGAACCACCAGTGACGAGCTTGGCTTCCTTCTTGCCCGCCTCGAGGTAGTTCTCGACCTTCTTGAGCTGGTTCTCGTTGATGAGGGGGCCCATGGTGGTCGACGGGTCGAGCGGGTCGCCCATCTTGAGGGTGGAGCCCATGTTCTTGAGCTTGTCGACGAACTCGTCTTTGATCCGGTTCGAAACAAGGAGCCGCGAACCGGCCTGGCACACCTGGCCACTGTTGAAGTAGATGCCGAAGAACGCGCCGGCGACGGCAGCGTCGACCTGGGCATCGGGGAAGACGATGTTCGGGGACTTGCCGCCCAGTTCGAGCGACACCTTCTTCACGTTGTTCGCAGCGGCGCGCATCACGGCCTTGCCGCTGGCCGTCGAACCGGTGAACGCGATCTTGTCGACGAGCTCGCTGGCGGCGAGGTGCTGGCCGACGAGCGCGCCGTTATCGGTTTCGCTGGTGACGACGTTGAACACGCCATCCGGGAGGCCGGCTTCGGACAGGATGCGCGCAAGGATGAGCGTGCTGCCCGGCGTGTAGTGCGACGGCTTCGCGACCATGGTGCAGCCCGCGGCGATGGCCGGGCCAACCTTCCAGCTGATGAGCAGCAGCGGGAAGTTCCACGGTGTGATGATGCCGACGACGCCGACCGGTTCGTGCACGGTGAGGCCGATGGCATCGGGGATTTGCTGCGTGAACGAATCGCCCTTGAGTTCGAGCGCCTTGGCGGCGAAAAGCTCGAAGGTTTCGGCGGTGCCTGCTACTTCGGCCATGGCCATGTTCTTTGGCTTGCCGACTTCGGTGGCGATGCTCGTGGCCAGCTCGTCCATGTTCTCCATCACGAGCTGGGCGGCCTTCTGCAGGATCCGCGCGCGGTCCTTCGCACGCGAGTTGGCCCACTTGCCTTCGTCGAACACCCGGCGGGCTACTTCGATCGCGCGCTGGGCGTCCTCGATGCCGGAATTGGGGTAGGTGGCAACGACGCTGCCGTCGTAGGGGCTGACACGCTCGAACTTCTCGCCCGAGGCGGCATCGACCCACTTGCCATCGATGAACTGCTGGTAGGACTTGATGTCGGGCTTCTCAGCGACTGAGGTCATGGGGCTGCTCCTACTCGCTATGTCCGGTGCAGCATAACGGAGCTGAACGCGGTCGGGTACCAGCCTATCACTTCCAGAAGAGAAGTATTTCGTCTCGCACGAATCGCCACGTTTGGAATTCCCTGTAGTGCATCGCGTACTCCTGCAGCAGCTTCGGTGCACCGACGACGAAAACGACCGCGGCGAGCTGCACCGGACTTCGGAACCGCCAGTTCGGCTCGGCAGTGCGCAGCCCGGCGACGAACAGGAAGAAGTTCTCGAAAATGTTCGGGGTGACAAGGAGAGTTGCGCGGGCCGCGGTGATTTCGAAGAAGACGACGCCCCCGGCGCGCCATACGAACAGCGCGAGGGCGGTCCACCGGGCGAGCCGGTCATCCCAGCGGTAGGCGATCCACGCCTCGATGGCCAGGTAATAGAAGTCGAGGACCTTATCGACATTGTGGTAGTGGCCGCGCAGGGGCTCGGCGCCAAGGACGTCCTGGATGATGCTGTCGAAGCCGTCGGCGGGGATGCACAGGAGACCGCCCCAGAACGGCCAGCGAAACACGAGCAGCGGAACGCCGAGGCGAACGCCGAAGATAAGTGCGAGGATGAGCGCGTCCATACACCGCTCCGCAGCTATTCGGCGTCGGTGAGGATCATGGCGACCGCGACCGCGCCGGGAACGTAGGCCACCGCGAGCGCAACGAAGAGCACAAGCGGCTTCCGAAGGTGCGCGGGAACGTACCGCAGGATCGGGTCGCGCGTCTCAGTCGCTCGATCGGGCACACGGGGAGTATAGGGGCAGTGCCCGGTGCCCGGTGCGCCGTGCCCTGGACTTGGGACTCAGTGAGGGTTGAGTGCTCAGTGCTCAACGGGCCGGGTTCGGGCCGGCCGTGGTGATCCCGGGAGGCGTCGCCGGGGCTGCAGCTGTTCGCCCGCCCCGTCACACCGACTCAGCACTCAGAACTCAGCGTAGCACTCAGAGCTGCGCGCTCCGCGCCCCCTACCACCAGATCTTCGTCTCGACGTCCTCGGGCTGGTCTTCCCACTCGGTGGTCCAGAGGTTCGACGACAGGTACTTCCAGCCGCCGTCGGCGAGGAGGCAGACGATGTGTTGTTCGCCCTCGAGCCGTTCGCTGGCCTTCAGGGCAGCCTTCACCACGGCGCCGGCGCTGATGCCAACGAACAGCCCTTCCTTCTGGGTCAGTTCCTTGGTGATGGCGAACGAGGTGCGGCTGTCGACGACGATCTTGCCGTCGAGCACGGACTCGTCGAGCACAGGCGGGATGAAGCCCTCCTCCAGCGCCCGGAGCCCCTGCACGAGGTCGCCGGGGTGGGGTGCGGCGGCGATGACGCGCACGCCGGGCTTGTGATCCTTCAGGTAGCGGCCCGTGCCGGTGAGCGTGCCGCCTGTCCCGAGCCCCGCGACGAACGCCGTCACCTGGGGGAGGTCGCGAAGGATCTCGGGGCCGGTTGTCTCGTAGTGCGCGCGGGGGTTGGCTTCGTTCCCATATTGATAAGGGAAGTAGTACTTGCCCGGGTTCTCTTCGACGATCTTGCGCGCGTGGGCGATGGCGCCGTTGGAACCGAGTTCGCCGGGCGTGTAGATAATCTCCGCGCCGAACGCCTGGAGGAGCTGGGTGCGCTCGGGGCTAACGCTTTCGGGCATCACGCAGACGACGTGGTAGCCCTTTATCCGCCCGATCATCGCGAGGCCGATGCCGGTGTTTCCCGAGGTGGGTTCGAGGATGGTCGCGCCGGGCTTCAGTTCGCCGCTCCGCTCGCCGGCTTCGATCATGTACTTGGCGATGCGGTCCTTCACCGACCCCGTCGGGTTTTGGCCCTCGAGTTTCGCGTAGAGGTGCACGCCGGGCCGGGGCGAAAACGACTTGAGCTCGACGAGCGGGGTGTTGCCGATGAGGTCGATGATCGAGGAGTACAGCATAGGAGTGCCCAGGACTGGGGACCCAGGACCGCGGTGCGAATCCTCGGGCCCCTTTGCCTCGAACGTTACTGGCCCCCGGCCAGGGCGGGCAGGATATCGATGACGTCCCCCTGCTTCACGGCGGCATCGACGCCGCCCGTGTAGCGGATGTCCTCGTCGTTCAGGTAGATGTTCACGAAGCGGTGGAGCTTGCCATCGTCGCCGTACAGCTGTGCGCGGAAACCGGGATAGCGCCGGTCGATGTCTTCGAGCACCTGCCCGACGGTTTCGCCCGTGGCTTCGATCGTCTTCTGGCCACCCGTGAGCTTCTGCAGAACGGCCGTGACGCGCACTTCGACGGTGGGGCTTGTTGTGGTCATGAGTCTGGTCTCTCCGGTGAGGCGGGCGCGGACGCGACGGTGTCGCGCCCGCCCCTGTGGTTCGAACTAGCCACCGAACGGTGCGGCGGCGGGCGGAATCGGCGCTCCGCAGAACGCCACGTAGGCGAGCAGGTCGTGAATCGTCGGGGTGTCGCCGCAGAGCGGGCAGTTCGGGTCGCGCCGAACCTTGACGATGCGGAACTCCAACGAAAGTGCATCGTACAGCAGGAGACGGTTCACGAGGGGCTCACCGACGCCGAGGATGAGCTTCAGCACCTCGGTCGCCTGGATGCTGCCGATGGTGCCGGTCATGGCGCCGAGCACGCCCGCTTCCGCACAGCTCGGGACCATGCCCGGCGGCGGGGGCGACGGGTAGAGGCAGCGGTAGCAGCCCTTGCCCGGGATGTACGTCGTCGCCTGCCCATCGAACATCAGGATCGAGCCGTCGATCAGCGGCTTCTTCAGCAGGTACGAGGCGTCGTTCACCAGGTAGCGCGTCGCAAAGTTATCGGCGCCGTTCACGACGTAGTCGTACTGGCTGATGATCTCGAACGCGTTGTCGCTCGTGATCGGCGTCTCGTGCGTGACAACCTCGATGTGCGGGTTGTACGCGAGCAGCGTCTCCTTCGCCGATTGTGCCTTCGGCTTGCCGATGTCGTCGTTCTGGTGGAGCGTCTGCCGCTGGAGGTTCGAGCGGTCGACGACGTCGAATTCGACGATGCCGATCTTGCCGACGCCGGCGAGCGCGAGGTAGGTGGCGACCGGCGAACCGAGGCCGCCCGCACCGATGATCAGCACGCTCGCTTCCATGATCTTGCGCTGCCCGGCGCTGCCCACCTGGGGCATGATGATGTGCCGGCTGTAGCGCTCGACCATCTCGGGCGTGAGCGCCGTGGCGCCACCCGCGAGCGCCGGGATGACGGCCACTTCGTCGCCTTCCTTCACGGGCGTCGATTCGCCCTGCAGGTTGTGAATCTCAACCTGGTTCACATAGACATTGATATGGGGCGCGAGCTGGCCGGTGGAATCGACAATCTGGGCGTTGAAACCCGGGAACTGCCGGTCGAGGTCGGCGAGCAGGTCGCGCACGGTTTCGCCTTTCGCCTGCACGCTGGCCTTGTTCCCAACGAGATGGCGGAACGGCGTGGGAATGTAGACTTCGACGGACACCCTGTCCTCCTTCGAACGCCCTCGCGGGGGCGGTGCACCTTTGAAAAACGTTGTGGGATCTAGCCTAGAGCCTTCGGTTCGTTATCGTCGCGGCCGGCGCTGGCCGCCTCTCCTTCTCGCTGCGCTCCCGTCCTTTCCTGCTTCTCGATTCCTTACATATTGACGCTCAGGTACCGCTCGCCGGTATCGCAGAGCATCGTCACCACGGTCTTGCCGGCGCCCAGTTTCGCCGCCACTTTCGCTGCGGCGAAGACGTTCGCGCCCGAAGAGATGCCGAGCAGCAGCCCTTCTTCGCGCGCGAGCCGCCGGCACATCGCCATCGCATCCTTGTCTTCGATGCGCATGATCTCCTGGTAGACCGTCCGGTCGAGCACGCCGGGCACGAAGCTCGCGCCGATGCCCTGGATGGCGTGCATGCCCGCGCGGCCGCCGCTGAGCACGGGCGAACGGGCCGGTTCGACGGCCACGATGTGCACGCGGTCGCCGAGCGTTTCGCGCAGCACCTGCCCGACGCCGGTGATGGTGCCGCCGGTGCCCACGCCGGCGACGAACGCATCGACTTCGCCGCCCGTGGCTTCGAGGATCTCCTGGGCGGTGGTGCGGGCGTGTATCTCCGGGTTCGCTTCGTTTTCGAACTGCTGCGGCATGAAGTAGCCGTGTTGTTCGACGAGCTGGTTCGCGGCGAACACGGCGCCCGTCATGCCTTCGATCGCGGGCGTGAGGATGAGCTCGGCGCCGTACCGTTCGAGCAGCCGCCGGCGCTCCGTCGACATGTCTTCGGGCATCGTGAGGATGAGCCGGTAGCCCTTGACCGCGGCCACGAGCGCAAGCCCGATGCCGGTGTTGCCCGACGTGGGTTCGACGATGGTATCGCCGGGCTTGAGGCGGCCTTCGCGTTCGGCCGCTTCGATCATGCTGAGCGCGATGCGGTCCTTCACGGAGCCGCCGGGGTTCAGGTTTTCGAGCTTACCGATGATGGTGGCGGCGCCTCCGGGCACCACACGGTTGAGCCGCACCATGGGCGTCGCGCCGATAAGTTCGAGCACATCGTTGGCGATGAGCGGCCGCGTGAGCGCCGTCATATTGAATACCTCCCGACCGCGGCGCGGGGTTCGCGCTCGAGCAGGTCGGCGATGGTGTACGAATCGAGGATTTGCGTGGTGGATTCGCGGACGCGCTCCCAGATTTCGCGCTGGCCGCACTGGTGCGGGTGGTCGGTCTGCTCGGGCGGCTCATCGAGCCAGGCCACGGGCGAGAGGCTCCCTTCGAGCGCCTGGATGACTTCGCGCACGGTGATTTCGCTGGGGTGGCGAAGCAGTTCGTGCCCACCGGCCGGCCCGCGGACGGAGCGGATGAACCCGGCCTTCCGCAGCGTGGTGAGGAGCTGGTCCAGGTACTGCTCGGGGATGTGGCGGCGAAGGGCAATTTCGGATGACTGGAGCGGCCCACCGCCATAGTTGCCGGCCAGTTCGATGAGGGCACGCAGCCCATAGTCGCTGCGGGTAGAGACGCGCATTCAGGCCCCCGCGGAGAAAGTCGAGTGAATGTGTCAACAATGGTAGCACCGGCGGTGTGGGGGCCGCCACTACTTTAGTGCTCAGTGCTCAGTGCTCAGTGCGCAGTGCGCACTGTTTTGAAAAATCCCGGGCGGAGGTTAACCCCCTGTACTTCTTACGCGTTGTTTACCGGTGACGAGCAATCTCGTTGCCCGCTTAGTGCGGGGTATGAGGTATTGACCCTTGCGTTTCGCATCGGTACCTTTCGGCAGGCTTTACTCTCGGCCCGTTTCGGTCCGGGAGGCGTTTACGTCTGTCTTGCATGGAGGGCCCTTGTTCGAAACGCGCCTCCTTGCGGCCGCAACCCCGGCGGCGTGTGTACTCGCGAATCCACCCGTTCGGGCGGGTTCCCATCCCCACAGCGGGATGGGAACCCGCCTTTGCGAGCGGGGTTCGAAGCGAAATCCAGGGAAGGAGGGAGGTGAGCGCATCCTGCGTTGAGCTCGCGGCGCGCCGGCTAGCCGCACGCTCCCGCGACGGGTTCGAACCGAACGGTGATGGCCACCGGGACGTTCGCCCACCCGGAACCGGGCGCAAGCGCCGAACCGGCAGAGAGCCAACACAGGAACCCGGAGAACATCCGAATCGCAGCTTTTGAGGGAATGCCCGGACCGCCTGGAACCTGCGCCGGGGAACGGCGGGATGACGAGCGGGCGACCTCACCAGAAACGCAGCTTTGGTTGCCATGCCCCCTGGTGGGCTGGCGCAGAACCCAAGTTGCTCGCCCGCAGTCCGGGCGAGTCCGGATGTAGAACTCCCGCCCCGCAAGGGGTGGGCCCCGGGAAACCGGGGAACCAAACAGTCATACGACTGGAGAGGTAACCAATTTGAGTAGAGAAATTGCCCAGGCCGTGGGCACCAAGAGGATGGGACTCCTGTTTGTCCTCCTCGCGGCGTTCGCGGTCTTCGCAATGGTTGCCGGCCAGTGGCGCACCGCCGAAGCGGACGTTGTCGAGGCGAATTACGACCTCGACGGTCCGTTCGACTCTGAAGGCGGGGCTGTGACCGCTGTCGACATCGGCGACACCGTGTACTACACGGTGGATGCGGACC
>CAZWBW010000089.1:0-11313 GCA_964632355.1 uncultured Anaerolineaceae bacterium | reverse complement strand
CAGCTCCTTGTACACGTACCCGAGCGCGTCCTCAGGCTCCGGGTCCGGCTGTTGCATCGCCCATTCGACCGCGTCCGCGACCTCGTCCTGGACCCGCTGCTCGATCTCGTCGAGGTCTTCCGGCGGGAAGATGTGGTCCTGCTGGACCCGCTCGCGGAACTGGCGAATCGGGTCCTTTCGCGACCACTCCTCGAGCTCCTTCTTCGGGCGGTAACGGCTGTCGTCGTCATCGCTCGAATGGGCCCACAGCCGGTAGCACTTCGCCTCGATAAGGAACGGGCCCCCGCCGTTTCGCGCCTGCGACACTGCCGGCGCGACAGTCTGGTATGTGGCGATCGCGTCCATCCCATCGCACACCGCGGACTGCATCCCGTACGCGTGGGCGCGGTCGGCCACGTGCTCGACCGCCATCTCCTTGTCCGTGCGCTCCGAAATTGCGTAGCCGTTGTTTTCGATGAAGAAGATGACCGGCAGCCTGTGGATGGAGGCGAAGTTCAGCGCTTCGTGAAAGTCGCCGCGGCTGGTGCTCCCCTCGCCACAGGTCGCCAGCACCACGATGGGGTCGTTGCGCATCTTCGCGCCGAGCGCGATGCCCGCCGCGTGCAGGAGTTGCGTTGCGACCACACTCGATTGGGTCACCACTTTGCGCGCACGGTTTCCCCAGTGCGCCGGCATCTGCCGGCCGAAGGCGTTCGGGTCGTCGCGCTTCGCGAGCAGGTTCAGCATCGCCTCCCGCGCGTCCATGCCGAGCACGAGGTTGATGCCGAGGTCGCGATAGTACGGAGCGACATAATCGACGCCCTTCTTCAGCGCCATGGCCGCGCCCACCTGTGCCGCCTCTTGCCCGGCGCCGGCGATGAAAAATGGCGCTCGACCCTGTCGGTTGAGCGCCATCATCCGTTCGTTCAGCCGGCGTGCGAGGAGCATGTAGTAGTACATCTCCTCGAGTTGTTGTTCGCTGAGCAGGTACTCCTCGATGGTCTGTTTCGAACGCTCGCGCCGAGCCCGCATCGAGGTCATGGCGCCCTCCTGGCCGCCGAAGCGGGTCTGAGAGGGTCGAGCAGCAGTCCTGTCACCTCGTCGAGGTCCGCCGCGGGAACCACTCGCGACGGATCGTAGCACCCCGGGTTCGTATTCCTATCCGTCGATATGCGAATTTGACCACTGCGAGCAATCTCGCTGCGCCTTTGCCCCGGAGACGTATACGAACGTGTCTTGTGTCGAACGCACTTCGAACGTCACCGGTTCGGCGTCTTCATCGCCGTCATCCTGCCTCACGATGAGCACTGTCCCCGGATCCCGTTCCGGGAGCACCCCGCCCCACGGCACCACCAGGCTAACCAGCGGCAACACGGCGAACAGCAGGGGTGCCGCCAGCACGACGGCAAGTCGAATCGGGGACATCACCAACCTCCATTCGCACCCTCCGATCCTACGAAACCTGTCAATTTCGCACGGTCGCGCTGCTCACATGCGAACGTGGTGCGAACCAGAGGACGCAGTGGTCACGTGGTACCGGCGCTGGTTTCTTCTAGTTCTCCGCCAGCTTCCTCAACGTCTTCGGCTCCAGGAGCCACTCCAGCACTGCGCGACCCGGTCCTGGGTCGCCTTCGAACGACAGCAATGCAGCAGCGCCCTTCTTGAAGAGTAGGTCCACAGGACCCGCGTTACCTGCCAGCAGCCACGAGGCGGTGCGCGAGATGTACGGTTCGTGCCCCACCGCAGCCACTCTCGATGCGCCCGCAGCGCGAACGTCGTGCAGCAGCGCCGTGTCGTCGCCGGTGGCGAGCGCCTGGCACAGGCGCATCTCGCAGCCGCACACCTCGCGCAGGATCTCAGCCGTCTCGCGCGCTCTCGTATAGGGGCTGGTCAGGATGACGTCGGGTTCGAACAGGACCGCCAGGCCCCGGGCAGCCGCGCGCATCCGCTCCCGCCCGCGCGGCGTGAGCGGCCGCTCGCTGTCGTCCGGCCATTCGGGTCCGCGTGCCTCCGCGATGGCGTGCCGGACGAGGCACAGGTCCACGCGCCTACTCCGTCGACTCCCGCTCCAGCGAAATCACGTTCACCGCGGTGATCTTCCACTGCCCCATGATCTGCTTCCATGTGACGGCGGCAGTGGCGCGACCCTCCGCCGAGGTGAATGTCACCTTGTAGACGAACGCGTCACCATCCGGCCCGACGGGCTCGATCGTGTATCCGGTGATGCTCGGCAACTGGGCCATCGAGGGCGGTCCGCCCTGCGGCGCCATCTGCATCATCTGAGCGAGCGCTTCCGGTGTGATGTCGGCCATCAACTGGTTGAAGTTGCCGGTCATCACGGCCTGTGCGTTCCGCTCAACCGCTTCTCGCAGCCCCTCGGGTTCCTCCATCTATGTGCGCTCCGCTAAATCGGCGATCTGCCACTTGTCTCCGTTCTGCTCCCAGCGGCTCCAAATCGTCCGCTTCGAGCTGTCGGAGATGTACGTGATCTCCACCTCGTTGTTGCCGAGGTCCTTCACCTCAAATGATGTCGCGCGAATCGGGTTCGCACCAAGGGCCATCGCCTTCGTCATCGCCGCGGGCGTGAAATCCCCCATCAGCCCGGCGATGTTGCCCTTCACGACATCCTCCGCATGCCGCTTCCACGTTTCTTCCAGGCTCGCCATCGTTGTCTCCTTTCCCTCACCCGAGTGGCCGGGAGCATACGTGCTCGCTCGTTTGAGGAGCAATAGCTCGAGACTGGACGGTTGGCCTGTCTGCAACGAACAGGCAGAATGTGCGGCGCAAATGCTACGCGAAAGTGGGACCTATGGAACTCAAGTTCGGTGAACGTGAAGAGCAACTCCGGCAGGAGATCCGCCAGTTCCTCAAGGAACACCTCCCGGAGGACCGCCGCGAAGTCGGCCTGGGCACCCGTAACGAGGAAGCCTTCGAAGTCGCCAAGGCGTTCAACGAGGCGCTCGCGAAGCGCGGCTGGATCGCTCCCGCCTGGCCCAAGGAGTACGGCGGACTGGGCGCATCCATTTACGAGCAAATGGTCTTCAACGAGGAGCTCGGGTACGCGGGGGCACCCGATACCGGCACCCGTGGTTTCGGCGTCGGGATGATTGGCCCCACGCTCATCGTTCACGGCACCGAAGAGCAGAAGCGGTACTACCTCCCGAAGATCACCAGCGGTGAGCACATCTGGTGCCAGGGCTACTCCGAGCCCGGCGCCGGGTCCGACCTTGCGTCGCTGCAGACCCGCGCTGTCCGCGACGGCGACGACTACGTCATCAACGGCCAGAAGATCTGGACCTCCGGCGGTCACCGGGCGAACCAGATGTTCTGCCTCGTTCGGACCGACCCCGAGGCGCCGAAGCACCGCGGCATCAGCTTCCTGCTGATCGATGACATAAAGAACACGCCCGGCCTCACCATTCGCCCGCTCATCAACATGGCCGACCGCCACCACTTCAACGAGGTGTTCTTCGAAGACGTTCGCGTCCCGGCGAAGAACCTCGTGGGTGAAGAGAACCGCGGCTGGTATGTGGGCATGACGCTGCTCGACTTCGAACGCTCGGGTATCGGCACCACCGCGAGCCAGCGGCGCACGCTCGAAGAGCTCACGCAGGTGCTGAAGGAGGGGCCCGCCGACCGCCGCGAGAAGTACCGCACGCGCCTCGCCGATTTCGTCGTGGCGAACAACGTCGGGAAGTACCTCGGCTACCGTATCGGCTGGATGCAGTCGAAGGGCCAGCACCCGAACTACGAGGCATCGGTCATCAAGATCTACCAGTCCGAACTCGGGCAGCGGATTTACAACTTCGGCGTGAATCTGCTCGGCTTGGCCGGTCAGCTTCGCCCCGAAGAGCCGAAGGCACCGCTCGCCGGCGCTCTTCCCGAGAACTACCTCACCTCCGTGCCGTCGACCATCTACAGCGGCACGAACGAGATCCAGCGAAACATCATCGCTACGCGCGGACTGGGTCTGCCTCGCGGATAACCATTCGCAGCGCACCGTACGGCGCGGGCCGAAGGTCGGCCCGCGCCGTCTTTCTTTGCCAACAGTCCGACTGAGGCAACCCGCGCTGGTGCTGACCGGCGCCCAACCATCCCTCCCGTACAATCAAATTTGTGCTAAATCCCGGACAGTTCGAACGGCGCGTCTCCGCGACCGGCATGGTCGCACTGCTCGGCGCTTTCGTGTTTTTCGGCGCCCTCGCCTACTGGCAGATCTTCCGCACGGACCTCGCCGATAAGCCGGGCAACCCGCGCATCCTGGAGGAGTTTCTCGACCCGAATCGCGGACGCATCCTCGACCGCGAAGGGAACGTGCTCGCCGAGTCCCTCCCGGACGGCACGCGCCGCTACACGGACCCTTCCGTCGCGCACGCCGTCGGCTACATCGACCCGCGATACGGCTCGCAGGGCGCCGAACTGGTGTTCAACAGCTACCTCGCTGGCGAAAAGGGCGCGACCTGGCGGGAAGCCTTCAGGGCGGAACTTCTTCGCGATCCGGACCGTGGGCTCGATGTCCGGCTCACGCTCGACCCAGTGATCCAGGCAACCGCCGCAGAGGCCCTGGGCGGCCGTCCCGGGGCTGTCGTAGCTCTCGACCCCCGGAACGGAGAGGTCCTCGCGATGGTCTCCGTTCCGACCTACGATCCCGGCTCCCTCGCCGAGAACGGCGAAGCTCTCCTCGCGGACCCGTCGGCTCCGCTGTTGAACCGAGCCGCACAGGGCAACTACCCGCCCGGCTCTACCTTCAAGTCCGTGACCGCGGCGGCAGTGCTCGAACACGGCGTCATCGGCCCCGACACGCTCGTGACCTGCCAGGACGAGTTCGTGGTCGAAGGGTTCCCGGTCTCCTGCCGCAACGTTCCACAGGGTGAAGGCACGTACCCCTTTCGCGACGCGTTCGCCTTCTCCGTGAACGCGATTTTCGCCGAAGTTGGGGTCGAACTCGGCTGGTCGCGGCTCATCGAAACTGCCAGCAAGTTCGGGTTCGGCGGGGCGCTCGACTTCACCCTCGACACTGCCCCGACGCAGGTCCACAGCCCCGACTCCGACCTTTCGCTGCCCCTGCTTGCGAGCACGGCGTTCGGCCAGGGGGAACTGCTCGCCACGCCGCTTCAGATGGCCGTCGTGGCCGCCACCATCGCGAACGATGGTGTGCTGATGCGACCGCACCTCGGGCTCGCTGCGTACGACGGTTCGCGAAAGGTCGCCGATATCGAGCAACCATCCGGCCGCCGCGTCCTCGACTCCGCGGTCGCCGCCACCCTGCGCGAGTTCATGGTCGCGGTTATCGACAACGGCCAGGCGAACGGTGTTG
The DNA here is from genome assembly GCA_964632355.1 of uncultured Anaerolineaceae bacterium. GTDB lineage: Bacteria > Chloroflexota > Dehalococcoidia > Tepidiformales > Tepidiformaceae > JALOAP01. The sequence goes on along the minus strand of CAZWBW010000089.1, from coordinate 6,017 downwards.
CGATCGAAGGCGTGCGCGTCGGTGGCAAGACCGGCACCGCCGAATCGAGCGACGATGGCCAGTCGCACGCATGGTTCATCGCCTTCGCTCCAGCGGACGACCCGGTCATCGCCGTTGCCGTCGTGGTCGAAGACGGTGGCCAGGGTGGCGTTGTCGCGTCCCCGGTTGCGGGGCAGGTCATCAGGGCAGCGCTGGCACGATGAGCGACGCACCACGCCTCGAACGCCTTCTCGAGCAAACTGCCCGCTTCCTCAGCGGCGGCGGACTGCATCCTGTCGAGATACTCCAGCGGGCGCAGTCGGCGGTGCAGCGTGCCACGCGGGACGGCACCGCTCCCAACCACATCCGGATCATCCTCAACCCTGCTGACTACGCCCGGTACCGCGAGGCCATGGCCGACCTACGCTACGAAATCGACGTGCTGCTCGACCGTCTGGAGCAGCGCGAGGGCTGGTCGCGTATCGGCGACCGCCTCATCGACTTCGAACAGGATCCCTCCGCGACCGCCGGCATTCCCACCGTCGTGGCGTCTTTCGCCGATACCGCCCACCGGGATTACGCTCCCCCGATCGGCGCCACACAGGTGATTCAGCGCTACCGCAACCTGTTCCTGCGGTTCCGCGACGGGACGTCGGCGCAGCTCACGCACACGCCGTTTCGTATCGGTCGCGGCGCCGGCAACGACCTTGTCTACCCGAGCCTTGCGCTTTCGCGCCAGCACGCCGAGATTGCGACTGTGCAGGGCGGGCTCGAAATCCGTGACCTTGGCAGCCGCAACGGCATTCGCATCGAAGGGCGCCGGGTCACCCGCGCTCCGCTGATTCCCGGCCAGCCGGTCACGCTCGGCGATGTCGAACTCTGGTTAGAGCAAACGCGATGAGTGACTCCATCGAACTGATGCTCCTGCGGCTTACGCTGCTGGCCATCATCTTCCTGTTCCTGCTGGCGGCGGCGTTCGCCATGCGCGCGGGACTTCGCCGCCCCCAACCGGTGGCCCCGGCCGGCCGGGCCTTTCGCGGCACGGGGCCAAAGCTCGTAGTAGTTTCGCCCGCGAACACCGGGCTCCCGGTCGGCGCCGAATTTCCCCTTGCCGCCGAGATGAGTCTTGGCCGCGACCCCTCGAACGGGATTGTGCTCGGCGACTCGTCCGTCTCAGGGCGACACGCGCTCATCCAGCAGACCCGCCAGGGCTGGCGGATCGCCGACCTCGGCAGCACCAACGGGACGCTCGTGAATGGACGCCCTCTCGACGGTCGGGCTGCCCTGCTTCGTGGTGGCGAACAGGTCGCACTCGGCGCGGTCGTCATGCGGTTCCAGCGGTAACCACGCGAGCGCCAGGCCGCCTCGACCCCGGCTCACACCCGGCGCCGCGCGGCATCGGAGACGCCGAGCAACACACCCACCAGGAAGAAGTTCACCACCAGGCTCGAACCGCCGTAGCTCACGAACGGCAGCGTGATCCCCGTCGTCGGAATCAGCCGCAGGTTGCCGGCGATGATTACGGCTGCCTGTATCGCGATGAGCAGGGCGACGCATGCGGCCAGCAGCCGCCCGTACGCGTCCGGGAGTTCGAGCGACACCCGTAACCCCGCGAACAACAGCAGCACGTACAGCATCACCACGCCGATTGCGCCCGCGAGTCCGAGATCCTCGCCGATGGCGGCAAAGATGTAGTCCGTCGTCACCGCCGGGATGACTTCGGGGTTTCCTAACCCGAGGCCCTCCCCGGTCACGCCGCCCGCCTGGATCGCGTAGATGCTCTGCAGCGTCTGGTACCCCGTGTCGTCGGGGTCCTGCCATGGGTCGAGCCACACGTCGATGCGCGTCTGTGCGTGGTCGAACGCGAGATAGCCGAACGCGCCGGTGAGGGCGAGCAGCGCCACGCCCCCGAGCACAAACACCGCGCGGCCCGTGGCGACGTACAACCCGGTCACGGAAAGCAGCAGTAGGAGCGCGATGGTACCCAGATCTCGCAGCAACGCGAGCGACGCCATCGCCAACAGCAGCGTCAGGAGCAGCGGGATGAGGTACGGGAGGGTGCTGTACGTTCGCCCACCGAACCGTACCTTGCGCGTCGCCAGCACGCTCGCCTCGTCGGCGAAGTACCCGGCGAGAAACACCACGAGCAGCACTTTGATCAGCTCGGTGGTCTGCACCGTCTGGCCGGCGACCGTGATCCAGAGCCGGGCGCCGTATCGCGTTTCGCCGAACACCCCGGTGATGACGAGGAGCGCGAGTGCTGCCAGCGCCGCGGTGTATTTGTAGTTCCGGAGCATCGGGTAGCGCCGCGCGACCGCGGCTCCGAAGACCATCAGGACGACGCCGATCGTCACCCAGGTCACCTGGTCCTGCGCGAGGTCCGGTTCGAGCCGGGCAACGAACGCCACGCCGATCGCCGTTAGCATCATCGCCACAGCGAACGGCACTCCCGAGGCCCGCGGCGCCACGATCCGCAGCCCGAGGTGCCCAAAGAGTGCAACTACCGCGAATTGCGTTAGGATCCGCGCAGACGCGGGAGGCAAAGGGACCGCCGCCGTTTCGAGCGCTCGCCACGCAACAGCGAGGAATGCGACGCTCGCGACGAGCAGCAACATCTCGCGGTTGCGCTCACCCGAGCGGATCCCGCCCCCTACCTGGAAGGCCATCGCTGTTTGAACGTCGCTGATGTCATAGGTGAACGATATCGCCTCGAGCGCCTGCTAGGTACCGGCGGTATGTCCGAGGTTTGGCTCGCCGAGGACCAGCGCCTCGGACGCTGGGTCGCGGTTAAACTTCTGCGCGACCGCCTGCTCGAGGGCGAAGACCACGACCTCGTTGCCTCGCTTGAACGCGAAGCACGCGTCGTTGCCCGCCTCCAGCATCCCAACATCGTCAGCGTCTTCGACTTCGGTGTACACGAAGGCCGGCACTACCTCGTCATGGAGTACGTGCACGGCCAGTCGCTGCGGCAGCTCATCGAAACGCGCGGCCGTCTCACCGAGGCCGAAGTCGTTCGCTACGGCACTCAGATTGCCTCAGCCCTGCAGTACGCTCACGAACAGGGCGTCGTGCACTGTGACATAAAGCCCGAAAACATCCTCGTCACCGAGCAGGGCGTTGCGAAGGCCGTCGACTTCGGCGTCGCCGAGACCGTTACCCGCACGCTCACGCCGGACCAGGCTCGCGACATCCTCGGCACCATCGCCTATCTCGCACCCGAAGTCATCCAGGGCTCCGATGCGGACGCCCGCTCCGACGTCTACTCTCTCGGGCTCACGTTGTACGAAGCCGCGGCGGGGCAGTTGCCGTTCACCGGTTCGACGCCCGCGGCGATCGCCGGCCAGCGGCTTGCGTCGCCCGCGCCGCCGCTTCGATCCTTCGTCCCGGACGCATCGCCGCAGCTTGAAAGTGCCCTCGCTGGCGCGCTGGCACTCATGCCGGGCGAACGGTTTCAGTCGGCCGGCGAATTCGGGGAAGCCCTCCGCAGGGTCCCCACGCGTACTTCCGCCGCACCGGAGCCGCCGCGGGCAGCGGCTGCCGCGCCGGCCCCGGTGCGGCGTCGTCGCCATTCGACCGCTCGCATCTCGCGGCGAACGGCCCCCCCGCGCGATTCCGGACCAGGTGGCGCGGCGATCGCAGCAATTGTCGCGGCTGTCGTGCTGGCGATCGGCCTTGGTGTCATCGCTGCACTCATCCTCACCGACGACGGCGACGATGGTGGCGCCGCCGTAAGCCCCACCCCGTCACCGTCCCCGACGCCGGGGGAATCTCCGTCGCCGACGCCTACTCCCACCGAGCAGCCGCGGGAGGAGACCCCCACGCCGACACCGACCGAGGAGCCAACGCCGACTCCGACTCCTTCGCCGACCCCTACGCCCTCGCCGACTCCCACGGAGGAGCCGCCGGACGAAACGCCGACCCCTACACCAACGGAAGACGGCGAGGCCTCATTCGAGGCGGAGTAGCAGCCATCCCATAACTGCCTGTGCTACATTCCCGGCAACCTAGGGCTTGGGAGGCCAGGATGAAGTTTGGGATCTTCTTCGAAATCTCCGTCCCGAGGCCGTGGGGCCCCGAAACGGAGTACCAGGTCTATCAGAACTGCCTGGAACAGGCTCAGCTCGCCGACGAACTGGGCTTCGACCAGGTCTGGGCCGTGGAGCACCACTTCCTCGAGGAATACTCGCACTGCTCCGCGCCCGAGGTGTTCCTCACCGCCGTCGCCATGACCACCAGGAATATCCGGATCGGGCGCGGCATCGTCGTCTGCGTGCCCCAGTTCAACAACCCCATCAAGGCCGCAGAGGTCGCCGCAACGATGGACATCGTTTCGGGCGGCCGCCTCGAGTTCGGCACCGGCCGATCGGCCACGTGGACCGAGCTCGGCGGGTTCGGCGCCGACCCGGACGAGACCAAGAAGACCTGGGACGAATGGACCCGCATCATCCCGAAGATGTGGACACAGGAGCGGTTCCGGTACGAAGGCCGCGCATTCTCGATGCCGCAGCGCGCCGTCCTCCCGAAGCCGTACCAGAAGCCGCACCCACCCATGTGGGTCGCCGTTACCAGCCCCGGCACCGAACTCGACGCCGCCGAACGCGGTATGGGCAGCCTCGGCCTCACGTTCGGTGGGTTCGCCGAACAGGAGAAGAAAATCGCCGAGTACCGGCGGCGCATCAAGTACTGCGACCCTGTCGGCGAGTTCGTCAACGAACAGGTGAATACCGTCAACTTCCTTTTCTGCCACGAGGACCTCGAGTACGGCGCGAAGACGGGCCAACGCCTCGCAGGCACGTTCAACTACCTCGCCGAGCAGCTCCTCGCGGCTCGCCAGGCCTACCCGACGCGCTCCTACCCGAGCCTCGGCCTGCTGCCGGCGCTGCGCCGCGAGGCAACCAGCGCGCCCGAGGGCCGCATCCCCGAAGGCCTCACGATCGGCGACCCCGACCGCATCGTCGAAGTCATCAAGAAGTGGGAGTCCATCGGCGTCGACCGCATCAACTTCCTGCTCAACGCCGTCGAGACGATCCCGCAGGAAGAGGTGCTGGCGAGCATGCGGCTCTTCGCAAAGGAAGTGATGCCAAAGTTCGCCGAGAAGAAGCCCGAGGCGGCCGCGGCCACCGCAGGAGGTGCTAACTAATGCCGCTGACCGGTACCCGCGACCTCTCACCACTCGTCCCGGCGGCGCCTGCTGTGCCGTCGCTCGATGCTGAACGGTGGGAACTGCCGCAGGCACAGATCCTCCAGCTCATGTACGAAATCGACGACTCGGCGATGACCACGCTCATCCCGCAGGCGCTTCATCCGACCATTCCGCCGACGCTGATCTTCGTGGTTACCCGCGTGCCCGAAAGCCCGGTCGGGCCCTTCCTGCTCGCCGAGGTGCGCGTCGGCTGCCGCTCCGGCACCAGGCCGCGAGGGTTCCTGGCGCGCGGCTATTGCGATTCGGCCCAGGCTATCGAGGCACTCGGTCAGCGCTGGGGCTACCCCCTGCGCCAGGCCGAGGTGACGCTCCAGAAGCGCTACGACCGCGTGGGTGCGTCGGTCACGCTCGAAGGGCGCACCATCCTTGACATGGCCCTCATGAACCCCGAGCCAATCAGCGGCGGCGACATCCAGTACCTGGCGAACCTCAACCTCGCCCGGGTCGTTCGTTCGGGGGTCGAAGCGCCGCGCCTCATCCAGGTCGACCCGGACTATGTGTTCCACACCGCGGACCGCGGGCGGCCCCGCCTCAACGCGTTCGATGCCGACGCGTGGGAACTCCCGGGTGCGAACCCGTATCACCCGGTGTCCGCATCGTTCGCCGTCGCCGACATCACGATGCCGAACCTGCGGTACCTCGTCGACCCGACGAAGAACCCGCTCGAGGCAGTCGAGAAGATCGCGGCCAACTGACCGCAGTCGAGCTGATGCACTGGGCCGGTAGCCCGCACACGTGGGGTGGGCTATCGGCCCTTTCGCTGTCGTGCCAGGGGACAAAAAGAACGGGGCTTCGTTCGACGCCCCGTCCCGGGATGGCTAGCTTGTGCCGGCGT
>CAZWBW010000088.1:3538-11475 GCA_964632355.1 uncultured Anaerolineaceae bacterium | reverse complement strand
GGGCCACCCTGTTCGGCCGCGCGCGCCACGTGGGGCCCGCCCGGGAACGGCAGTCCGAGCAGCCGCCCGACCTTGTCGAACGCTTCGCCGGCGGCGTCGTCGCGGGTGCCGCCCAGGCGCTCGTACTGCCCGTGCCCGCGCATGAACACGAGGTCGGTGTGCCCGCCGCTCACCACAAGGCAGAGCGCCGGGAACTGTGGCTCCGGGCCTTCGACCAGCCAGTTCGCGTAGATGTGCCCCTCGAGGTGGTTCACTCCGAGGAAGGGGAGGTCGCGCGCGTACGCGATCGCCTTCGCGGCGTTGTACCCGACCAGCAGCGAGCCCGCGAGCCCCGGTCCACGCGTGCCCGCCACCGCATCGATGTCGTCGAGCGTGACGTTCGCCGCATCGAGCGCCTCGCGGATGACGGGGCCGATGTTGCGCAGGTGCTGCCGCGAAGCAACCTCGGGCACCACGCCGCCGTAGCGCGCATGCAGGTCCACCTGGCTCGCGACCACCGACGAAAGCGCAGTGCGACCATCGACGACCACCGCGGCCGCCGTTTCGTCGCACGATGACTCGATAGCAAGGACCTTCACACTTCGAGGGTACCGGGTTGCCGCCGCTAGCAGGTAGCGGCAGCCCCGCCGTTAGAGCTCGAGCACCACTTTGCCGAAGTTCTCGTTCGATTCGAGGTAGCGGTGCGCTTCGGCCACCTCCGCGAGCGGGAAGGTGCGGTCGACGATGACGCGAATGCGGCCGGACGCGATGTGCGGGAGCACGCTCTTTTCGAACGCACGCGTCGCCAGCGCCTTTTCTTCCAGCGGGCGAACCCGCAGCGTCGTACCGATGACCGTCGCGCGCTTCTGCAGCAACGGGCCGATGCTCGAATTCACGTTGGCGCCGCCCATGAACCCGATGATGACCATCCGGCCTTTGACCGCCAGCGACCGCAGGTTGCGCTCCCAGTAGCTGGCGCCGATGCAGTCGAGAATGACGTCGACGCCGCGCTCCCGCGTCTCGCCGAGCACGACTGAATCGAAGGCTTCCTGTTCGCGATAGTTCACACCGACGTCGAGGCCGAGTTCGCGTGCACGCTGGATCTTGGCGTTGCTCCCGGCGGTGCCGATGACCTTCGCGGCGCCCATCGCCTTCGCGATCTGGATGGCTGCGACGCCAACGCCCGAGCCTGCAGCGTGGACCAGCACCGTCTCGCCCGCGACGAGCTCAGCCTGCCGGAAGGCGTCGTGTGCGGTGATATACACCTCGGGGAGGGCGCCAGCTTCGGCCCAGGTGAGGTTCGGCGGCACGCTCATCGCGAGCCGGTGGTGGATGACGACGAGTTCCGCCTGCCCGCCGCCGGGGAGCAGTCCCATGACCCGCTCGCCCAGCGCGAACCCTTCGACGCGCTTGCCGATCCGGCACGTCGAATGCGGGTTGCGGTCCGGGCTGGGGATAGCGCCCCTGCCGCTGCAGGATGTCCGCCCGGTTCAGTGCGGCTGCGCGGACGCGTACGAGAAGGTCTTCCGGCCCCGGCTTGGGCGCCGGGATTTCCTTGATCTCGAGGACGTCGGCGCCGCCTGGCGCCGGGATGACAACTGCTTTCATGAAGGCGAAGTGTAAAGGTCAAAGCAGTTGAATGTGCATGCGCGAGTGAACTTCGTGTGACGCCTGGGCCGTTCGGCCCCCGCGCTCGCACGCACGGCCTTGCTCCACGGCCCGGCGAACGGCGACCATCGAACCATGGAGAAGACCGTTCGTCGCTACGTCGTCCGCGGGCGGGTGCAGGGCGTTGGGTTTCGCATGTTCGCCGCCCGGGTGGCCCGTGAGCTTGGGCTCGATGGCTGGGTGCGCAACCTGCCCGACGGCCGCTCGGTCGAAGCGGTGGCCGGTGGCGATCCGCAGGCGCTCGCGGAGTTCGAACGCCGCCTGCGCGAAGGGCCACCGAATTCGTTCGTCGCCGAATTCGAATCGAGCGACAGCGCCGAACGTCCCGAAGGCGGGTTCGAAGTGCGCCTGTAGGTGCGAAACAGGTCGCTTAGGCGAGCGTCTGTTCGGCCGCCCGGACGGTATTCACGAGCAGCATCGCGCGGGTCATCGGCCCCACGCCGCCCGGCACCGGCGTGATCCACGACGCCTTTTCCTTCACCGCCGGGAAGTCCGCATCGCCGACGAGCCGCCAGCCGCGCTTCCGCGTCGGGTCCTCGATGCGGTTCGTGCCAACGTCGATGACGACGACGCCCTCGCGCACCATGTCGGCGGTCAGTGTGTTCGGCCGGCCCGCCGCCATCACCACGATGTCGGCCTCGCGCGTGAACCGGGCGATGTCGGGCGTGCCCGTGTGGCAGATGGTGACGGTGGCGTTCGCGCCCTTCGCCTTGTTCGAAAGCAGCACAGCGAGCGGGCGGCCCACCAGCGTCGACCGCCCGACGACCACGACGTGCTTGCCCGCCGGGTCGTTGCCGGTTCGCTGCAGGAGTTGCAGCACCCCGTGCGGCGTACACGGGATGGCGCCGCTGGTTTCGCCGCGAAGCAGCCGCCCGAGGTTCATCGGGTGCAGCCCATCGACGTCCTTCGCGGGCGACATCGCATCGATGATCGCGTGCTCGTCGATCTGCGGCGGAAGCGGGAGCTGCGGCAGGATCCCGTGAAACCGCTCGTCCGTGTTCAGCTTCGCAATAAGCCCCAGCAGTTCGTCCTGCGTGGTCGACGCGGGCAGGTGGAACGTCTGGCTGAAGATCCCGACCGCCGCGCAGTCCTCGGTCTTCGATGTGACGTAGCTGATCGACGCCGGGTCGTCCCCGACGAGCACCGCCGCCAGCCCGGGCGCGATGCCCCGTGCCTTGAGCGCCGCCACTCGCTCGGCGACCTCAGACTGAACCTGTGCCGCGATGGCCTTCCCGTCGATCAGTTGTGCCGTCATGCGTTCAGCGTACGGCGGAGGCGGGCTGTCGGCCATCGGCCGTGCGGGCTGCTGCTGGCTGTTGGCTGTTGGCTATTGGCTATTGGCCATCAGCCGTCAGCTATCGGCCATCAGCCCTCGGCTAACGGCCATTGGGCTGGCCCTCCTCGTGCTCGCGCTCACCGGCTGCGTGGCCCCCACCCCCCCCCCCGTGAGCCCGCGCCCAACACCACCCCCTTGCCACCCTTGGCCCCCTTCCCCCGCCACACGGGGGAGAAGGGGCCGGGGGATGAGGCAACCCGCCTGTCAGACGCCGGGCAATGACGTCCATCAGTACCGCGGCCGTTAAGGGAGTGCCCAACCGCGCCAACCCGTGATTTCGCCCGTCGTACAGCACGGTCTCTCACCACACCCTCCCTCTTCCCCCCAACACGCGAGCGGGGCTCAGGCGAGGGAACCAACAACCAATAGCCAACAGCCAACAGCCAACAGCCTAGATAGCCCAAACCCCCTCCCCCTCGTACGATGGCTCCCGGCATGGCCACCAAGTTCGCCGTTGGCATCGACATCATCGAAATCGACCGCATCGCCGACGTCATCGCGCGGCACGGCGACCGCTTCCTGAACCGCATCTACACCCCCGACGAGCTCAAGCACTGCCGGGGCCGCATCCCCGAACTCGCCGCTCGCTTCGCCGCCAAAGAGGCCGTCATGAAGGCGCTCGGCACCGGCGTCCGCGGCGTTTCGTGGAAAGACATCGAGGTTCTGCCGAACCGGCGCGGCAAACCGCTCGTGTTCCTCTACGGCCGGGGCGCGAAGCGGGCGAAGGAGATCCAGCTCCGCGGGCTCGAAATCAGCCTGACCCACTCGAAGCTCTACGCGATCGCCTCCGTCGTCGGCGAACGCGCGATGACCGAACTCGAAGACACACCTCGCCTTGGCGAGAACGCGCTGCGCCTCGTGCGCGAGGAGGGCCTCCGGTGAAGCTCGTCACGTCCCAGGAGATGCGCCAGCTCGAACAGGCCGCATTCGACGCGGGCGCCACGCCCGCACAGCTCATGGAAGAAGCCGGCCTCGCCGTCGCACAGGAAGCATGGATGCTGCTCGGCACGCTCGAAGGACGCCGCATCGTCGTCCTCGTCGGGCCGGGGAACAACGGCGGCGATGGCATCGTCGCGGCCCGGCACCTCTTCGACTGGGGCGCCGAAGTCGCGCTCGTCCTGCCGCGCAGCCGCCGCGATGAATCCCTCATCGAAGACCTCGCGCCGCGCGAAATCACCGTCATCCGCGGCGAAGACGACCCCGGCTTCGAACGAGCCGCCGCCGCCATCGAAGGCGCCGACCTCGTGATCGACGCCCTCCTCGGCATCGGGCAGAAGCGCCCGATCGAGCCCTCCGAACCTATCGCGCAGCTCCTGCGCATCCTGCAGCAGGCCAAGGGGCGCTACTCGCCGCCGAAAATCGTGGCGGTCGACCTGCCAACCGGCCTCGACGCCGATACCGGCGCCGTTGACCCCTTGACCGTCGAACCCGACCTGACCGTCACGTTCGGCCTTCCGAAGGTGGGCATGTACCAGGCGCCCGGCAGCGCGCTGGTGGGCCGCGTGCAGGTCATCGATATCGGCATCCCGAAGGAGGCGCAGGAGGCAGTTGCGCTCGAGCTCCTGACCGCGCGCTGGGCGAAGACCGCGCTGCCTGCCCGCCCCGAAGACGCGAACAAGGGCACGTTCGGCCGGCTGCTCGTCGTCGGCGGGTGCGCGCGGTACATCGGCGCCCCGCGGCTGGCCGCAACGGCCGCCTACCGCGCCGGTGCGGGCCTTGTGACCATTGCCTGTCCCGACCTGCTCGTTCCCGCGCTCGCGCCCGGCATTGCCGAAGCGACCTGGCTCCCGCAGGAAGCGGCCGACGACGGTGGCCTGCGCGGCGAATCCGCGGTTTCGCTGCGCAGCGAATGGCGCAACTTCAACGCCGCGGTCGTCGGCCCGGGAATGGGATTGACGGACGAGACCCGCGCGTTCACCTGGGCCATCCTGCCCGATCTCGCCGACCTCCCGGCCGGTGCGGTGGTCGACGCCGATGCCCTCAACGCGCTCGCGGGGATGGACGATGCGGCCGAACGGCTCACGCCGAAAACGATTCTCACGCCCCACCCGGGCGAGATGGCGCGGCTCATGAACACGACCGTCGACGAAGTGCAGGCAAAGCGCCTCGATACCGCCCGCGAAGCCGCCGAGAAGTTCGGGTGTGTCGTCGTGCTCAAGGGCGCGCACAGCGTGGTCGCCGCGCCCGGTGGCCGCGCCGCGCTCAGCCCCTATGCGAACCCGCTTCTCGCCTCGGCTGGCACCGGCGACGTGCTCGCGGGCATGATCGGCGCCTACCTCGCCCAGGGGCTCGAACCGTTCGATGCTGCCTGCCTGGGCGTCTACCTCCATGCCGCGACGGGCGAAGCCCTGCGGCAAGAGCTCGGCGAAAGCGGCCTGCTCGCCGGCGATCTCTGTAACCGGCTGCCGATGGTGGTCAAAGAGGTGCAGTCCTGATGCTATACTGCGAACCAACTTTAGCCATTTCGAGGCCCACACTGTGAGCAGGCGCGTCGTCGTCACTGGCATCGGCATGATCACCGCCCTCGGGCACAACGCCTGCGACAACTGGCAGGCACTCGTCGCGGGGAAGTCCGGCACCGGACGCATCACCCTGTTCGACCCCGAGGGGTACGAATCCCAGGTCGCGGGCGAGGTGAAGGACTTCAACCCCACCGCGTACATGGACCGGAAGGAAGCCCGCCGCGCCGACCGCTTCACGCAGTTCGCCTTCGTTGCTGCCGACGAAGCCCTGAAGCAGAGCGGCCTCGACATCACCCCGGAGGTCAGCCCGCGCGTCGCGACCGTCATCGGGACGGCCATCGGTGGCATTACCACGCTCATGCAGGAGTACGACGTGCTCCGCGAGCGGGGCCCGGGTCGGGTCAGCCCGTTCGTCGTGCCGATGATGCTCGCCGACATGGCCAGCGGGCAGCTCTCGATCCGGCTCGGTGCACGCGCGGTGAACTACGCGCTCGTCAGCGCCTGTGCCAGCGGCGCCGACTGCATCGGCGAGGCGGCGAACATCATCCGCCGTGGCGACGCCGACGTTGCCATCGCCGGTGGCGCCGAAGCCGCCATTACGCCCATCGCCATCGCCGGGTTCGTCGCAGCGCGCGCCCTCAGTACCTCGTGGAACCACGCGCCCGAGCAGGCGTCCCGCCCGTTCGACAAGCGCCGCGACGGGTTCATCATGGCCGAAGGCGCCGGGGTGCTCGTTCTCGAAGCCGAAGAGCACGCACGCGCGCGTGGCGCCCACATCCTCGCAGAACTCGCCGGTTACGGCGCGACCAGCGACGCCTTCCACATCACTCAGCCCGCCGAAAACGGCGAAGGCGCTGTCCGCGCGATGCAGCTGGCGCTGAAGCAGGCGGGACTTCGCCCCGACGACATCGACTACCTGAACGCGCACGGCACGTCGACGCCGCTGAACGATCGCCTCGAGACGGTCGCGGTGAAGCGGGTGTTCGGCGACTACGCCTACTCGCTGCCGATCAGTTCGAGCAAGTCGATGATGGGACACCTGCTCGGCGCCGCCGGCGCGGTGGAAGCGGGCGTCTGTGTGATGGCGCTGCAGCACAACATCATCCCGCCGACCGCTAACCTCGAGGAGCCGGACGACGACTGCGACCTCGACTACGTCCCGAACGTGGCCCGCTCGGCCTCGCTCGAGGCAGTCATGAGCAACTCCCTCGGCTTCGGCGGACACAACGCCAGCCTCGTGTTCCGACGGTACGAGCCGGCCTCGTGACGTCGCTTATCGCGGCCCCCACAACGGCGCGATGGCGCCTGCGGGACCCGTGGGCCCACCAGAAGGGCATCCCGAACTTCCCGCGCGTGGTCGCGACCGCCCTCGCCGCCCGCGGCATCACCACCCGTGCGCAGGCCGACCTCTTCTATAAGCCGCACCTCGCGCCCGACTACGACCCGCTCGAACTCCCGGGTATGCAGGAGGCCATCGAGCGCACCCGCCGCGCCATCCGTGAGGGCGAAACCATCGCGCTTTACGGCGATTTCGACGTCGACGGCGTCACCTCGATCGCCGTGCTGCACATCGGCCTCCGGGCCCTTGGCGCGAAGACGATCAACTACATCCCCGACCGCTTCGCCGAGGGGTACGGGCTGAACATGCCCGCGATTTCCCACCTGCACGGCCAGGGCGCAACGCTGCTCATTACCGCCGACTGCGGCATCTCGTCGGTCGAGGAAGTCGCGCACGCGAACGCGCTCGGCGTCGACGTCATCATCCTCGACCACCACACGGTGCCCGACCAACTCCCCGACGCGCTCGCTGCGGTGAACCCCAAGCGCCCCGACTCGCCCTACCCGTTCGACGAACTCGCGGCGGTCGGTGTCGCCTATCGCTTCCTGCAGGTGCTGTACGAAGCTCTCGGGCGCCCGCTCGACGAATCGGAGTTCCTCGACCTTGTCGCGCTGGGCACGGTGGTCGACGTAGCGCCGCTCGAAGACGAAAACCGCCGCATCGTCACCGAAGGCCTCGCGCTGATGCAGAAGGGGCTTCGCCCCGGCCTCGAAGCGCTCGCCGCCGTCTCAGGGACGCCCCCCGAGCGCATCACCGCCGAGACGCTCGGCTTCGCCCTCGGGCCGCGGATGAACGCCGCCGGGCGCCTGAAGCATGCGTACATCGCGCTCGAACTGCTGCTCGCGCCGGACCTCCGCACGGCTCGCCCCATCGCCGAACAGCTCGACCTGCTCAACCGCGAACGTCAGCAGCAGACCGCCGACGCCTGCGCCATCGCCGAGGAACTCTGCGGCGAACACGACCTGCCACTCATCATGGTCGGGAGCGAACATATTCACGCGGGCATCGTGGGGCTCGTCGCCGCCCGCCTCGCCGAGCAGCGCCACCGCCCGGCGATCGTGTTCGAACGCGGCCCGGAGACCAGCCGAGCGAGCTGCCGCAGCATCCCCGCGTTCGACATCGTGTCCGCTATCCGCAAGGAGAAGCACCTGCT
>CAZWBW010000088.1:363-3528 GCA_964632355.1 uncultured Anaerolineaceae bacterium | reverse complement strand
GCCATGGCGGCCACCGCGCCGCGGCCGGGTTCACCGTTCGCAACGAGCACCTCGACGAACTTCGCGACCGGCTCATCAACACCGCCGCGGAACAGCTCACCGGCGACGCCCTCCGCCGCGTCATCGATATCGACGTGGAGACGCCGCTGAGCGGTATCACCGGCCTCGACGTGAAGGGGCTCCTGCGCTTCGAACCGTGCGGACAGGGCAATCGGCGCCCGGTGCTGCTGAGCCGCAACGTCCGCCTCGTGGATCACCGGACCGTCGGCGCCGACCAGAGCCATCTCCGGCTCACCGTGAAGGACGGGCCGTTCACCTGGCAGGGTATCGCCTTCCGCCAGGCCGACGCCGAACTCGCCGACGAGGTCGACATCGTCTATTCGCTGAACAGCCAGTTCGGCGGCGAACGCGTCGAGCTCGAGGTGCTCGATATCGCCCCCGCCGGCACCCGGCCGCTGGAGAGGTAAAAGTTCTTCGTGCTCAGTGCTGAGCAGATCGTCGCGGGTTCGCCGCCTGGCTCACCACCCCGAAGTCACTACTCAGCACTTAGCACTCAGCACTTTGCACTTACGAAGCGTCGCGCTTCGGAACCATCACCTTCCGGCGGAAGTAGCACACTTCCTCGCCGCGCTGGTTGTACGCGCGCGTCTCGACCGTGACGATCCCGCGCTTGCCATCGGACGTCTCCTTCTTGTCGAGCACCTTCGTCTCGGCGCGAATGGTATCGCCGTGGAAGGTGGGGGCCGAGTGCTTCAAGCTCTCAACCTCCAGGTTGGCGATCGCCTTCCCGGAAACGTCGGCGACGCTCATGCCCAGCGCTAGCGAGTAGACGAAGTTCCCGACCACCACGTTCTTGCCGAAGTGCGTCTCCTCCTCCGCGTACCAGCGGTCGGAGTGCAGCGGGTGGTGGTTCATCGTGAGGTCGCAGAAGAGCTGGTCCTGCGCCTCGGTGATCGTCTTGCTCGGCCAGTGCTTGTACACGTCGCCGACTTCGAACTCTTCGTAGTACCGCCCGTACTTATCGCGGCCGTCGTACACCGCCATGCGTTTTTCCTCCCTGGGAATGATGGCTCACGGCAGTTGGCTACATGAGTCCTGGTGCCGGGTGAACGGCGCTCGTCCTCCCCGCGAACCGCCTGGCCAACCGCCAACAGCCATTAGCCAACGGCTAGATCGGATACTCCTTCACGATGTTTCGCGCGATTACGATCTTCTGGATGTCGCTCGTGCCTTCGGCGATGATCATCAGCGGGGCATCGCGGTAGTACCGTTCGAGCGGCAGCTCCTTCGAATACGCCACGCCGCCATGGATGCGCATCGCGTCGAGCACGACTTCCTGTGCGGTCTCCGTCGCGAACAGCTTCGCCATCCCGGCGTCGAGGTCGCTGCGGCCGCCACCGTCCTTCTTGCGGGCCGCGTCGAGCGTAAGCAGCCGCGCCGCGCGGATCTTCGTCGCCATCTCGGCGAGCCGGAGCTGCTGCGCCTGGTGCTCGAAGATCGGCTTGCCGAACGCGACGCGCTTCTGCGCGTACCGGATCGCGTCATCGAACGCCGCCTGGGCGACACCGACGCCGCGCGCGGCCACGTTGATTCGCCCCACTTCCAGCGCGCTCATGATGTGCTGGAAGCCGCGGCCCTCCTGTCCGCCGAGCACCTGGCTGGCCGGCACCCGCGCATCGTCGAACGCGAGTTCCGTGGTTTCGACACCCTTGTAGCCGAGCTTGTCGAACTTCTTCCCCTTGATGAACCCGGGCGTGTCGTGGTCGATGAGGAAGGCGGTGATACCCTTGTGACGCGGTTGGGCCTCGGGGTCCGTCTTCGTCATCACGAGGTAGACGCCCGCGCGGTGGCCGTTCGTCACCCACATCTTCTGGCCGTTGATGACGTAGTCGTCGCCGTCGCGCTTTGCGGTCGTCTTGATCGCCTGGGCGTCAGAACCGGCGTCCGGTTCGGTGATCGAAAGCGCGCAGCGCATCTCGGGTTCGACCAGCTTCGGCAGGTACTTCTGCTTCTGCTCTTCGGTGCCGTACTCGCTGATGGCGTAGCCGACGAGCACGTGCGTGTTGATGATGCCGGCGAGGCTCATCCAGCCGCGCGCGAGCTCCATGCACACGCCGGCGTAGCATTCGAAGCTCAGGTCGAGCCCCCCGTACTGCTCGGGGATCTTGATGCCGAAGAGCCCCATCTCCGACATGCCCTTTACGAGCGGCTCGGGGTACTCGTCGGACTGTTCGAACTCACTGGCGACGGGGACGACCTCCTTGTCGACCCACGTACCGACGTTGACGACCACCTCGCGGGCGATCGGGTCTTCGATATCAGCGGCAAAATCACGCGCCATGCGGGCACCTTCCGGGGAACGAATGGAAATCGAGCGGGAAAACCGCAGCCATTATCCGCGCGCCCGTTCCCACCCGCCAGTCGAGCGCGCCGGCTGCTCGGATGTTGATGGTATCTATATCTGACGCCCCGCCTTTGAACGAAGTATAGCTTGCGGCTATACCTTCACGACTTTGTGCATTTACCGGTCGATAGCGGCGAGGGTAGAATCCAGAGCTATCCCCGCGGCGCATCGTCTCCGCCCGCTAAGGAGTCTCACGTGACCACTGCTTCTTCCGTCCAGGAGCGAAAGGACCTCTACGACATCGGCGAACAACCCCCGCTTGGCCACGTGCCAGCCAAGATGCACGCGCAGGTAATCCGCGCCGAGCGCTTCGGCGAACCCCGCACGGCGTTCCAGCGCGAAGTCGTCGATGTGCCGAAGCTCGGCCCCGACGATGTGCTCGTCTACGTCATGGCGGCAGGGGTGAACTACAACAACGTCTGGGCCGCGCTCGGGATCCCCGTGAACGTCATCGCCGCCCGGCAGAAGGCCGGCGAACCCGAAGACTTCCACATCGGCGGCTCCGACGCCTCCGGCATCGTTTATGCCGTCGGTGAGAACGTGAAGAACTGGAAGGTCGGCGACGAGGTGGTGGTGCACTGCGGCACCTGGGATATCCACGCGCCCGAGGTGAAGGCCGGCATCGACCCGATGTTCAGCCCCTCGTTCCGCATCTGGGGCTACGAGACCAACTACGGGTCGTTCGCGCAGTTCACCCGCGTGCAGGCGCACCAACTCGTGCCCAAGCCGAAGCACCTCACGTGGGAAGAGTCGGCCGCCAA
>CAZWBW010000088.1:0-338 GCA_964632355.1 uncultured Anaerolineaceae bacterium | reverse complement strand
CTCGTGGGCGCTACCGCCTACCGCATGCTGACTGGCTGGCCGCCGCACAACGTGCGCGAAGGCGACGTGGTGCTCGTCTGGGGCGGCTCCGGCGGCCTCGGCTCGATGGCCATCCAGATCGCCCGGGAACTCGGTGCACGGCCCATCGCCGTCGTTGGGAGCGACTCGAAGTTCGATTTCTGCAAGAAGCTTGGCGCCGTCGGCTGCATCAACCGCAAGAACTTCGACCACTGGGGGCGCCTGCCCAACTGGGACGACACCGAGGCGATGAACAAGTTCACGGCCGGGGCGCGGGCCTTCGGCAAGGGCGGCCACCGTCACCCGCCCCGCGGTGTCCA
>CAZWBW010000087.1:0-11495 GCA_964632355.1 uncultured Anaerolineaceae bacterium | reverse complement strand
GCGCGCGGCGGGATTGTCGTTCGGTTCGAGCACCAGTTCAGCGCCGTCGGGTTCTTCGGGCGAAGTGACGGTGAGCCAGCGGTAGTCGCCGGCCGAAACGTCGGACTTTTTCTGGAACCCGAGGACGTCGGTGTAGAACTGCAGCGCCCGCTCCTGGTCGTTCACGTGGATGCTCACGAGCTTGATCTTCATGTTCGAACTCCTTCGCGCGGTCGCCGGTGGGTGCCGGCGGCCGCGGGTTTCGTAGCGTACTGCGCGCATGGCACGGTGCGAAACACCGCTGGCGCGGGCGAGATGAGCACCGTCGATGGCCTTTTACCGGAACGGCAATGAGAAGGCCGCGCGTATGAGTCGTCCTGGCTCCCCGCTTTGCCATGCTCCTTCGCGAAGTACACGCGGGAGGAAATGCATGGACGAGAGGCTCAAGGACCGAACCGCGATTATTACCGGCGCGGGGAGCGGCATCGGTCGTGGCATGGCGCAGGTGTTTGCGAAGGCCGGCGCGCGCGTGCTCGTGGTCGACCTGAAGCAGGAGGCCGCCGACGCTGTCGTGAAAGAGATTACGGAGGCGAACGGGCAGGCTGCAGCGTTCGCGGCGGACGTAAGCCGCTGGTCCGATACGCAGGCCATGGCGAAAGCGGCGATGGACCAGTTCGGCCGCATCGACGTTCTCTGTGCGAACGCGGGCATCTACCCGGTGGCGCGGATCGACGAGATGACCGAAGAGCAGTGGGACCAGATGCAGGCCATCAACCTGAAGGGCGCGTTCTTCTGCGTGAAGGCATGCCTGCCGCACATGCGGCAGCAGGGCAAGGGCCGCATCGTGCTGACCTCGTCGGTCACCGGGCCGATCACCGGGTTGCCCGGGCTTTCGCACTACGGCGCTTCGAAGGCGGGGATGCTCGGCTTCATGCGGTCGGCGGCGCTCGAGTTCGCGCGGGAGGGAATCACAATCAACGCGGTCCTGCCGGGCATTATCCGGACGCCCGGCCTCGCTGGCCTCGGCGAGGAGGAGATCGCCCGGATGGC
Organism: uncultured Anaerolineaceae bacterium; assembly: GCA_964632355.1. Taxonomy (GTDB): domain Bacteria; phylum Chloroflexota; class Dehalococcoidia; order Tepidiformales; family Tepidiformaceae; genus JALOAP01. Next base: position 10,466 of record CAZWBW010000087.1, on the reverse strand, counting down.
TCGCACGATCCCGGTCGGCAAGCTGGGCGAACCCGAAGACATCGCACACGCCGCGCTCTTCTTCGCCAGCGACGAAGCGAAGTACATCACCGGCCAGACGATCGTCGTCGACGGTGGCCAGCTCCTGCCCGAAACGGCCTCGGCGTTCGAGGAGTAGCAGCCACGAATCGTGGGGTGGGCCGGGTTCGAACTGGCCCACCCCCAGTGTCACCGTCAGTTCGTGGCTCCTCGCTGCGATGCGGCGGCGGGGATGGGCGCCGGTTCGAACAGTTCGACGAGGTTCCCGGCCGGGTCGGTCAGCAGCACCTGCCGGCCGCCCGGGCCAGAGTAGACATCGGTGCGGAACTCGAGGCCGGCCTCGCGGAGGCGGGCTACTTCGGCGTCGAGGTCTTCGAACACGAGGTGGATGCGGTTGCGGCCCGGGGCCGCGAGTTCGCCGGGCGTGATGCGCGCGCCGGAGCTCGGCGGGCCCGAAAGGAGCAGCCGCAGCGGGCCGCGAGTGACTTCGGCGAACGCGGGCGCGGCGTTAAGCCCCGCCGTGAACCCGAAATGGGTGGTGTAGAAGTCAACGGCTGCCTGCACATCGTCGACGATGTAGCGAACGCTGGCGTATTCGGTGGGTGCGGTCATGGCGTGACCCTCCTTTGTGGTCAGGGTGCGGCGAGGAGCGGCAGCAGGTAGCGGATACGCGTGTCGATCTCTGCCGCGGTTCGTTCGAAAGCGCGGTCACCGGGTTCGGCGGCCGATACGGGGTCGGGGATGCTCCAATGGGCCCTCCTTGGTCGGTAGTCGAAGTCGGGACAGGCCTCGCGGGCGCGATCGCACAGGGTGATGACGTGGTCGAAGCGGCGGCCGGCGACGGTTTCGATGTGCCGGGGGCGCTGGTCGCCGATGTCGATGCCGAAGCCCTTTCGGAGCGCGCGAATGGCGCCCGGGTGGATGGCGTCTTTCGGGCGGGTGCCGGCGCTCGCGACCGTGACGCTGCCCTCGGTCCGGTGGCGAAGCAGCGCCTCGGCGATGGGCGAACGGGCGCTGTTCCCGGTGCAGACGAACAGCACGGCCGGTGGCTGTGGGCGTTCGGCGACCAGCGCCGGGGATGCGGCAGCCGGGCCGAGCGCCGGGTGGAGTGCGGCGCCCGTGGCGGCGAGCGCTTCGGCGCAGCGGCCGAGGTCGAGGTGGTAGTAGGTGTCGCGGCCATCGAAGCTGCTGCGCCTGGCGGCGACCAGGCCGGCGTCGCGGAGCTGCCGCAGGTGGTACGAGACGAGGTTCTGCGGCGCGCCGAGGAGTTCCACGAGTTCGCGCACGCGGTAGTCGCCCCGGGAGAGCTCGGCGAGGATGCGCCAGCGGAGTGGGTGCGCGGCCTGCCGGATAAACGGCGGCGGTGCGGACGGCTGGCGGTTCGCTGTCATGCCGCGGACGATACATCAGTGCCGTTTGATGTATCAAGAGGGATTGATGGAATTGCCATGCGCGGCGCGCCCGGCACGAAAACGAACCGGCGCATATCCAGCGCCGGATCGTATTTGGTGTACGGTGAGGCGAAAGTTACGGGGCGGGGGCGCCCTGCGATTCGCGGTGGATAGTCTCGAGCGCGTCGAGGAAGACCTCGGTCGGTTGTGCGCCGGAGATGCCGTACTTGCGGTCGATGACGAAGAAGGGCACGCCGGTGATGCCGAACTCACGGGCGAGCTGGAGGTCGGCTTCGACCTCGGCGGTGTAGGCGTCGCCCTCGGCCACGCGGCGGGCTTCGTCTTCGGGCACGCCGACCTCGGCGGTGAGCCGCGCGAGGGTCTCGGGGTCATCGAGCACTTCGCCCTCGACGAGCTGCGCGCGGAGGAGCCGCTCGTGCGCTTCGGTGCCGAGCCCGTGCGCCTTCGCGAGGTGCGTCATACGGTGAGCGTCGAACGTGTTCACCACCGTATAGCGGCTCATGTCGTAGCGCAGGCCTTCTTCGGCGGCGATCTGGGTGACGCGCTCGTTCATGGCGCGAATCTGTTCGGGCGTGCCGCCGTACTTCTGTGCGAGCGACTCTTCGACGGTCTGGTGGAGGCCCTTCGGGTGGTCGGGGTTGAGCTGAAAGCTGCGCCAGGTGACCTCGACCTCGTCGGCATGGGCGAACCGCGCGAGCGCATTTTCGAACCGGCGCTTGCCGATGTAGCACCAGGGGCAGACGACGTCCGACCAGATTTCGACCTGCATCAAGCTTCCTCCTTTGGGGCGGGCTGTCCGGGCGTGACCGGTTCGACCACACACGCGTCGCCCTCGCAGACGGGGGCGGTGCCGCCGTCCTGGAGCATGGTGAGCTTTGGCAGGCGAGGTGGAAGTTCGCTCGAAGCCGCAGCCGTACCGGCCGGTTCGACCGGCCGTTGCGCTGGCTCGTTGGGCATGATCACTCCGGTTACTTTTTGTGAGTAACCTCATGATCGGTCATTTGGCGGGCGATTCCAAGGCCATAGCTAACGGCTATTGGCTGTTGGCTGGTGACTGGCGGGTGGCGCGAAGCGCCGGACGCCGGTGTAGGGCGCCCGGCGCTCTAGCGCCTGCCACTGGATCAGGCGGCGATGCGTTCGAGCAGTTCGCCGCGCGAGGGGCCCGGGAGCGAATAGCGTGGCTGGCGCGGGAGCCGGTCGAGCCGCTCTTTGATCTCCTGCCGGCTAAGGCCCGGCTGCAGCCCGGCGAGGGCGGCGTACGCACGGAGCAGGTCGGGGTCCTGACGTGCTCCGTTCACCAGTTCGATGGTGCCGAACCACGACGGGTCCTCGGGGATGTACTCCTCGCCACGGGCGGCCGCGGCGAGTTCGCCGAACCGGTGCCGGTTGGTGCGAACGGTGGCCCGGTAAATCGGCTCGAGGTACTCCATCGTGGCCGAATGGAACGCGAGCGACAGGGCCCGGTGGTCGTCGAGGCCGACGACACGGATGGTGTCGCGGAGCAGGCGGCTGTGGATGGCGCCCATCGAGATGCCGCGGCCGAGCGCCGGGTTCGTGGCGGCCCAGGCGTCGCCGGCGATGAGGATGCCGGTCGCGACCGGGGCGTCGTCCCGGATGAGCGAGCGGTGGCGGTCTTCGATCCCGCCCATGACCGCGACGCCCTCGAGGGGTTCGCCCTGGCCCCAGTGCGCGACGAGCGGGTAGCTCGCGAGTGTTCGGTTCCACATGTCGACTTTGGCGAGGCCACGCAGGGCGCGGTCGGTCTTGCTGGTTACGAAGAACACGGACCAGGTGTCGTTGTCGGCGGGCATGGTGCCGATGGAAACGGATGGGTAGTGCTCCATAAGGAGGGTGCGGTGGTCGGGAATGTAGCCATCGCGGGCGCGGAAGTGCCGTGCGTAGTAGATGAAGCCGCAGTCCTCGGCTTCCTGCACCAGCGGCCGGGCGCCGATGCCTTCGAGCCACGCGGGCAGTGCCGAGTGTCGCCCGGTCATGTCGACGACGAGCTTCGCGCGGTACTTCGAACCGTCGGCGCTGACGACACCGGTGACGCGGGGGACACCGCGCGAGCGTGGCTCGGCGAGCAGGCCAGCGACCGCGACGCCGCGGCGAATTTCGACGCCGGGAGTCTGCCGGGCGATGTTCGCGACGGCGGTTTCGAGCACCGGCCGCCGCGCAGTGAGGGCTTCGAATCGATTGTCGCCGGGACGTTCGCCGCCGGTGAGGGCCCTGGGGAGGCTGGTGACGGTATTGAACCGGCGAGCGCCGAGGCGTTCGGCTTCGGTGAGGACGGCCGGGAGCATCGCCGCCATTTCGGTGCGCCAGCGGGGCAGGATGAAGTGCGGCAGCCGGAAGTGGCCGACGCCGCGCCGCTCCCACTCGCGCCAGGCCGCATCGGCGTCGGCGGGCGGCTCGGCGGGGTCGCGTTCGAGGACGGTGACGCTGTAGCCGTCGTTGGCGAGCAGCATCGCGGCGGTGAGTCCGTTCATTCCCGCTCCGAGGATGATGATGTCGGCCATGGTGGGTGCCTCCGTATTGGCTGGTCCGTGGCTCCCGGGGGAGGTCGTGCGGCGGTTCGCCACTGGAGTTGTTTCCGCCATCGTCTGCCTCGCTCGATGCGGGTTCTGCGAACTCGCACACGTCCCGTTCGCCCGGTGTGACGGGTGGTTCACAGACCGGCCAGCGGTGCGGGGGACGGCGACGTCCGGGCGAGATCGGGTAGTCTGAAAGACCGACGACCACGAGGCGGGCTCCCGTGTGCTCGCGTGCGGGAAACCCGCTGGGGGACGGTGTGATGGCGAAGGGCGGGCAGGCAGGCGGAGCCGAGCGGTTGTGACGGGTTCGGCAACGCGCGCGCCAACCCAGGGCCGAGCGGCGGGTGCGCCTGCGTCCGTGGAATGGCACACGTTGCCCGCGTCGGAAGTGCTGGAGCGGCTCCAGGTCTCGCCGAACGGGCTTTCGGAAGAGGAAGTTCGGCGGCGGCTCGCCCGGTACGGGCACAACCGGCTGGCGCCACCGGAGCGGCGCGGCCCGCTCATGCGGTTGGCCCTGCAGTTCCACAACGTCCTGCTCTACGTGATGCTTGCGGCTGCGGCCATCACCGCGATGCTCGGCAAGTGGCTCGACACGGTGGTGCTGCTCGTAGCGGTGGTGGTGAACGCGATTATCGGCTTCGTGCAGGAGGGACGCGCCGAAGCCGCTCTCGACGCAATCCGGGAGATGCTTTCGCCGCACGCGCTGGTGATTCGCGGCGGACAGCGCATGGATATCGACGCCGCCAACCTCGTGCCCGGCGATATCGTGCTGCTGCGCCGGGGCGACCGTGTGCCGGCCGATGTGCGGCTGATCGAGGTCCGGGAGCTCCGCATCGACGAAGCGGCGCTGACCGGCGAATCGGTGCCGGTGGAGAAGGACACGGAGCCGGTGCCGCTCGATACCCCGCTCGGCGACCGCCACGGCATGGCCTATTCGGGCACCATCGTGGTGAACGGCCACGGCACGGGCGTTGTTGTCGCCACGGGCGAGGCGACGGAACTCGGCCGGGTCAACGTGATGCTGGCGGGCGTCCGCACGGTTGGGACGCCACTGTTGCGCCAGATCAACCGGTTCGGGCGCTACCTGGCGCTCATCATCGTCGGTACGGCTGCCGCGACGTTCGTGTTCGGCACGGTGGTGCAGGGGCACCCCGCCGACGAGATGTTCGTGACCGTGGTGGCGCTGACCGCCTCGGCGATTCCCGAGGGCCTGCCCGCGATCATGACCGTGACGCTGGCGCTTGGCGTGCAGCGAATGGCGCGCCGCCACGCCATCGTCCGGCGCCTGCCCGCGGTCGAAACGCTCGGCTCGGTGACGGTTATCTGTTCGGACAAGACAGGAACCCTGACGCGGAACGAGATGACTGTCCAGCGTCTCGCGACGAGCGACCGGGTGTTCGATGTCGGCGGGGTTGGCTACTCGCCCGAAGGCCAGTTCTTTCTCGAAGGTCGCCCGGCCGACCCGGCGGCGTTCCCGGTGCTGCAACTGGCGCTCCGGGCTGGGCTCCTGTGCAACGACGCGCGGCTCCGGGAGGTGGATGGCGAGTGGCGGCTCGTGGGCGACCCGACGGAAGGCGCGCTGCTCACCGTCGGGATGAAGGGAGGGCTCGATCACGACAAACACGAGGGTGCGTGGCCGCGCCTGGGCGTCATCCCGTTCGATTCGACACACCGGTTCATGGCGACGCATCACCGCAGCCCCGATGGGCAGCCCTGGATCTTCATGAAGGGTGCGCCGGAGCGGGTGCTCGAGCATTGCACGGAGCAGCTCCACGAAGACGGGCCGCGCCCGCTCGACCCCGGGTACTGGGAGTCGGTTTCGCACAACATGGCGGCGCTGGGCCTGCGCGTGCTGGCGATTGCGGCAAAACCGGCCGACCCCGGGACGGACGGCCTCGGCCTCGACGACGTGGACACGGGGATGCAACTGCTGGCGCTCGCCGGGATCGCCGACCCGCCGCGCGAGGAGGCCATCCGCGCCGTTCGCGAGTGCCACAGCGCCGGCATCCGCGTGAAGATGATCACCGGCGACCACGCCGAAACCGCCCGCGCCATCGCATCGCAGCTCTCGATCGGGATCGGCCGGCCGGTCATCACGGGCCGGGAGATCGAGACGATGGACGACGCGGAGCTCCGCCGCGCCGTGGTCGAAGCCGACGTGTTCGCGCGGGCGAACCCCGAGCACAAGCTGCGGCTGGTGCGGGCGCTGCAGCAAGAAGGCCAGGTCGTCGCCATGACGGGCGACGGCGTGAACGACGCCCCGGCACTCAAGCGGGCGGATGTCGGCGTGGCGATGGGTATGAAGGGCAGCGAGGCCGCCAAGGAAGCCGCCGACATCGTCCTCGCCGACGACAACTTCGCGACCATTGTGGCGGCGGTGAAGGAAGGCCGCGCCGTTTACGACAACATCAAGAAGTTCATCCTGTTCATGCTGCCAACGAACGGTGGCGAGGTGTTTGGCGTGATGGCGGCGATCCTGTTCCAGCTCACGCTGCCGCTGACGCCGGCGCAGGTCCTCTGGAACAACATGGTCACCTCGAGCACGCTCGGCGTGGCGCTGGCATTCGAACCGGCGGAGCGCGACATCATGGCGCGAAAGCCGCGGCCGCCCGGCCAGTCGATGGCGTCGGGGTTCTTCATCTGGCGGGTCACGCTGGTCTCGCTCCTAATGGGTGTGGCGTCGCTGGGGCTCTTTCTCTATCACGAATCGCAGGGCGCCAGCGTCGAAACGGCCCGGACGGTCGCCGTGAACGTGATCGTCATCGGCGAGATGGTGTACCTGCTGAATAGCCGCAGCATTCTCGGGCCGGTGACGAACCGGGAGGGGCTGTTCGGGAACCAGGTTGCGCTGCTGGCGGTGATGACCTGTGTGCCGCTGCAGCTCGGGTACACCTACCTGCCGTTCATGAACAGCGTCTTCGGTTCCGAAGGGCTGACGCTCGTCGAGTGGTTCCACGTCGGGCTGGCGGGGGCGTTCGTCTTCGGCGGCGTCGAACTCGAGAAGTTCATCATTCGGCGAACGGAGTTGGGGCAGCGGCTCATTGCCACCGGCGCGGCGTGAGCGCCCGGGGCCCCGGCCCTATACTCCTTCGAAACCAGTTGGGGGCACGGATGGAGTATCGAAACCTCGGGAACTCGGGACTGCGCGTATCGGTGGTCGGCATCGGCTGCAACAACTTCGGGGCCCGCATGGATGCGGAGGCCACGCAGCGAGTGGTGGACGCGGCGCTCGACCACGGCATCAACTTCTTCGACACGGCGAACACGTACGGGCAGGGCCAGTCGGAGGAGTTGCTGGGGAAGGCGCTCGGCAGCCGCCGCCACGACGTGGTAATCGCGACGAAGTTCGGGAACCCGCTCGGCGAAGGTGTGTACAACTCGGGCGGTTCGCGGAAGTACATCGTGCAGGCGTGCGAGGACAGCCTGCGCCGCCTGGGCACCGACTACATCGACCTCTACCAGATCCACAACCCGGACCCACGCACACCGATCGAGGAGACGTTGCGGGCGCTCGACGACCTGGTGCGGTCGGGCAAGGTTCGCTACATCGGGCATTCGAACTTCGCTAGCTGGCAGACAGTCGAGGCGCATTACGTGGCGGAGCGCCACAACGTGGAGCGGTTCATTTCGGCACAGAACGAATACAGCCTCTTGAACCGGCGCATCGAACGGGAACTGGTGCCAGCGTGCGAGAAGTACGGGCTCGGCATCCTGCCGTATTTCCCACTGGCGAGCGGGCTGCTGACCGGCAAGTACCGCCGCGGCGAACCGCCACCGGAGGGTACGCGCCTCGCGAAGATGCAGCCGATGGCGCAGCGGATCCTCACCGACCGGAACTGGGACATAGTGGAGAAGCTGCAGGCGTTCGCCGAATCGCGCGGGCACACGCTGCTCGAGCTGGCGTTCGGGTGGCTGGCGACGAAGCCGTACATCGCGAGCGTTATCGCGGGGGCGACCAGCCCGGAACAGGTTGCGGCGAACGTGGCGGCCGCGGCGTGGCGCCTCACGCCCGAGGAGATGGCGGAGGTCGACGAGATCACGCGGTAGCGGCGCTAGTCGCCCACCCCTTCGACGCGAATGTAGGCCTCGAACAGCAGATCGTGTGTGCGGGCGAGGTGGAGCAGCAGGATGTTCCGCACCACCTGCACCTGCAGCCGCACGAGGTCGAGGTTGTAGTCTTCGGCCGCGATCTGGCGCTCGGTTTCGACCTCGATCTCGGCGAGCCGGTGGAGCATGTCGTCGTGTTCGTGCTGCAGGCGCTGGGTCGCGTGCATCAGGTGCGGCCTGCGGACGGCGACGTTGGCGAGCATGCCGCCTTCGCGTTCGGTGGAGAGTTCGTGCTTCTCGATGATCTCGAAGAGCCTGTGGGCGGCCTGCTGAACGCCGCTGAGCCAGGCTTTCGGGTCGTCGCCTACGGGCTGCGCGACCGCCTGGCCGAGTTCCTCGCGCCCGCGCATGAGCTCGTCGAACTCGCCCTTGTGCTGCTTCTCGCCATTACTGTCCGTGTTCATGGCGCCAATCCTAGCCCATGAGCTTTGCGGCGAGGTGGGCCAGTGGACGCGCGGGGCTTACCCGTTGGTTGCAGATTGCTCGCCCGGTTCGAATTACGCGGCGCGGGCGGGGCCGATGACCGTGCGCTTCGGTGTGACAGTGCCGGTCGTCTGCGAGGTGACCAGGTCGCGCTGGGCTCGCCGCAGGAAGTCGCGAACTTCGAGCTCGCCTTCGTAGCCGGTCAGCGAAACGACGGGCTGGACGAGGGCGGCCTTCTCCAGCGGAATGCACGAGCCGACCGCGATGAGGAACGCCTCGGACTTGTCGGCGGCGCTCCGGTCGCGGTCGTCGGTGACGATGGCGGCGAAGACGGGCCCTTCGAGGTGGGCGACGAAGTCACCTTCGGCGGAGGCCATGCGGAGCGCCTTGGCGATCTGCGGGAGAAGCTTCTCCTCGGTCTTGGGGTCGCGTTCGAAGCCACGGAGGTCGGTGAGCACGAGCGAGAAGCCGCGGCCGCTGCGGACGGAGCGCATCATCTGGCGGCGCAGTTCGAAGACGAAGTGGCGGCTGTTCGGGAGGCCGGTGAGCTCATCTTCGTAGATGCGGCCACGCATCCGTTCGATGGCATGGTGGACGCGGCGGCCCTGTTCCGATTCTTCGTACCAGAACTGCACGTGAACGCCGACGAAGAGCAGGGTAGAAAGCCCGAGCAGCAGCCAGCGGGCCTCCTCGCCCGAGGCTACGGTCACCGCCTGGGTGCAAAAAACGACGAACCAGAGGGCAAACGACGTGGGCCGCAGCACCCGGAGCACCAGCGGGGTCTCGACGGACCCCAGCGAGCTTTCGCTCGTGGGTGCGAGCAGCGCGTTCAGGGCAGAGGGCATGTTCACCCGGGAGACTCCTCGCTGTTGTGCATTCACATACGGAAGTAAAAACGCGCGAGAACAGGAGGAGGGTGTAAAAGGCCTGTAAATTGATGGAGCGAATTTGGCTTAGCCGCGCGGCCGGGCCCACTGGAAGACTGCGCGGCGCCCGGCGTAGGTCGCGATGCGCTGGGCCAGCCCGGGCAATCGCTCCCATTTCGGGGCCAGCGGCTCGGGGTTGCGGCAGAACTCGACGAGCGGCCGCAGGGTCACGTCCCACTGGAGTCCGGGGCGGGCAGCGGCCAGGTTCTCCTTGCACTGCTTGTACAGGTCGCGATCGTCGAGCAGGCGTGCAATGGCCTGCGCGAGGGCGTCGGGGTCCTGTTCGGGCACGACGAGCCCCCAGCCACGGCGCTCTACCTCGGCGGCGAGCACGTCGCCGTGCGTGCAGATGAACGGAAGTTCGGCCCAGATGAGATCGACGAACCGCGTGCGGTGGCTGTACCGCGTTTCGAGGTTGTCGAAGTAGCTGCACACACTGATGTCGGCTTCGAGGACGTACTGCCGGGCGCTTTCGTGCGACACCCACCCTTCTTCGAAGAAGACGGTGCGGCCGAGCTGGCCGTTCCGCTCCGCGATGGCCTTCGCGTCCTGGAAGCGGATCCCGGTGCCGAGGTGTTGGATGCCGGGGTAGGCGGCGCCGAGGAAGAGCAGCTTCACGTTGGGCCGGTTGAGCCGGCGGAGCGCTTCGAGCAGCGTGGCGGGGTCGTACCACTGGATGATCCCGCCGTTCCACACGATGATCTTGTCGGTTGGCCGGAAGCCTTCGCGAACGCCGCGGAGCACCGGGTCGCCCGGTTGTGGCGGCTCCTTGCGGATGCCGTGGGGCGCCACATCGATGTAGCGGCGAAGCGTCGGGTCGTCGTCGTAGACCTTCGGCGAGATGAGCCCGAGCGACATCATCATGCCGATGTACGAGTCGCGCTGGCGTTCGTTACAGGTCAGCACGAAGTCCGCCATCGTGAGCTGCATGGCGAGCAGGGTGCGGGTTCGCTGAACCCAGGCGTGCTGCTTATAGCCGGAGTACTGCTGGCGCCCGACCTCCATCCACTCCATCGCGTACTGGGAAAAGAGGTCGACCACGAACT
>CAZWBW010000086.1:11483-11757 GCA_964632355.1 uncultured Anaerolineaceae bacterium | reverse complement strand
CGAAACCTGGACACTCGTCGGTAAGGACGGTTCGGCCGAGGCATTCATTGGCCGGTACTTCGATAGCACCGGCAAGCTCCAGCAGGTCCAGCGCCGCGACGCCACTGGCGAACTGGTGTATTGGGGTAACCCTCCTGCTGGAGAGGCGTGTGTGAGCGCGGCCCCGGCGACTCCAAAGAGCCTTGCTGGTCTCGTTCCTGCGCCGCTTACCGGGGCCTCACTGCGGGCCGAAGGCTACGCCCCCGGGGGTGCGCTTGGGGCAGCTGGGCTCGAT
>CAZWBW010000086.1:0-11473 GCA_964632355.1 uncultured Anaerolineaceae bacterium | reverse complement strand
CATCGCCGCCAGACGAGCGCCCCATCACGTCGCACACCTACAAGCTCGAAGACGCCACCTTATGGACACGCACCCTGGAGAACGGAGGTGCGAAGCGCACCGCCACACTTGCGCTCGATGAAGAAGGCTACGTCATCGGGTTCTGGAGCGTCACCACCGGCGAGGACGGCGAGCAACTCATCGCCAACTCGCGCGTTGTCTCGAAGATCGAGACCTACGACGCATCCGTGTTCGACAGGATAGAGGAGGATCTCGCGCTTCATGCATACCCTACCTGCCAGTAGGGGATTTGGGGTTCGGTCTGGTTTGCACTAGGCGCTCGAAACCCCTTTGGTGGGAGGAGCTCAGGCGTCCCTGAGCGCCTCCCGCACTTCGCGCAGCCGCCGGATAGAACCCAACACTTTCCCCTGGTCGTCGGTCAGGTGCCGCACGATGACATCGGTGTACCCGAGGTCCGCCAGCCGCCGGAACTGCGCCACCACCTCGTCCACCGAACCGTACACGGTTGCCGCCGGGTCGAACCCGCGATACCCCGCGGCGACGATCGGCTCGGCGACCGCTCGCGCTTCCTCGCTCGTCTCTCCGACGTAGATGTCGCGCCGGATGGCGATCGCCGTCGGCTGCCGTCCGTGCTTCTCACACGCGCGGCGGTACGTCTCCAGCTGAATCGCAGCTTCCTCGTACGTCAGCCCCGGCGCGGCCAGCCACCCGTCGCCGAGTCGCGCCGCCCGTTCGATCGCCACGTCCGCGCTCGCCCCGATCCAGAACTCCACCGGCTCGGGCGGCCGCGGCGCAACCCGCGCCTCCCGGAACTGCCAGCGGCCGCTCGAACTCACCTTCTCGCCCGCGAGAAGCCGCCGCAGCATCTCCAGTGACTCCTGGAACCGCGACGGGCGATGCGAAAGCGGCACGCCCATCGCCGCGAACTGCTGCTCCCCGTCCCCAATCGCGCACTGCACGATGAACCGCCCCTGCGCGATCGAAGCCAGCGTCCCGATCTGCTCGGCCAGCAGCACCGGGTGCCACAGCGGCAACAGGAAGAGACACCCGGCTGGCGCGTCGCCCCACTCCGCCAGCATTCGCGCCATCATCGGAACGTTCTGGTAGTACGGCGCGGGCATCGAGTGATGGTCGCCCACGAATAGCGAATCCAGTCCCGCCTCGCGCGCGGCTGCGGCCCGTTCGACCATCCACCGCGCTCCTTCGCGCACATCTTCGACCTGGTGAAAGCTGGTGAGCGAAATCCCGACGCGCATCTCGTGCCTCCTCAACTGCTCCCGGGATTATGCACGCTCGAACCGCCGGCGTTCAGTCCTTGAGGTCGTCCTCGTTCGGAACAGCGATGTACGGCAGGTTTCGAAACCGCTGGTTGTAATCGAGCCCGTACCCGAGCACGAATTCGGGGCCGATCTCGAACCCCACGTACGCTGCTTCCGGCTCCCAATCGCGCGGTACGTCCTTCTGCAGCAGCGCGCAGATACGTACGGAAGCTGGTTCCGACCGCTTTACCAGCTCGAGCGCTGCCCGCAGCGTCACCCCACGTTCGATGATGTCTTCGACAAGCACTACGTCGGCTCCCCGCACGTCGCCCAGCAGGTCTGTCACCAGTCCTGGCTTGCCGCCCGTCGTTCCTTCGTAGCTCTGCACGGCGCAGAAATCGATCCGCAGCGGCCGGTCGATGGCCCGCATCAGGTCCGCCAGGAAGCACACCGAACCGCGCATTACCCCGACCAGTACCAGGTCGTTGGAGTCAGCGTAGTCGCGCGTGATTTCCGCACCCAGTTCTCGCACGCGCTGGTCGATCTGTTCCTTTGTAAGCAACACCCGCACATGCTCACCCTACTCCGTTCGCGAATTGCAGGCATTGTTCGCCGCATTCTCCCGGGCGCGATACGCTTGACTCGATGGTGTTCCGCGGCCACAGGCAGGGAACGTGGAGCCATGCTGCCCGGCGCCGGGCGGTGTGGCTGATCGTTGCGGCCTATCTGCCGTCACTCCTCTTCCTGGGCCACTGGGAACTGAAGATCGACATCCCGGGAACCGACTACTACGTAGGCACTCCCGAATGGGGGCACAGCCACGCGGAGCACGAAGGGGAACACGAAGAGCACTGCCACACGAAGCTGAACTCCTGTGCGCGGGTTCCGCTGACTACCACGGCGTTCGTGCTCTTTATGGCTGCCGCCCTCGAAGCCGAAGCACACGAAGCTCGTGGTGTGCCCGCGTTCACAGCGCTCTGGGCTCCCCACGAGCCGGAAGCTATCTCGCCCGATCCACCACCACCGCGAGCCGCCTGGCTCACCCGGCGCTCGTTCGATAGTTCCATCTGAAAGGGAGGAGGCTGCAATGCTGCTCCGAAGAAGTCTCGCCGGCACGGTCCTCGCGATCCTCGCGGTCCTGGGTATGGTCGTTGCTGCCGCCTGCGGCGGTGACGACGATTCCAACGACAGCGCGAATGGCAACGGCGCCGGTGCTACCGTTGTTCAACAATCCGGGAACGGCTCCCCGACCGGCTACCGCGCCGGCCACGTCGAGCCGCCCTTTAACAAGCCCGATGCCGTCCTGATCGACACCAACGGCGAGCCGTTCGACCTGCGCGCCGAAACCGACGGCAGAATCGTGTTGCTCTACATCGGGTATACCCACTGCCCCGATATCTGCCCGCTTCACATGGCCGATATCGCCGAGGCCCTTGACTCGCTCCCGCCGGAGCAGGCCGAGCAGGTCATGGTCGTCTTCGTCACGGCCGACCCCGATCGCGACACGCCCGAGGTGATTCGCGCCTGGCTCGACCACTTCGACACCGACTTCATCGGGCTCACCGGCACCGAAGAGCAGATCGCTGCGTTTCATCAGCAACTCTCGATGCCGGCTCCACAGAAGACTGACCTTGGCAACGGCAACTACGCCGTGAGCCACTCCGCGTTCGTGTTTGCCTACACGCCCGACAATGTCGCGCACCTCGTCTTCCCATCCGGGTTCAAGATCGAGGACTGGAAGCACGACCTGGAGAAACTGACTACCGAAGGCTGGAAGGAAAGCTAAATCATGCGGCGCTACTTCTTGACGACGCTCGTCGGCCTCGCGCTCGTGGCCGGCGGTGTGTTCGCCGCTGCCTGCGGCGACGATGACGACTCGCCGGCGGAAACTCCGACGGCGACTGCTACCGATGCTCCCGGCGACGCCACGCCGTCCGAGGGTAACGGCGCCACCGGCGACGGCATCACGACCGAAACGGGCCTCACCATCAGCGGCGCCTGGGCCCGGTCGACCGGCAATACCGTCGGCGCCGTGTACTTCGTCATCCAAAACAGCGGCGAAGCCGACCGCCTCGTCTCCGCTGCGTCCGATCTCACGCCCATGGTCCAGGTTCACGAAGTGGTGACCGAGGGGCTCACCCAGCGCATGCAGGAGATGAAGGACGGCCTCGTGATCCCGGCGGGCCAGGCGGTCGAACTCAAGCCCGGCGGCTACCACATCATGCTGATGGACCTCTCCGAACCGCTCGCGGAGGGCGACGAGATCCGCATCAGCCTGAACTTCGAGCGTGCCGGCACCGTCGAACTGCAGGTCCCCGTCGGGGCTCCGTCCGAAGAGGACCACGACCATGGTCACGACGACCACGGCAACGGTGACGAGCACCACGACGACGATCACGACGACCACGACGGCCACTAGGCCGGCGGGCCAACGTTCACGAACAACGACCGGGAGGAGCACCAGCTCCTCCCGGTTTCGTTTCGCCCCGCTTCGCTAGACTGGCAGTCACACCCACTTGCTGGAGGCCTTCGTGACCGCCGAATCCGCCACGCGCAACATCATGCCGTTCGAAGCCACCGAAACTACACTCCCGAACGGCCTTCGCGTCATCGTCGTCCCGACCGGCTTCCCGAACCTTGTCTCGCTCCAGATCCCGGTCCAGACCGGCTCCCGCAACGAAGTCGAACCCGGCAAGTCCGGTTTCGCCCACTTCTTCGAACACATGATGTTCCGCGGCACCGAGCGCTATCCCGCGGCGGCCTACCAGGACATCATCACTCGCGCCGGCGCGCGCCAGAACGCCTACACCACCGACGACTACACGAACTACCACATCACCTTCGCCAAAGAAGACATCGAGAAGATCCTCGAGATCGAAGCCGACCGCTTCATGAACCTGAAGTACTCGGAAGAGGCCTTCAAAACCGAAGCGCGTGCGGTGCTCGGCGAATACAACAAGAGTTCAGCGGAGCCGCTGACCAAGCTCATCGAAGTCCAGCGCGATACCGCCTACACCACACACACCTACAAGCACACGACCATGGGCTTCCTCGCCGACATCGAGGACATGCCCAACCAGTTCGACTATTCCCTCACGTTCTTCGAACGCTGGTACCGCCCCGAATACACCACCATCATCCTCGCCGGCGATGTCGACCCGGCCGAAGTCATCCCGCTCGTCGAGCGCTACTGGGGCGAATGGAAGGCTGGCGACGCCGAACCCATCGAGATCCCGCAGGAGCCGCCTGCCGCTGGGCCCGTCACCGCGCACGTTCCGTGGCCGTCGGAGACGCTGCCGTTCGTGACCGTCGCCTTCCACGGCCCGGCCTTCTCCGAGACCGAGCCAGCGTTTGCCGCGCTCGATGTCCTGCTCGACCTTTTTGCCGGCGAAACCTCCGAGCTCTACCAGCGCCTCGTCGAACGCGAGCAGGTCGTCGACCAGCTCTTTCCCTACTTCCCGGCGCAGCAGGATCCTGGCCTCGCCACCATCTTCGCCCGCGTAAAGGACCCGGCGAAGGCGATCTACGTCCGCGACGCCATCCTCGATGCGATTCGCGAGGCGCGGCGGGCTCCCGTCTCGCCCGACCGCCTCGCCGATGCATTGTCGAACCTGCGCTACAGCTTCGCCCGCACGCTCGACAACAGCGAGTCCATCGCCGCGACGCTCGCGCGCTTCGTGCGCTTCCGCCGCTCCTACGACACCCTGAACAACCTTTTCCGCGTCTACGAGGCGCTCACCCCGCAGGACCTCCACGACGCGGCGCGCACCTACCTCACCGACGCGAATCTCGTCTTCACGACGCTCTCTCACGAGCCGCTTCCCGAGGGCATCGACCAGCTCCCCTCGGTCGAAGACGAGACTGCCGCCGCGGCCAGCGGCGAGGGCATTCCCTTCGTCGTGCAGCGGACGCCATCCGAGTTGCTCCGCTTCAAACTGCAGTTCCTCGTCGGCTCCGCGCACGACCCCGCCGGGAAGGAAGGTCTCGCACACCTCGCCGCCGAGATGATCACCGACGCCGGCAGCGAAAAGCAGCGCATCGACGAGATCAACCGTGCCCTCTTCCCCATCGCCGGTAGCTTCTCCGCCCTCGTCGACCGCGAGATGACGACCTTCACGGGCGTCATCCACCGCGACAACCTCGAACGGTTCCTCGCCATCGTCATGCCGCAGCTGCTCACGCCCGGTTTCCGCGAGGACGACTTCGCGCGCCTCAAGGAGCGCCAGCGCAACGCGCTCATCCAGGATCTTCGCGCCAACAACGAAGAGGAACTCGGCCGGGAGCGCCTCCAGACAAACATCTTCCGCGGCACCCCCTCCGGCCACACCACGCTCGGCACCGTTTCGGGCATCGAGGCCATCACGCTCGACGATGTCCGCGAGTTCGTTTCGCAGCAGTACTGCCAGGCGAACCTCGTGGTCGGCCTCGCCGGCGCCTTCCCCGGAGAGTTCGAAACCACGTTTCGCGCCGAACTCGCCCGCCTGCCGGAAGGCACCCGCGCACCCGAGCTGAAGGTCGAGGGCCACATGCCCACCGGCATCGAGATCGAAATCATCCAGAAGGAGACCCGCGCGACCGCCATCTCGCTCGGCCACCCCATCCCGGTCACTCGTTCGCACCCCGACTTCCCCGCGCTGTGGCTGGCGCGCGCGTGGCTCGGCGAGCACCGCGCGTCGAGCGGCCGGCTGTTCCAGCGCATCCGCGAAGCCCGCGGCCTGAACTACGGCAACTACGCCTACATCGAGGCCTTCCCGCGCGGCATGTTTCAGTTCTTCCCGGATCCCAATATCGCCCGCCGCGCGCAGCTCTTCGAGATCTGGGTCCGCCCGGTGATGCCCCAAAACGGCGTCTTTACGCTCAAGCTCGCCATCCACGAACTCGCCCGCCTCATCGAACGCGGCCTCAGCGAAGACGAGTTCGAAGCCACGCGTAACTACCTCATGAAGAACGTCTTCGTGATGACCAAGACGCAGGACCAGCAGCTCGGGTACGCGCTCGACAGCCGCTGGTACGGCATCGGCGACTTCGCGGACACGATGCGCTCGGCGCTCTCCGGTCTCACCCGCGAGCAGGTCAACGACACCGTGCGCAAGTACCTCTCGGCCGAGAACCTCTCCGTCGTCATGATCACGAAGGACGCCGAAGGCCTCCGCGACGGTCTGCTCTCCGGCGAGCCCGCCACCATCACCTACGATGCGCCCAAGCCCGAGCTCGCCGACGAAGACCGTGAAGTCGGCGCCCGGGACCTGAACCTGCGCCCGGAAAACATCCGCATCACGCCGGTCGAGGAGGTCTGGGCCTAGCCCGCCTCCTCGATGCCGCGCGCCAGGAGGTGAGCTGACCCTACCGCACCCGGGCCACTACTCGCGTGAACCCCAGCGCCCGCCCGCCATCCTCCCGGAGCATCGCGAGCTCCCGCTCGTCGTACCGGTACCCGTTCGCCTCGCACACTTCCAGCCACCGCAGCCAAAGGTCCGCTCCGTCCGGCACGAGGTCCGCAACCTCCACGTCGACCGCGCCGCTGCGCTCCCAGTGGCGGCGCCACCATGCCGAGCTGTGGAAGCTCCAGTACGCTGGCTCCCAGTACGGCGCGAGGTGCTCCGGGACTGACTCAAACTCCTGCACGAACCCCGGGACCACGATCCCGATCTTGCCGCCCGGTTTCACGAACTTCGCGAAGTACGCGAGGTAGAGGTCGTCCGTTCCGAAGTAGTGGTACGCGTCCAGGCTCACCGCGGAATCGAAGAACTCGTATGCGAACGGGAGCTGGTGCGACTCCGCGTGGATCGGGAACACCTGCCGCTCGACGCCGGCCTCCCGGACGCGCTCCCAGTTGTCCGCCGCCGCGATCCACAAATCGGTGGCCCATACCTCAAGATCGAACTCCTTCGCGAGGAAGATCGAGCTCACCGCTTTCCCACAGCCCATGTCCAGCACGCGCATCCCGGGGGCGAACTCCATCACCTCCGCTAGCGCTTCGGTGAGCCACAGCACGTTCGGACCCATCAGGTTGTCGAGCACCCAGCGCGGCTCGTACTTCGCCGACCGCGGATACGCCGGCAGGCTCATCTGCGCCCGCAGTTCCGCGTCGGAAACCGGTCGGTTCGCGGGTCCGGCGTCGCTGCTCACGCTACGGCGCCCTCGAGTTGGCCCCGGAGCTCCTCTGCCGTCGAAACCGGCAGCTGGCACACCATGTTCTCGCACACGAAGGCGCGAGCTGTACTGTCCGCCGGTTCGCGCCCTTCGAACATCGGCAACCCCTTCGCGTCGCTCGTCGGCGCAACCGCCACCCACGGCATGAAGTGGCGAGCTGCCTCCTGCTCGAGCGCCCGTCGCGCCTCCGGTTCGCCCACAAGGACCAGCTCCCGCGGCGGCGACAGGAGAAACTCCACGCACTGCAACAACGTGCCGAAGCCCGCCGGCGCCTGTTCGATGAGCGGCCCGACTGCGGTCACAACCTCCCTCGCGACCTCTTCCCACTCCCGGTTCGCGTAGTACCGGCCGAGCCAGAGCGCGAGCAGCGCCGCCGCTCCATTGCCGCTCGGTGTCGCTGCATCCAGGAACGACTTCTGCCGGAAGAGCAGCTTTTCCCCGTGGTCCGGTGTGTCGAAGAACCCGCCGTTCTCACGGTCGCGAAAGTCCCGGAGCAGGATGTCGAGCATCTCCACGGCCCACTCGAGGTGCTTCGTGTCGCCGGTCGTCTTGAACAGCTCCACAAGACCGAGACCGTAGAACGCGTAGTCCTCTGCCATCCCGTCGACCTTCGCGATCCCGTCCTTATACGTGTGGAGCAGCAGTCCGTCGCGCCACAGCTTCTCGCGCACGAACGCCGCGTTTCGCTCCGCGATCTCCCGGTACCGCGGCTCGCCCAGCACCCGTGCCGCCTCCGCGAACGCCGCCAGCGCCAGCCCGTTCCACGATGCCAGCACTTTCTTGTCGGTGTGCGGTTTCACGCGCCGCTCCCGCACCTCGAGCATCCGCGCCTTGAGTTCCTCGAGCCGCTCCGCGAGTTGCTCCTCCGTGAGCGCGAACGCGGCCGCGACTTCGCTCGCGTCCTGCCACGTCGTCAGCACACTCCGCGTGCCGAACTCGGGGTGATGTGGGTCGCGGAAGTTGCCCTCTTCCGTAACCGCGAACCACGTGTTGAAGATCGCCGCATCCTCGTCGCCGAGCGCATCGCGCACCTGCTGCGGCGTCCAGACGAAGTACTTGCCTTCGATGCCTTCGCTATCCGCATCCTGTGCGCTGTAGAAGCCGCCTTCGGGGCTCAGCATCTCGCGTTCGAGATAGCGCAGCGTCTCCCGCACCACCCGCTCGTAGAACGGGTCACCCGTGAGCTGGTACGCGTGCAGGTACGTCCGCACAAGCTGTGCGTTGTCGTACAGCATCTTCTCGAAGTGCGGCACCAGCCAGTACCGGTCCACGCTGTACCGCGCGAAGCCCCCGCCGAGGTGGTCGTACATCCCGCCCGAGGCCATTCGCACCAGCGTCAGCAGCGCCATGTTCAGCGCCGAAGGTTCGCGGTCGTCGATCGTCCGCGCCCCATACGCGAACAGGAAGTCGAGGTTCGAGGGGCTGGGGAACTTCGGCGCGTCACCGAACCCGCCCCACTGGGCGTCGAACGAATTGCGGAACCGGTCGACTGCCCGCTCCGGCAACTCTGGCGAGATTTCCCCGTCGCCGCCCGGCGTCATCCGGCTCGTCGCCTGCCGCAGGTGCTCGGTAATCGTCTCCGCGGAGTTCAGCAGCTGCTCTCGCTGGTTCGTCCATGCATCGGCGATCGCCGCCAGCAACCGGCGGAATCCCGGCCGTCCGTGCGCATCCTCCGGCGGATAATACGTCCCCGCGTAGAACGGCTTCCCGTCGGGCGTCATGAACACGGTCATCGGCCAGCCGCCCTGCCCGGTCAGCGCCTGCACAGCGGTCATGTACACCGCATCGACGTCCGGCCGTTCCTCCCGGTCGACCTTCACATTCACGAACCACCGGTTCATCAGCGCCGCTGTCTCTTCGTTCGAAAACGACTCGCGCGCCATCACATGGCACCAGTGGCACGTGCTGTACCCAACCGAGAGCAGGATCGGTTTGTCCTCCGCCCGCGCGCGTTCGAACGCTTCCTCGCCCCACGGGTACCAATCGACCGGGTTGCCTGCGTGCTGGAGAAGGTAGGGGCTCGTTTCGTTCGCAAGGCGGTTGGTCATAGTGGCGTCCTGCTCGTGTTGGTCGATCCACCCTAACGCAACTGCGCCGCCCCCGCAGCCAGCCACCTGCCCGCTCGTTCTTACACGCGCCCCGGTGGCACTGTCCTACGATGGGTGGTGATGGTCAGCACGAGGCGTCCGCCGCCCCGTACCGGCGGCGAGCCAGCCCCGCAGCCCGAAGCGCCGCGGGCCGGCATACCGATCTGGCGGTCCTGGCGGTTCTGGCTCCAATGGGGCCTCACCGCCGCGCTCATCGCCGCTATCGCCTTCAGCGTCGATCTCGCCGAGGCATGGCAGGTTATCCGCAGGCTGCAGCCGGCATGGCTTCTCGCAGGGGTCGCGCTGCTCATCGCCTCGAAGTTCGTCCACGCAGTGAAGTGGCAGCGACTGCTCCAGACCGTCGGACACGTCTCGCTCCGCGACCTTTTCACCGTGTACTGGTCGTCGATGGCGACGAACAACGTCATCCCATTTCGTGCCGGCGATGTCCTGCGGGTCCAGGTGCTCGCCCAGCGTTGTCATCTCCCACGGAGCGGCATCGTGGCGTCGCTCCTGACCGAACGGGTCCTCGACGGCGTCAGCTTCGCCATCATCCTCGTGGTCGGGCTCATGCTGGTAAGCGGCAGCGCCGGCCAGTTCTACTTCATCACGTTCATCCTGAGCGCCGTCGTGCTCGTCGCGCTGGTGGCCACCGCGCTCCTGGCGCAGCTCGATGTTCGGCCCGGGCTCGAAGAGCACCGCATCCTCGGGCGCCTTCCCCACGGGCCACGCCTCCTACTCGACAAGTTCCTTCCCGACTTCGTCGAAGGCCTGAAGCCGCTCGGTCGCCTGGGTTCTGGACTGGAAACCGGCGGACTCGCGCTCGCAGCCTGGGCACTGGAAGTCCTGGCGTACGGTGCGTTTGGTCTCGCGCTGGGCCTCGATATCGATCCCGCCGGCTACCTGCTGGTGATGGTTGCGGTGAACGTGGCCGGCTCCCTGACAATCCTGCCGTCGAACCTCGGCATCTACGAGTTCGCCGCCATCTCCATCCTGCAGGCCACCGGGGCCACCGCCGGGGAAGCCACGGCCTTCGCGTTCGGAACCCATCTGATCGTCATCCTGACGATCAGCGGTATCGGCGTGCTCACGCTCGCCTACCTGCGCATCGGCCCACAGGACATCCTCTACTTTCGGCAGCAACCGCCCCCATCGGAGGCGGTCACCGCCAAAAGCTCGGACTAAGAGTTCCTACCGCCGGCGAAGCAGAACCAGTCCCGCCGCTCCCAGGGCAAGGACGACAACTCCACCGGCCATTAGCATCGGCAGCCCGCTTTCCGAGGAGTCATATCGTGTCCCGGTTCCCGAGGCAGGGGCTCCCGGGCCAGCTCCCCCAGTCGCGCTCGTCGGGCTCGCCGTCGGCGTCGTGGCGCCGCCGTTATCATCGTCGTCATCGTCGACCGCAGTGACAACGACTGTACCGGTCATCTGCGGGTGGATCGCACAGAAGTACCCGAACGTCCCCGGCGTGTTGAACGTCACCGATCCCGAGCCACCCGGGTTAATCGTCCCGGTGTCGAACGCGGGCGAAACGCCCGGGTTCGAAGTCGCCGTGTGCGGTGCCGTGTCGCTGTTCGTCCACGTCACCGTTGTGCCCACGCTCACCGTGATGCTGGCCGGCACGAACTGGAAGTCCTGGATGTTTACGGATCCAGCCTGGGCCCGGGCATCATCCGGCCGCACCCCCACGCCGAAACCTACTGTCAGTGCAAGTACCGCCACCAGCGGCGCCATGAGCCAACTTCGCATACGTCCCTCCTTGGTGTGATGCGGTTCACCGCATCGACTCGGGACGAACTACGTATGGATCTGGCTTGCGGGATGCGAGCTTATTCCCAGCCTTGTTCCACTTCGATCTCGGGCATGGGGAAGTGCCGCACATTCTGCGTCACCAGCTTCCCGCCCTCGAGCATCACGGTCGCCGCCAGCAACGCATGGTTTACTCCCACGCCGTGCGTTCGGTACCAGCGTCGA